>NZ_CP114904.1:3641111-3943333 GCF_027497215.1 Micromonospora sp. WMMD812 | reverse complement strand
GGGCCGGGGGAGCCAGCCCGGCCAGGTGGTGGACGCGAACTCGCACGCGCTGACCGCGGCCGCCGTCGAGGCGGGCGCGCTGGCGTACCGGGTCGGGATCTGCGACGACGACCCGGAGGGGCTGCGCGGGCTGCTGGAGGACCAGACCCTGCGCGCCGACCTCATCATCACCACCGGTGGCACCGGTACCGGCCCCGGCGACATGGTCCGGCGGATCCTCTCCCGTCGGGAGGGCGGCCGGGCCGGGCCGGTGGCCTTCACCGACGTGGCGCTCTACCCGGGCACCGCGCTCGGGTTCGGCACCGTCGGGGCCGAGGAGGTGCCGGTCGTCTGCCTGCCCGGCGACCCCGGTGCGGCCCTCATCGGCTTCGAGGTGCTGGCCCGGCCGGCGATCCAACTGCTGGCCGGAGCCGAGCCGGTGTTCCGGCCCAGCGTCCGGGCACACCTGTTGGAGACCGTGTCGTCGCCCGGTGGACTGCGCGAGTTCCGCCCCGCCCACGTGGCCGAGCGACGCGGTGGCGGCTACACCGTCCAGCCGCTGAGTGGCGGGCCGTTCACCCTCTCCGGGCTGGCCGAGGCCAACGGCCTGCTCGTGCTCGGCGAGCGGGTCACCACGGCCGCCGCCGGGTCCACGGTGGACGTCCTGCTGCTGGACCGCCGACGATGACCGGACCCGCGAGCCCCGCCGCCGTCCACGGAGGGCCGGGCCGTCGGGTGCGCGAACCCGGCGGGCAGCGACCGGGGACGCTCGGTCCGTGCTCGCGAGATCCGCGGTCGCGGGCGTAGGGTCCCGCCCGTGAGCCTCTTCGGAACCGGACGACCGCCCGGCTGGCCCGCCGTCCTCGTGGACGGTCCGGTGGTGCTGCGGCCGTACCGGCGTTCGGACGCGGCCGCCTGGTCGGAGGTGCGGCGGGCGAACCAGAGCTGGCTGGCCCCGTGGGAGGCGTCGCTGCCCGGCGACTGGGACGAGCTGAACTCCCCGGCCGCGTTCCGCTGGGTGCACCGGGACCAGCGCCGCTCGGCGCGTACCGGCGAGGGGATGCCGTTCGCGGTCTGCCTGCGCGAGAACGGGCAGGAGCGCGTGGTCGGGCACCTCAACGTCGGCAGCATCGTCCGGCGGGCGTTCTGCTCCGGATACGTGGGTTACTGGGTGGACCACCGGGTGGCCGGGCGCGGCGTGATCCCGACCGCGCTGGCGCTCGCCGTGGACCACGCCTTCGGCCCGGGCGGGCTGCACCGGGTGGAGGTCAACATCCGGCCGGAGAACCGGCCGTCCCGCCGGGTGGTGGAGAAGCTCGGGTTCCGCGAGGAGTCGTACCACGTGCGCTACATGCACATCGACGGTGCGTGGCGGGACCACATCGGATACGCGATGACCAGCGAGGAGGTCGCCGCCGAGGGCGGACTGTTGGCCCGCTGGCACCGGGTACGTGCCGCGGCGAGGTGAACCGTCCCACGCACGGGATCGGCGCGCCGTACGGGCATCACGGACAGTCGCCCGTAACCTCAAGTAACTGCAAGCTGTGGCAAGCGCTGCATCGCCGTACGATCCACGCGGCCGACGCCGGTCGGCGAAAGATCCTGCGGCCGGGCGGCGGTTGCTCCGAATTCGGTGACGGGAGGGGTGAGGGTGCCGACCTCGGTGCTCCTCGCCGTCCTCGCCGCCGCCGGCCTGCTCGCCCTCGCTCCGGCGCTGGTTCGCCGGTACGACGCCACCGAGCGGCTGGTGGCGGAGCGGGCGCAGTCGACGGCGCGGGTGCTCCAGCGCCAGCGCCGCCGCCGTACTGTGCCGGGACGGCGGCCAGTGCACCCGCCCCGCTCCCTGGTAGTCACGCTCAGTGAGGATCCCGTTACGGGCGGTCTGAGTGCGCCGGTGTCCGGCCCACCCGCCGCGGCTCGCCGTTCGGGCCGGCTGAGCGCCGTGCCGCCCGCGCCCCACCGGGCCCGCCGCCGGCCGCCGCCCCGCCGGGCGCACACGCCGGCCGTCTACCGGCGCCGTCGGGTGCTCGCCGCACTGCTGCTGCTCAACGTCGTCGAACTGATCGGCGTGATCGTCGTCAGCCCCGGCTTCTGGATCAGCGTCTCCGTCACCGGCACGCTGCTCGTCGCGTACGTCGTACACCTGCGACAGCGGGCGATCGCCGACCAGCGGCGGCGGCGGGCGCGGGCCCGCGAGGCGGCCTGGCTGGCCGCCCGGCAGGCGGAGGTGCGTCGGGAGCAGGCCCGCCGGGCGGCGGCCCGCCGGGAGGCGCAGCGCCGCTTGGCGGCCCAGCGCGAGGTGGTACGCCGGGCCGCGATGGGTCTGGATCGGCCGGCCGACCTGCCCGCGGCGGCGAATGGCGGCTCGGTCTCCTACCGGCGCGCGGGCGGCCTCCGCGGCCGCCCCTACCAGTCCGCCCGCAATTCCCACCTGGCCTAACCCCCCGGCCCCCCCACTCGCGCGCCCCTCCACAGCGTCGATCATGCAGTTGTGGTGCCGGTTATTAGAAGGTTTGTGCGATTTGTGAGGCACCACAACTGCATGATCGGCAGGGGCGGCGTGGCGGGCGGGGGTGATTCGCCTCCCGGGTGCCGAACCTGTTAGCCTTGTCGCCGGCCCGCCCGGTGTCAGCCGGGTGGGACCGAAGCCGGTTCGCCGGCGGAGGGGCTGTGGCGCAGACCGGTAGCGCACCTCGTTCGCATCGAGGGGGTCAGGGGTTCAAATCCCCTCAGCTCCACCCAGTTCAAAGGCCGTTTCCCGTGGTGGGAGGCGGCCTTTTCCGATCTTGTACGGCAGCTCACAGGAACCGCTCGCCGAGCCGGGTGAGGGCCGTCTCGGTCGCCTCCGAGGTGACCTGGGCGTAGATGTTCATGGTCACGGCGATCTGGCTGTGCCGCAGAATCCGCATCATGACCCGGCGGTGGGCGTCGAGCGCCACCGGAAGGGTGGCGCAGGTGCGCCGGGTGGTGTGCACAGAGATCTTCCCGGACGCCGGCCTTGCGGCAGCGGGTCTCGAACTCCCGGTGAAAGCTGGGGCGCCGACCGGGGCCGCGGTTACGGCGCCTCATCCTGCAAATAGTTGCCAGGCCGGAAACTGTCTCATATAGTTGCCGGCATGGAAACTATCGATCCGAATTCCGATCCACACGAGGCATCCGCCGGACTCAAAGCCGTCGCCGATGCGCAGCGCGCAGTTCGAGATCGTCCATGGCCCCTCTGGCTGTACCCGGCCAACGCTCTGGTCCTGGGTGGACTGGCGCTGACGGGGCTCGTGGAGTCCTCGATGCTCGCTGCGTTCGTCGTGCTCGTACTTGGCGTTGCCCTAGCTGCGCTCAACTACTGGGCCGGTCACCTGATGGGCACGCCGTTCGCGGTTCCGACCAGCCGTGGCTTCCGCATCCTCGCCGCCCTATCCGGGGCGTTCGTGATCGTGTCGTTGTTCGCGCGCGCCGCGGACCTGGAATGGGCCATCATCGTGTGCGTCGCCGGGGCGGCGATCAGCTACAGCCTCGGTTCGGTGCTGCACTACCGGAGCACACACCGATGACCGGACAGCTGGACCCGGTCATCCACCCAACGCACCGGCTGAAGATTTGCGCCATGCTCGACACCGGTACGCCCGTGGAGATGTCCGTCATCAAGGACACCGTCGGCTTGAGCCGTTCCGCGCTCAGCAAGCAGGTCGCAGCGCTTGTCGACGCGGGATATGTCAACCAAGAACGCTCCCATCGCGACTCCCGGCGCATCTGGTTGACACTGACGAAAGAAGGCAAGAAGGCCTACCGCGCCCACGTCCAAGCGCTGCAAGAGATCGTCGCTGGCTCAATACAGCCCTCGTGAGGTTGCCGAAGTCCGATTCGGCGAACACCCACGTTGGCACCAGCGGGCGACACGGCAAGGACGCTGACCCCCGTAGAGAACCAGCGAACGCATCTCCCTCTGTGCAGGTGGCGGTGTTTCTGGCCTACGCCTCTGTCCGTGGGTACGCCCTGATCGATCGGGAGATCTACCTGCCGCACGGCTGGACCAACGATGCGGCCCGGTGTGCGGCCGCCGGCGCGCCGCCCACGGTCCGGTTCGCCAGGAAGATCACCCTGGCCCGGCGGATGCTGGACCGTACCTGGGAGTCCAGATCGACTGCCAGCACCAAAGTACAGCAGCCAACTGGGCCGAGCCCGACCGCGAGGACAGCCACCGGGCTGCCTGACCTCGCACCGAACCTCATTCAACCCGCCGTCAGTTCGCATCGAGGGGTCAGGGGTTCAAATCCCTCAGCTCCACCCAGTTCAAAGGCCGTTTCCCGTGTGGGAGACGGCCTTTTTCGATCTTGTTCGGCAGTGAAGTCCAGCGCTGAAGCGGCAGCGGCCCCGCGACAGTGGTCGCACTGGGGCCGGCGTTGGCCCGGGACGGGTCAGCCCAGGTAGAGGTCCTTGTGGGCGGCCACGAACGCCTCGATCGACTGGGGCGGGGTGCCCGTCACGCGCTCGACGCCGTCGGTCGTGCGGTCGTAACGGTTCTCCCGGTGCAGCCGGGCCATGGTGGCGACGTGCTGTTCGAGGTGCGGCGGCATTCCCAGCTTCGGCAGTTGGGCCTGCCACCGGTCCAGCGCTAGGTCCACATAGGTCACCGGACGATCCAGCGCCCGGGAGAAGGCCGCGGCCAACTCCGTCATGTCGACCGACCGCGGCCCGGTCAGCTCGTAGACCTGTCCGATGTGCGGAGCCGGGTCGCGGAGCACGGTGGCGACGACCCGTGCGACATCGTCCACGGCGACCGGCGAGGTGCGTCCGGTGCCGAACGGCAGCGCGATCGTGCCGTTCTCTCGAATCGACCGCGCCGCCATCGTGGTGAACAGGGGAGTGTCCAGGAACGCGGTCGGCCGGATGTGCACCACGGGCAGGCCGGACCAGTTCAGCACCTGCTCCGCCAGCCAGTGCAGCCGCTGCTGGTGCGACTCCTCGGTGCTGGTGGCGGTCATCTGCGACACCGTCATCTGCGACAGGTCGACCAGGGCCTCCAGTTGCCCGTACTCCTTCGCGACGGAGGCCGCCACAGTCGCCGCCAGCAGGTGGTCCGGCGACACGGCCATCGCGAAGTACATCCGCGTGACGCCCTGCAGCGCCGCCGCTACGGTCTCGGGCCGGGTCAGGTCACCGATGACGACCTCCGCGCCGAGCGCCCGCAGCTCAGCCGCACGCTCGTCCTCGCGACGGACCATGAAACGCACGGGCACCTCGTGAGCACGCAAATTTTCGAAGACAGTGCGGCCCACACCGCTGGCACCGGGGATGAGAACAAGGTTGCTGGCAACCATCGGTCGATCTCCTTGGAGTGATGGGATATCTGAGTGGCGGTGTGGTCAGAACGGTCAGTAAGGCGCTTTTCGCGACGGTGGGCGGCGAGCGCTCAGCCCTGGGTGGCGACCTGGCGGGCCCGGTTGGCGACCCGTCGGGCCAGCAGGCCCACCAGCAGCGCACCGAGCGCGGCCCACAACGCGAGGGTGATCAGCGGGCCGGCGACGTGGGCGCCGCTGAAGTAGCTGAGGTCGGTGACGGCCCGAATGGCGGCGCCGGGCGGAAGCAGCCCCGAGACAATGCGGGCCGGAGCGGGCAGCAGGACGACGCCGATGGTGGCGCCGCTGGTCGAGTTGCCGATGGTGAGGAGCAGCAGGGTGGCCACCGGGATGCCGATCGGGCCCAGCCAGGTGCCAAGCAGCTTGGTGGCGAACGCTGTCGCGGCGGCCAGCAGCGCGAGAGCACCCGCCAGGGGCAGGAAGGGTGCCGGTAGGGCTCCCAGGACGGGGCCGGCGATGGCGGCCGCGACGATGCCGCAGGCTGCCGCGAAGCCCCAGATCAGCCGGAACCGGTGGCGCAGGGGCAGCACGTGGCCGAGGCCGAGGGTGGCCTGGCCGAGAACGAACCCGGCGAGAGTCACACCGAACGCCACATAGAAGCCGGATAGTCCGCGACTGTCGTACTTGGCCAGCGGGACGATGTCCTCGGTCCGCAGGTGCTGACCCGCCTGGTTCGCATAGGTGGCGGCGAGGCCGGTGACGGCGTTGGTGGTGGACAGGCCGTTGGCTCCGGCCACGTCCAGCCGTAGCCCGCCGTCACTGTCGGGGCTGAGGGCCGCGACGGTGTCACGGTGGACGACCGCCCGGCGCGCCGACGCGGTGTCGGCTGCCTGGTGTACGTCGACTCGGTCGCCGAGCGTCTGCTGGACGTTCGTGGCGAGCTGCTGCCCGGCCACGGCCACTGGCACGGCCTGCGGCTGTGGATTGCGCTGAAGGCCCACATAAAGGCCGATAAAGGCTGATACCACGACCAGTCCGATGATCGCTGGTTGCAGCCAGGCCCGCACCGGCACCGTCCGTCGGGCGGACGGTCCGGACGGCGCAGGTGGCGCGGACGCCGCCGGCGTCGAGGGCTCGGTGGGCTCGGGCGGCGAGGTCATAGGTTCTCCACTGCTCTCGGCAATTAGATGTCGTCAACAATCTAAACAGTGCTACGATAGATGGCAAGTGACATCCATCTGAGGGGAGCGATCCCGTGGGCCGCGTGTCCCAGGCACAAGCGCAGGAGAACCGCCAGCGCGTCGTAGCCGTTGCTTCCCGGATGTTCCGTGAGAAGGGCACCGCGGTGAGCGTCGCCGATGTGATGAAGGCCGCCGGGCTCACCCACGGTGGGTTCTACAAGCAGTTCGCCTCCAAGGAGGACCTGGTCGACGAGGCCGCCGCCTACGCCTTCGACAAGCCGGCGGCATACTCGGCGGTGGCGATCGAGGAGCACGCCGGGGAGCCTGGGGCCGCCCGCCGGACGCTCATCGAGCGGTACCTCTCGGTCTGGCACCGCGATCACGCCGGGGAGGGCTGCCCCGTCTCCGGATTCGCCGCTGACCTGGGGCGCGAGCCCGACCAGGCCGCGCGTGCCCACCAGGCCTACCTCAACGGGGTACGGAATCTCGCCGCTCAGCTGGCCACCGGCGACGACGACGGCTTGGCCCAGCTCTGCACCATGGTCGGTGCCCTCGTCCTCGCCCGCGCCGCCCGGGGCAACCCGCTCTCCGAAGACCTGCTCCAGGCCGCGCGCACGGCGCTCACCGAGCGCGGCACCGAGCAGTCCGATCCGCGGCAGCGCACGGACTGACCGGGGCCGGCTGCCGGTGACGGCCGGGCCCGGCCGCACGGCCGACCGGGCCCGCAGGTCGACTTCAGACCGGGTCGAGCCCCGGCCCGCGGCCGGCGACGCCGCGGCTTCCGGGCCAGGGGCGTCGCCGTACGACGGATCAGCTCGTGAAGTTGTCCTTCGCGTCCCGAGCGTCCTCCTGGATGTGCTCGCCGGGCTGTTTGCCGCGGATCTCGTCCCGCTGTGCCACCCGATCCGCCCGGGACCGTTCTTCCTGGGTCAGGTCGCCCATCCGGGCCCGGGCCGGGCCGGCCAACTGCTCGATCTTGTCGTTCGCCCGCTCGAAGCTCATGTCGCCCTCCCTGCTGATCTGGCGGACCGGGGCGTTCGCCGCCTCCCTGGCTCGCGTCCCCGTCCACCAGTGGTGAAAACCCCACGGGCGGATCCCGAACCGGTCACCGGGCCGCAACCGGCGCGCGATGTCGAAAGCCCCAGCCGGTGGCGTGGCGCCGCTGGCTGGGCCAGGATTCACCCGTGGTTGATGCCTTCGAGCGGCGGCACGACGACCGCCGTGCGGACGTTCCGATCTCCGTCGTACCGGCGAACGAGGCGAGCTGGGATGACCTCCGGGCGGTGTTCGGCACGCGTGGCGAGGCGGCGCGCTGCCAGTGCCAGTGGTTCAAGGCGCGGGGCCGGGACTGGGCGTCGCTTCCCGTCGAGGCGCGGGCCGAGCGGCTGCGGGACGAGACGGGCTGCGGTGATCCGGAGGCCGACCGCACCAGCGGCCTCGTCGCGTACCTGGACGGCGAGCCGGTCGGCTGGTGCGCGGTCGAGCCGCGCACCGCGTACGAGCGGCTGCGGCACGCCCGGATCCCGTGGGCCGGGCGGGACGAGGACCGGGACGACGACGGCGTGTGGGCGGTGACCTGCTTCGTCACCCGGGTGGGCTTCCGCCGCCGTGGCGTCAGCCGTGCGCTGGCCGGGGCCGCCGTCGCGTTCGCGCGGGAGCGCGGTGCCCGCGCCGTCGAGGGCTACCCGCTGGTCCTCCGCCCCGGCCAGGAGGTGGCCTGGGGCGAGTTGTACGTGGGCAGCACCGGCATCTTCGCCGACGCCGGGTTCGTCGAGGTCAGCCGACCCACGCCCCGGCGAGCCGTGATGCGGGTCGACGTCACCTCGTAACCCGATGGCGGGTGACCCGAAGCCGGACGTGCCAACCCGTGGAGGAGCGGGCTCCACTTCGGGCGGCCAGTCAGTCGAGGAGCCAGCCCAACAACTCCTGCACTGGTGGAGTCAACGCGGAGACGGCGACGAGGGTCGTGAGGATCGTGCCGACGATCAGGCTTCGCGGATGCCCGGCGGCCCGCGACCGGGCCTTCGTGAGCCGGACGGTGGCAACGAAGGCCGTCGCCGCGGTGAAAAGCGGCGCCGTGCCGATCACGACGATCATGACCAGCGATGCCGGTCTCCAGAGGCCCGGCCACAGGTAGGCGTTCGCGGTGTACTCGTCGCCCTGCTGAGGCAGGTACAGGTGACCGGAGAAGGCGGCGGCGCGGCCGAGGGCGACGCCGATGGCCGCGACGTAGACAGCGGTCAGGATGAATTGGGTACGGGCCAGGGCGCGGCCGGAAGAGCCCGGGGCGGCGGTCAGATCGACATCAGCGGCTGTCATGACGCGCATGCTAGACGTGTCTCCTCGGGCGAGGGTGCCCGACGATCTCCTTCCGTGGACGACGTGTGGGCGAGGCTCCGGCGGCGACCGACTCGCTATGCCCGGCCGCCGGACGAGGGGGTGGGGCGGCCTCGGAACAGGCCGAGCCGGAGCGCTCGGAGCAGGGTGGCCGGCCGGCTCAGCGTCGCCGGATGGTCGAGCATGGTGGTGACCCGGTTCAGCCGGGAGCTGAGCACCGGATCGGTCTGCGAGGTCCGGAAGATGAGGTCTCCGAACCACTTGGTGATCCGGTATCCGCGCGGGTACGGCCCGTCGACGTGCGGCAGCTCGATGTCGGCGGTGGTGGAGACCTGCCAGGCGGCGTCGACGATCACCTTGACCTGGTCGAAGTACGCCCGCGCCGGCACCTCGTGCGGCCTCGGGCCGGACCGGAGGTACGCCGACAGGCAGGAGGCGTGCAGCGTCGCCGAGGTCATGCCCTGGCCGTACACCGGATTGAACGAGGCGACCGCGTCGCCGGCGGCGACCAGCCCGGCCGGCAGCCGGTCGAGCTTGTGGAAGTCCCGGCGCCGGCTGTCGGCCTGGTGGTACGTGACCACCCCGCCGAGCATCTCGCCGTGCTCGGCGATGTCGCCGAACATCGGCGGGTAGTGGTCGCGGCAGCGGGCGGCGTAGTCGGCGACGTCGCGGCTGGGCCGGTCGTCGTCGTAGCCGGCGACCAGCATGATCCAGCGGTCCGCCTCGACCGAGTTGATCCCACCGATCCGGGCGGTGCGGCCCTTGCCGGCCATCGCGTGGTAGACCACCACCCAGGTGTCGCTGACCTTCTCGTCCCGCTTGTAGAGCGCGGTCGCGTAGTTCAGCCTGATCGGCATCCGCTGCATCGGCGGACGGGGCCATCCGTTGTCGGACAGCCAGTCGCTCAGTCGGCTGGACCGGCCCATCGCGTCGACCACCAGGTCCGCCGGTTCGACGATCGGCTCGGCGCCGCCCTCGGGCACGTACCGGGCGCCGGTGACGCGCTGGTCGGCGAAGACCAGGCTCTCCGCGCGGCCGTACACCATCCGGATGTTGTCGACGGCGAGGGTCCGTCGCCGGACCAGGGCTTCCAGGAACGGACGCGTGGTGATCAGGGCCGGGCCACCGTCGGTCGGCGCCGGCGGAAGCCCCAATACGCCGTTCAGGAAGATCTTCGCCGCGCCCTCCTCGGCGGGCGGCGTCGGTGCGCCGAGCGCGATGGCCTCGTCGGCGATGCCGGGAAACCAGCGCTCCAACTGCATCTGGCCGGCCGGCAGCAGCGCGTGCACCTGGCTGCCCTGCGGTACGCCCGGCCGTGGCCCGTCATCGACCTCGGACGGATCCCGCTCGATGATCAGCACTTCCTCGGCGTGGTCACTGAGAACGCGGGCCGCCATCAGCCCGGCGATGCTGCCGCCGAGCACCACCGCCCGCCGCATGATCACTGTGGTCTCGGCCGGTCGTTCCGCCGTTGCTATCTCCGAGAAGAGCCGGGACGGGGAGGGGGGCACGCGATCACTCCTGGGGTGGTCGGGAAACCTCGGCATCCACGACCGTAGCCATCGAAGGCCACCGGTGAATGGTCAGCCGAGCCGCCGTTCCGGTGGACCGCGCGGTCGCACTGAGAGACCCGCGACCGGAGGTTGCCGGTCGCCCGTGCGCGATGCAGGCTGGCCCGATGGGCGACCCGTGGAGCATGACCTTCGACAGCGCGAACCCGCCGGCCCTGGCCGCCTTCTGGAAGACCGCGCTGGGCTACGTCGACGCGGCGCCGCCGGCGGGCTTCGCCGACTGGGCGTCGTTCCGGCGGCACTACGACGTGCCCGAGGAGGAGTGGGACGACGTCGCCTACCTGGCGGACCCGTCCGGTCGGGGGCCGCGCATCTCGTTTCTCCGGGTGCCGGAGGCGAAGGTGGCGAAGAACCGGATCCACCTGGACATCCAGGCCGGGGGCGGGCGCGGCGTCGCGTGGGAGGTCCGGGCGCCGAGGGTACGCGCCGCGGTCGAGCGGCTGATCGCGGCCGGCGCGACAATGCTGCGGGAGGACGAGGTGGACGGTCGGCTCGATCACGTCGTGATGGCCGATCCGGAGGGCAACGAGTTCTGCGTGGTGTGACTCCGTCGCCGGACGGGGCCCGAGACGGGCCGCTGCCCGTTGAGCGGAACGCCTCGTCGCCGGGGAGGGTCATGCGGCAGCGGGACGCCGGTGGATCAGTCCGTCGGGAGCACGGCGGCGGTGCGGACGAGCCCGTCCGCCACCACGAACCGGCCGCGCACCGTCCGTGGCGGGTTGTCGACGGGCGCGGCGTCGATCCGGGCCGGGGAGATCCGGGCGGTGAACGTTCCGGCGTCCGGATCCAGCTCGACGTGCGCGTCGGCGAAGTCCAGCCAGGTGCCGACCACCGGATGCCAGACCTTGTAGACGGTCTCCTTGGCGCTGAACAGCACCGCCGGCCAGGACACGCCGGCCGGCAGCGCGGCCATCCGCTCGTCCTCCTCCGGCAGGCTGATCAGTCGGCGTACCCCTGGATTGAGCTCCCGGTGCTGCTCGGCGTCCATGCCTACGGAGCGCACCACGCTGCTGCTGGCCGCGGCCGCCGCGCAGTAGCCGCGGGTGTGGGTGATCGTGCCGACCACGCCGGGCGGCCACACCGGCGCCCGGTCGGCGGCCGACAGTACAGCCGACGGCAGGAGCCCGAGCGCCGCCATCGCCCGCCGCGCGCAGACCCGCCCGGCGGTGAAGTCCCGCCGCCGGCTCTCGACCGCGCTGTCGCTGAGGCAGGCCAGCTCCGCGGCGAGCAGCGGCGCGGTCCAGTCGTCCGGGCCGGCCACGGCCACGGCGACCTCCGGCGGCAGCAGGTCACGCATCGCTCACCCCGCACCGGTACGCCCGCGGCCGGTCGACCGTCGGGTTTCTGACTGTCATGAATGGCGAAAGTACCGCAACCATGTATCACCGGATGGTGTCGGAGCGCGGCTCCGGCGGCGGTCGGCCCCGTGGCCGCCGTCAGGACGATCGTCCGGTCGCCCGGACCCCGTCAGGAACCGGAGAGGGAGTGCGATGACCGGTGGTGCGCAACCGGCAGGTCAGCGGAGCGACGAACACGCTCCGCTGACGCCGGTCTGGAGCTGCGGTTCCTGCGGTGAGGAGTGGCCGTGCGCGACGAAGCGCGCCCGGCTGCTGGAGGAGTACGGGGATCGGGCGATGCTCAGCGTCTATCTGGGCTCCTGTCTCGCCGCCGCCACCGAGGATCTGCGCACCGCGCCGGTCACGTCCCTGCAGGACCGGTTCATCGGGTGGCTGCCCCGCGGGCCCCGCCACCGCTGACCGCCACGCCATCCGGCGCCCGCGTGGGCGCCGGGCAGCGGGACGGTCTCTCAGGGGCGTCGGGGTCGGCGGGTCAGCGCGAAGCCGACCACCCCGGCCACGGCGGCGAGGACACCACCGGCGGTGGTCCAGATCCACCGGGAGCCCAGGGCGGGCAGCAGGTCGCCCAGGCCCTCCTCGTCGGCGTCGTTCCGGGGCGCGGCGGCCGACGCGTCGGTCAGCACGGCACCGGCCCGGGTGTTCGGCACCAGCGGCGCCGCCAACTCGCCGTCGTCGGCCGGGGCGCCCCCGTCGCCGTCCGCGGAGACCAGCAGCTCCACCTCGACCGGAGCGCCCAGGTCCGGCTCCGGCACGTCGATGACCGAGAGCCGGACGAAGTACGTGCCGGGCAGCGGGTCGGCCGACCACGGCTCGGCCCACGGCCGGACCTCGCGCAGCGTGCAGCCGAGCGACACGGTGGCGGCTGTCTTCTCGACGGTCGGCGTCTGCGCCCCGGCCGTGCACGCCTGTCGCCGGCGCAGCCCGTCGAAGACGTCGATGGTCCAGGTGGCCGCGCCGCTGCGGTCCCTGGGGAACGCCACGGCGGCGGTGATGTCGTGCACCTGGCCGGCCTCGGCCGTGAACGACCAGTAGAGGTGGTCACCGGTGGACGCGCCGACCCGGACCGGCTGGCCGGCGGCGATGGCGGTGGCGGTGAGGAACGACGTGCCCGCCCGGGTCACCGTCGCGGCGCCGGGCGAGGGGGTGGCCGTGGGGGTGGCGTCCGCGGCGGCCGCGGTGGGCAGCAGCGCGGGGCTGGCGGCGGCCAGCAGCGCCACCAGTGCCCTCGGGATGGTACGCACGCTCACTTCTCCCTCCAGGTGGCCACCCACCAGCGGGTGAGCAGACCGGTCACCAGACCGGCGAGCAGACCGGCGACGGTCAGCAGGGCCAGCAGCACCCAGCCCCGGCCGAGGTCCGGTCCGCGGGGGTCGGGCGACGCGGCCACCACGTCGACGGTCAGCTCGACGGGCATTCCCGGGGTCACCCCGGTGCCGGGTCGGGGTGCGAACGAGTTGCTGACCACCAGGCAGACGGTGGCCGGGACGGTCGGGTCGTCGGCGGTCCGGTCGGTGCCGCCCGCGCCCCCGTCGGCGTCCCGGTTCCCGGCGTCCCGGTTCCCGGCGTCGCGGTCCTCGGCGTCGCGGTCCTCGGGGTCGTCGTCCGACCAGCGCAGGCCGGCGGAGATGACGTCGGCCCGGCCGCTGCCCGCGTCCGCTCCGCGGACCAGTTCGCGGCCGTCCGGGGCGACGGCCCGTAGCAGCACGCCATAGTCCCGGTTGACCGGTCGGTCCAGCGCCACACTCACCGACGCGCGCAACTCCTGGCCCGGCCGCACCGGCACCCGGTACCAGCGGTGCTCGGAGAACGCCTCCCGGTCGGTGTAGACGCCGGGTCCGAGCAGCGGAGCGCCCGCGCAGGCGGTGCCGCCGCCGACCGCCGTCGGGGTCCGGGTGTACGTCTCGCCGGCCCGCTCGACCAACTGCTTGATCCGGTCGGTCAGCTCCGCGGTGCTCTGCGCCGCGGTGTACGTGCCGCCGGTCGCACCGGCGATGCAGAGCAGCTGCCGGCGTACCTTCTCGTCGGGCGCCAGGCCCAGCGTGTCGACCACCAACCGGGTGCCCTGGGCGGCCAGCTCCCGGGCCACGTCGCACGGGTCCGGCGGGGCGCACGTGTCCTCGCCGTCGGTGATCAGCACGATCCGGCGGGTGGTCGCGCCGGTGCCGAGGTCCTCGGCGGCCGCGCGCAGGGCGAGCCCGACCGGGGTGAAGCCGGTCGGCCGCAGGGTGGCCACCGCCGCCTTCGCCTGGGCCCGGTCGACCGGGCCCACCGGCGCGATCTGCTGGGTGTCCTGGCAGCCGACCTTCTTGTCCTTGCCCCGATACGTCGCGCCGAGCACCCGGATCCCCAGTTGGGTCTCCGCCGGCAGGGCGTCGACGACCTCGTTGAACGCCTGCTGCGCCACCGAGATCCGGCTTCGGCCGTCGATGTCCCGGGCGCCCATCGAACCGCTGACGTCGAGCACCAGCTCGACCCGGGGCGGCTCGGCGGGTGTCGGCTCGTCGGCCGCGGCGGGCACCGGCCCGAACAGCGCGGAGACCACCACCAGTCCAGCGAGGACGGTGGTGGATCGTCTTGAGTTGATCACCGGCGAAGTGTAGGAGCCGTCCATATAGGATGATCATCGGGGTGCGTGCACGAGCCGGCCCCGCTCGACCCTCGCCGCCGGCCGCCAACCCGTCGCGCGGCCGGCCCGCCGGAGGCGGGTCGACCGTCCAGCCGGGACCGCGCGTCCTCACTCGGTGACCCTGGGTCAGCTGCGGGTTCTGCCGGATCGTCGGGCGGGCATCCGTCAGAAATCTGACCCAAGTCGACCCGTTGTGCCGGTGGTGCGCGGTGGTTATTCTTCTCTTGCGCGCCCCAATCGCCCGCTTCCCCCGTGGCAGGCGATCGGGGCGCGCGTCTTTGTCGGTGCGGGCGACCGCGCGGCATCGCCGCAGCCGGGACACCCGGCACCCCGGTTCGATCGGCCGACGCGGCGGTGGAGCATCGCCGCCGACCGCTCAGATCCAGCGGCCGTCCAGCCACATCCGGGCCGCCCAGTCCGCGTACGGCATCAGCCGGCCCACGAAGATCGGGTAGAAGTACGCGAAGCAGAGCGCGACCAGCAGCACGTACGCGCCTGCCACGAGGCTGCCGACCAGGCGGCGGTCGTACCCCGCGTCACCCGGTGCGAGGGCCCTGGGCGCGCCGGCGCTCGCCGCGGCCGGCGAGGCGATCGCACCGAGCACGTAGACCACGGCCAGCACCAGGAACGGCACAGCCGGCGCGGTGTAGAACGAGAACATCGTCCGACCGTCGAGGGCGAACCAGAACCACGGCAGGAAGCCGGCGGCCACGGTGAGCAGGATCGCGCCGGCCCGCCAGTCGCGCCGCGCCAGGCCGAGCCAGGCCAGCGCCACCAGCGCCGGCAGGAACGACCACCAGAGCAGCGGCGTGCCGAGCAGCAGGATCTCCTCCGCGCAGCTGGCCGCCCCGCAGCCGCCGTCGCCGGACCAGTGGAACGCGACCGGCCGGCCGAGCAGCAACCACTGCCACGGCCAGGACTGGTACTTGTGCGGGTCGTCCAGGCCGGTGTGGAAGCCGTACGCCGCCTTGTGGTACTCGAACAGGTTGATCAGCGGCCCGATCACCGGCGTGTCGCTGAGCGGGGCGCCCGGGTAGTTCGCGGCGAGCCGGTAGTAACCGTCGTCGGTGAGCAGCCAGCCCGACCAGGTGGCGACGTAGGTGACCACCATCAGCACGCCCGCGAGCGCGAACCAGGGCAGCTCGTCGAGCACGGCGTCCCGCCACGGCCGGCGCACCCCGGCCGACCGGCGCACCCCGACCTCCCAGAGCAGCGCCAGCAGCACGAACGCCGGCACGAAGTAGAGCGCGCTCCACTTCACCGCGCAGGCGCAGCCGAGCAGCACCCCCGCGGCGAGCCGCCACCACGGCCAGCCCCGCCAACCCGTCGCAGGCCGCCCGGCCCGCCCCGGCCGGGACGGATCCAGCCCGGCGTCCAGCGCCCGCGCCCAGCGCCGGCGCCGCGCGTCCCGGTCGAGCACCAGGGCGCCGAACGCGGCCAGCACGAAGAAGAGCAGGAAGATGTCGAGCAGCGCCGTGCGGGAGAGCACCAGGTGGAAGCCGTCCAGGGCGAGCAGCAGCCCGGCGGCGCAGCCGAGCGCGGTGGACCGGAACATCCGCCGGCCGATCCGCACCAGCAGCAGCACCGAGAGAGTGCCGATGACGGCCGCCGAGAAGCGCCAGCCGAACTCCGGCGCCGTGGTGACCAGGTGCCCGGGCACCGAGATCCGGCTCTCCGCGTCCTGGTAGCCGAAGGCCCACTCGCCGAGGCCGATGAGCCACTTACCGAGCGGCGGGTGCACCACGTACGACGCGTTGCCGTCCTTGTAGTTCCACTCGACGCCACGCGCGATGAGGCCGTACGCGTCCTTGGCGTAGTAGGTCTCGTCGAAGATCTTGCCGCTCGGGTGGGAGAGGCCGACGAAGCGCAGGATGCCGGCGATGAGCACCACCACGCCGGTGGCCAGCCACGACCACCCGTCGAGCCGGGCGTCGACGGTGGCCAGCCGGCCGCGGACCACGCCGGCGACCCCGCCGTCGTCGGCCGGGGGCACGGTGGTCACCTCGACCGCCGGGCCGTCGCCCGTGCGGTCCGCGCTCGCGCTCTGTGCTGTCGACGCACTCGTCACCCGGCGATCGTAGGCTGCGAAGGTGGCCGGTGGCGCCCGTCGTCCCCGATACCGGAACCGTTGACGATCGAGGAGCGCAACCCGTGGGTGATATGTCGGATGTCGGGCGCCTCGTCCTGCTCGGCGCGCCGCTCGGCAACCCGGCCGACGCGTCCGCCCGCTTCCGCGAGGTGCTCGCGACCGCGGACGTGGTCGCCGCCGAGGACACCCGCCGGCTGACCCGGCTCGCCCGGGACCTCGACGTCACGATCCCCGGCCGGATCGTCTCCTACTTCGAGGGCAACGAGGAGCGGCGTACGCCGGAACTCGTCGAGGTCATCCAGGCCGGCTACCTGGTCGCGCTGGTCACCGACGGCGGCATGCCGAGCGTCTCCGACCCCGGCTACCGCCTGGTGCGGGCCGCCCTCGACGTCGGGGCGCCGGTCACCGCGGCACCGGGCCCGAGCGCCGTCACGACGGCCCTCGCCCTCTCCGGGCTGCCCTGCGACCGATTCTGCTTCGAGGGGTTCCTGCCCCGCTCGCCCGGCGCCCGCCGGTCCCGGCTGCGGGAACTCGCCAGCGAGCCGCGCACCCTCGTCCTCTTCGAGGCGCCGCACCGCGTCGCCGCCGCGCTGACCGACCTGGCGGACGCGTTCGGCGCGGATCGCCCGGCCGCGCTCTGCCGCGAACTCACCAAGACGTACGAGGAGGTGCTCCGCCGCCCACTGGGCGACCTGGCCCGCTGGGCGGTGGACGGGGAGCCGCGCGGCGAGATCACCCTCGTGGTGGCCGGCGCACCGGCGACCCCCGCGGAACGCCCCGACGACGACACGCTGCGCGCGGCGGTCGCCGACCGGGAAGCGGGCGGCCTCTCCCGGCGGGACGCGATCAGCGACGTCGCCACCAGCTACGGCCTGCGCCGGCGCGACGTCTACGGCGTCGTGCACCGCTGACGGAGTGGCCCCGCCAGCTCACCGGTTCGCGGCCGCCGGCCCGGCCGGCCACCGGTCACCAGGCGGCGACGAGGAAACCGAGGGCGATCAGCGCCGGCCCGGCGAACGCCGCACCGACCGCCCAGCGCCGGGCCCGTCGACCCGTCAGGAGCGTGGCGCCGGTCCACCGGGCGATCCCGGCGCCGCAGGCCGCCACCACCAGCAGGCCGAGCAGCCAGCGCAGGTGCTGGGCCAGGCCGGTGTCGGCGTACGCGGTGCCGCCCTTCGGGCCGGTCATCCGCGCCGGCAGCGCCGTGCCGGGCTTGGCGCGCTCGGCCGGCACGCCGCTGACCCGGACCCCGTGCGCGATGAAGCGACCGCCGTCGGCGGTGAAGATGCCGCGGCAGCGCTGGGTGAGGCCCCCGCCCGTGCAGTCGGCGATGACCACCGTGCCACCGGTGGCGTGGCCCATCGCGACCCAGAGCGGGCCCGCGCTGACCCACCCGAAGAAGGCCGCGACCAGACTCAGCGACAGCAGCACGGCGAGCCCCGGCAGCGGATCCGGCGGGCGGGGCGCCCGCTCCGCCCGGCGTCGCCGGGCCGGGTCGTCCCGCGCCTGCCGATCCCGCTCGTGCGGCGGCTCCGCCCGGATGGGCGTGCCGTCCCAGTGCACCTCCTCGATCGGCGGCCAGAACGCCGGGTCGTCGTCCTCCGCCGTGCCGCCGTCGGAGGCGCGGCCGGCGCGCCGCCGCCGCTTCGGCTGCCGGACCGGCGCCCGTCGCGGTAGCGCGTCCACCGGCGCCCCGGTCGTCGGCTCCAGCTCGGGGGCGGCCGCACCGGGCTGCTCGGGCGCCGCGTCGGGCGCGGACACACCAGCGCCGGGCGGTGGCGCCGGTTCGTGCGTGCGCGACGGCGCGGGCCCGTCCTCGCCGGCCGTCGCCGCCGACGGCTCGCCGTCCGGCAGCCCGGGTCCGCCGTCGACTGGCCGCTCCTCGGCCGGCCGGCCCCCGATCCGTCGGTCCTCGACCGGCCCGCCCTCGACCCGTTGATCCTCGACCGGCCGGTCCTCGACCAGCCGGCCGTCGACTGGCCGGTCCTCGACCCGTTGATCCTCGACTGGCCGGTCCTCGACTGGCCGGTCCTCGACTGGCCGGTCCTCGACCCGTCGGCCGTCGAGTGGCCGGTCCTCGACCCGTCGGCCCTCGACCGGGCGGCCCTTGGGCGGCGCGGCCGGCCCGCCGGGCCGGCGGCGGGCCGGCGCCGGCACCGGGCCGGGTCGGATCGGGGAGGGTGCCGGCCCTGGCCGGGTGGGGCTGGGCGGCGGCGGTGCCGGGGTCGGCACGGACGGGCCCGGCGAGGGCCGGTCCGCCTGCGCGGGCGTGGCCCGCCCTCGTGGTGCCGGCCTCGGCGGCGGTGGGTCCTCGGCCGAGGGAGCGGGCCGGGCCTGGGCCGGTGGTGTGGGCCGGGCCCGGCCCGCCGCCCTCGGCGGTGTCGCCTCCGCGGTACCGGTGGACTGTGCGGGCGGCCGGGAACCGTCGGCTTCGGGAGCGGGCCGGGGCTGTGCGGTCGGCGCGGTCGGTGCCGGCGGTGCGGTCGATGCGGATCGGGTCCGGGCCGGCGGCGCCGTCCGCGCGGAGGTCACGGGCAGGGCGGGCGGTGTGCCCTGGTCCGGCGGCGTGGCCTGGTTCAGCGGTGTGCCCTGGTTCGGCGGAGTGGCCTGGTTCGGCGGGGTGGCCGGGTCGGGGCCGGGTACCGGGCGGGGCTGTGGGGCGACCGACGGGCCCCGGTTCGGTCCGCCCCGGCCGGTCCGGCGGCGGGTCGGGCCCCCCGTGGGCCCGTTCCCGCCGGCCGCCGGCCCCGGTCCGGTCGCGCCGGCGTCGCCGGGCGGGTCGGGGCGGCCGTCCGCCCCGGTGGGGCGCTGGTCCTGGTCCCGGGCCGCTCGTCTGCCAGTCACGATGTTCATTGCACACCGGTGCCGGGGGCGGATCGGGCAGGTCAGGCGCGTGTCGGGAACAAATCGGACCAAAGGTCGAGCCCGGTCGACCGGTCCGCCGACCCCACGACGCCCCCGCACCCCTATTGGTTCGCAGGTGCCCGGCGCGGGTCGATAGGCTTGCTGGTCATGAGTCACGTTCTCGCGGCGGTTGCCTGGCCGTACGCCAACGGCCCGCGCCACATCGGCCACGTCTCCGGTTTTGGCGTTCCCTCCGACGTCTTCAGCCGGTACATGCGGATGGCGGGCCACGACGTGCTCATGGTCTCCGGCACCGACGAGCACGGCACCCCGATCCAGGTGCAGGCCGACGCCGAGGGGGTCACCCCGCGCGAGCTGGCCGACCGGTACAACCGGGTGATCGTCGAGGACCTGCACGGGCTCGGCCTGTCGTACGACCTGTTCACCCGCACCACCACCCGCAACCACTACGCGGTGGTGCAGGAGCTGTTCGAGGGGATGTACCGCAACGGCTACATCGTGCCCAAGACGACGATGGGGGCGATCTCGCCGTCCACCGGTCGCACCCTGCCCGACCGCTACATCGAGGGCACCTGCCCGATCTGCGGCTACGACAGTGCCCGCGGCGACCAGTGCGACAACTGCGGCAACCAGCTCGACCCGATCGACCTGATCAACCCACGGTCGAAGATCAACGGTGAGACGCCGGAGTTCGTGGAGACCGAGCACTTCTTCCTTGACCTGCCCGCCCTGGCCGACGTGCTGCGGCAGTGGCTGGACAGTCGGGAGGGCTGGCGGCCGAACGTGCTGCGGTTCTCGAAGAATCTCCTCGACGACCTCCAGCCCCGGGCGATCACCCGGGACCTGGAGTGGGGTGTGCCGATCCCGCTGGAGGGGTGGCGCGACCGGTCGGACAAGCGGATCTACGTCTGGTTCGACGCCGTGATCGGCTACCTCTCCGCGTCCATCGAGTGGGCCCGCCGCTCCGGCGACCCGGAGGCGTGGCGGCGGTGGTGGTCCACCGACGGGGCCGGCAAGGACGCCGAGACCTACTACTTCATGGGCAAGGACAACATCGTCTTCCACTCGGTGATCTGGCCGGCGCTGCTCGCCGGCTACTCCGGGGAGGGCGCGCGCGACGGCGAGCCGGGTGACCTGGGTCGCCTCAACCTCCCCACCGAGGTGGTCTCCAGCGAGTTCCTCACCATGGAGGGGCGGAAGTTCTCCTCGTCCCGCCGGATCGTCATCTACGTCCGCGACTTCCTCGAGCGCTACGACGCCGACGCGCTGCGCTACTTCATCGCGGTCGCCGGGCCGGAGAGCAACGACACCGACTTCACCTGGGCGGAGTTCCTCCGCCGCAACAACGACGAGCTGGTCGCCGGCTGGGGCAACCTGGTCAACCGGTCCATCTCGATGGCGGCGAAGAACTTCGGGGCGATCCCGCCGATCGACCCGGCCGGTCTCACCGAGGCGGACGAGTCGCTGCTCGCCACCGCCCGGGCCGGTTTCGCCACCGTCGGCGACCTGATCGGCCGGCACCGGCAGAAGCAGGCCATCGGCGAGGCCATGAAGGTGGTCGCCGAGGCGAACCGGTACCTGTCCGAGCAGGCCCCGTGGAAGCTCAAGGACGAGGCCGACAAGCCCCGGATGGGCACCATCCTGCACGTCGCCCTCCAGGTGGTCAGCGACGCCAACACCCTGCTCACCCCGTTCCTGCCGCACTCCGCGCAGAAGGTGCACGAGCTGCTCGGCGGCACCGGCGTGCACGCGCCGATGCCGCAGATCGTGCAGGTCGACGACCTCGACGGCGGGCCGTCGTACCCGGTGCTGACCGGGGACTACACGCAGGGCGCGCGCTGGGAGTCCGTACCCCTGGAGGTGGGCCGGGCGCTCGCGGCGCCGAAGCCGGTGTTCCGCAAGCTCGACCCGTCGATCGTCGACGAGGAGCTGGCCCGGCTGGCCGGCTGAGTTCCGTCACGACGGTGCGGCCCCGGGGCACCCCCGGGGCCGCACCTTCTTCTGACGTCGGCCGGCCGCGCCCGCACCGGGCGCCACCGGCGAGGCGTCAGGCGCGGGCCATGGCCGGCGAGCCGATGAAGTTCATGATCGCCTTGTTGACCTCGTCGGCGTTCGTCCATGGAATGCCGTGCGGAGCGCCCTTCAGCGTCACCAACTGGCTGCCGGCGAGCATCGGCTGCAACCGCTGCCCGGTCTTGGCGAACGGCAGCACGTTGTCCTTCTCGCCCTGCACGATCAGCACCGGCACGTCGATGTTGGGCAGGTCGCCCCGGAAGTCGGTCAGCCAGGCGCCCACACTGTCGTGCGTGCCCTTCGCCGAGGCGCGCGCGCCGATCTGCCAGTGCCCGCGGTACGCCTCCTCGCTGACCAGCTTCCCCTTGTTCTCCTTGTAGTTGAAGAACGCGTCGCAGAACTGGGTCAGGTAGGCGAACCGGTCGGCGAGGATCGCCTGCTGGAAGCCATCGAAGAGGCTCTTCTCGACACCCTCCGGGTTGTCCTGCGTCTTCAGCAGGTACGGCGCCAGCGGACACAGCAGCACCGCCTGGCTCACCCGCTGCGAGCCGTACGCGCCGAGGTAGCGGGTCACCTCACCGGTGCCCATCGAGTGGCCGACCAGGATCGCGTTGCGCAGATCCAGTTCGGTCATCAGCACGTCCAGGTCGGCGGCGAAGGTGTCGTAGTCGTACCCCATCGTCGGCTGCGCCGAATTTCCGAAACCGCGCCGGTCGTACGTGATGACCCGGTATCCGGCGTTCAGCAGCGGGATGGTCTGCTTCTCCCAGGTCGCCCCGTTGAACGGAAAACCGTGGACCAGCACGATCGGCTGACCGGAGCCGTGGTCCTCGTAATAGAGGTCGATGGGTGCCGAGTTTTCCGTCCCCACGGTGATGAACGGCATGCTCTTCTCCTGATGTCGGGCGGTTGTCTCCTCGCCCGGCGCATTCCCGCCCCACCCGTCGATATGCCCCGCGCCCCGACCGGCCGTCGCCGCCTACAGCGCGTACGGGACGTGCGTCACCTCGTCGTTCGTCACCTCTGCGCCCGGTGCCCAGACCTCGTAGATGCCCCGGTCGTGGCACTGTGCCGCCGTCACGGCCACGGCGTCCGGATCCGGCCGGCGCAGGCGCAGCCGCAGCCAGCCCGCCTCCTCGCGCAGCACGAGGCAGGGCACGCCGCGCCACTGCGCGAAACGCAGCCGCCGGGCCACCGCGTCGACCGGGTAGCGGGCGGCCCGGGTCATCGCCAGCACCCGGAACCCGCCGGGCATGTCGGCGACCGCCTCGTACTCGTTGCCGCCGTACGTGCCGACGAGCTGGGTGGAGCGGGGCGCGTCCCCGGTCGGCACGTACTCCTGATCCGGGGAGAGGCCCGGCACCGCGGCGAGCAGGTGCCGCCACTGCGGGCCGACCATCCGCAGCCAGCCCCGCTGCTCGGCCTGGTAGGTGTACAGCACCACCTCGACCCCCTCCGCCGGGTAGGCGAGCAGGGTGGCGTTCGCCGGCATCGGCAGGTCGGCAAAGTCGCGGGTGACGAACTCCGGGATCAGCTGGCTGCTGCTGGGCACGAAGCCGGTGCCGAGCACCGGCGGGCCCAACCGGTCCCGGGGTGGCAGCGCGCCCAGCCCCCGGTGCCCGTCGCCCACCGGCACGTCGTAGTCGACCGGGTCGGCGGCCCGCCAGCGCAGCGCGTACGCCACCTCTACGCCGTCCCGGCCCACCTCGCCGTCGGTACGCAACAGCGTCGTCGCCGCCGGCGTGCGCAGGTGGGCGATGTCGTACTCGCGGTAGCAGAAGCCGTGCGGCAGCCACCCCCGCACGTACCCGGCGAGCTGGCGCGCGGACAGGATCTTGACCATCCGGGTGCCCCGCCGGACGACCGCCGACGCGCGCATCGCGCCGAGCACCGGGTCCCCGGCGGCGTCCGGACGCTGGCTGAGCTGGTGCATCTGCGACCAGCCCCGCTCCCGGTGCGCCGGCATCATCAGCGCCGCCTCCGGCTCCTCGGCCGGCGGCGGCGCACCGTGTACCGCGGTCACCTCCGTCGCGTGCACGAACCGGCGCCAGGGCAGCACCGAGCCGGGGCGGGGCGCCCACTCGAAGCCGGCCACCTCGTCGGCGCTGAACAACTCGTACGCGGCGCCTCGGGCGATCTCCTCGGCCGGGTAGACGCCGCCGCCGTACGCCACCCGCAGCCCGGTCCGGTCACCCGCGTTTTCGCTGGCCTGAGGAGTGACGCTCAGGTGCTCACCTCGCTGTGCCCACGGCTCGCTCACCGGGCGACCGTAGAGTCGCCCTGGGTAGCCGAGGTGAACTGCGGGTGGCGGGCGGGTGGACACCCCCAGTGTGTGATCCTTTGGTGGATGACCGAGCCAACCGAACAGACGACCGGGCGGACCGAATCCCGCCGCGACCGGGCCGCCCGGCGCGCCGGCGAGTTCCCGCCGGCGCCCGAGCCGCTGCCCCACCCGGTGCTCGACAGCCACACCCACCTGGACATCACGGTCAGCGAGGCCGGCATGCCCGGCGGCGGCCCCGCCGACGACCCGGTCGCCGCGGCCGTCGCGGTCGCCGCCGGAGTCGGGGTCGACCGGCTGGTGCAGGTCGGGGTGGACGTGTCCTCCTCCCGCTGGGGCGCGCAGACCGCCGACAGGTACCCGGCGGTGGTGGCGACCGTGGCCCTGCACCCGAACGAGGCGCCTCGCCTCCCCGATCTGGACGAGGCGCTGCGCGAGATCGAGACGCTGGCCGCCCGGGACCGGGTGCGTGGCGTCGGCGAGACCGGGATGGACTTCTTCCGCACCGGCGACGAGGGGCGCGCCGCCCAGGAGGAGAGCTTCCGCGCGCACATCGCCATCGCCAAGCGGTACGGCAAGGCGTTGGTCATCCACGATCGGGAGGCGCACGCCGACGTGCTGCGCATCCTGGACGACGAGGGCGCGCCCGACACCGTCGTCCTGCACTGCTTCTCCGGCGACGCCGACTTCGCCGCCGAGTGCGTCCGCCGCGGCTACCTGCTCAGCTTCGCCGGCACCGTCACCTTCGGCAGCGCCGGCGCGCTCCGGGAGGCGGCCGCGCTGACCCCGCTCGACCAGATCCTGGTGGAGACCGACGCGCCCTACCTCACCCCCATGCCGCACCGCGGCCGGCCCAACGCGTCGTACCTCATCCCGCTGACCGTCCGCTCGCTCGCCGCCACCACCGGCGCGGACCTGGACGAGCTGTGCGCCGCCATCTCGGCCACCGGCGAGCGCGTCTTCGGCCCCTGGTGACGGCGCGGGGTGAGGCCGCGCACACGGCCCCACCCCACGCCGCGTCACGCCGCAGCCGGCACCGGCGTTGGCGCGGCGACCGACCCGGTCCCGGTGCGCCGGAGGACCCCGGACGCGAGCACCGAGAAGGCGGCCGTGGCCGCGAGCCCGAGCAGGACTCCGTTGTACGACCCGGGCGAGAAGTCACCGGCGAGGCAGAGGAAACCGAGCGGGGCGGCCCACGCCGGCACGAGGCGGGCCCGCCACGCGGCGACCGTGAACAGGGTGAGGCCCAGGTCGAAGCCGAACAGGTGCAGCACCAGCACCACGATGGCGGCGTTCCCCTCGGAGATCACTCCGTTGGCCGCGGCCATCGCGGTCCGGTCCGGGGCGAGCGCGAGGTCCCGCAGGGCGAGCAGCAGCACCGCGTGGGCGGCGAGGGCCACCGCGCCGAGGAAGGCCATGCTCCCCGCCACCCGTACGAACGTGCGCCCCCGGCCCGTGACCAGGCCCATCACGCCGCGGATCCCGACGGCGAACAGGACCATCGCGGCGAAGTACATCAGGTCGGCGGCGAGGAACGCCCCACTGTGGTCGGCGATCAGGGCCAGCTCGTCGACCGGGTTCTCGGTGTTGTCGCGGGGCACGACCAACTCGGAGGCGAGGGTGAGCAGCGGGGCGGCGACCAGGGCGGCGGCAAGCAGCCGAGCCGGCCGGGCAGGTCGATCGGTCATGGTGAGCTCCTGCGTACGTCGGATGAGCCGGCTCGCTGCCGGCCGGCGCCGTCGTCGCGGCGCCGGACCCCGACGCTAGGGACGCGGGCCGTCCGCCACCCCCGCCCGAGGTCGTGATCGCCTCCGCCAGCCGGCGGAACCGGGCGGCGGGCACCGGTACGACAGGAGGAGGCGAACAGCGCGTCCCCGCACCTACGCTGCCGCCATGGCAACCACCCCCGGCCCGCACCGCCTGCTGACCGATGTCGCCCCGGCGATCGCGCTCTGCGCCCTCGGCCTGGTGGAGGTGATGGTCGGAGAGCTGCGCGGCGGGATCCGCGTCCAGCACCTCGTCGGCGTGGTCCTGGCGACCACCGTGCTGGTGCTGCGTCGCCGGTACCCCGTGCCGGTGGCGACCGCGGTGACCGCAGTGGTCGTCGCCCTGGCGCTGGGCGGCGAACCGCCCGACGAGGTGGCCGGACTGATCGCGGTGCTGGTCGCGGCGTTCTCCGCCGGCGCGTACGCCTCGCTGCGCTGGGCCGCGGTGGCCGCCGCGACGCAGGCGGGCGGCATGGTCGTCGCGATCCTGCTGGACCCGTCGGACACCCTCGCCAACGTGGTGCCGTCGATCGTGCTGTTCGTCGTGGCACCGACCGCCATCGGCGCCGCCTACCGCCGACGCCGGCTCGACGGCGTGGCGGCGGTTCAGCGCGCCTCCCAGGCCGAGGCCACCCGGGACGAGCAGGCCCGGGCGGCGGTGGCCGCCGAACGCCGGTCGATCGCCCGTGAACTGCACGACCTGGTCTCGCACACGGTCAGCGTGATCGCGGTGCAGGCCGAAGCCGGTCACCAACTCGTCGACCGGGAACCCGCGAGCGCCCGGGCCGCCTTCGACGCGATCGCCGACGCGTCCCGCTCGGCCCTGGTCGAGTTGGCCCGACTGCTGCGACTGCTCAACGACGACGACGTCGTCCCGACCCGCGCCGAACTCGCACCCCAGCCCGGACTGACGCAGCTCGACGCGCTGATCGGGAGGTTCCGCGCGGCCGGCCTCGCCGTCCGACTGGAGATCGCCGGGCGTAACCGTCCGCTCGACCGGGGCGTCGAACTGGCCGCCTGCCTGCTCGTCCAGGAGTCGTTGACGAACGCGCTCCGGCACTCCGACGGCGGCGAGGTCGTCGTCCGGCTCCAGCACACGCCCGACGCGCTCGACATCGACGTCCACGACGACGGGACGCCCCGGCGCGGCACCGGCGGAACCGGCCGGGGCCTGATCGGCATGTGGGAACGGGTGGCGCTCTGTGGCGGCAGCCTGCAACTGGACGTGTCCGCCGGCTTCCGCGTCCGGGCCCGACTGCCGGTGGCCACGGCATGATCCGGGTGCTGATCGCCGACGACGAGACGCTGATCCGGCACGGACTGGCGGCGATCCTCGGCGCGATACCGGACATGGCGGTCGTCGGCGAGGCCGCCGACGGTCTCGCCGCCATCGAGGAGGCCCGGCGCACCACACCGGACGTCGTGCTGATGGACGTGCGGATGCCGCTGCTCGACGGCATCGAGGCGACCCGGCGGGTGGTCGCGCTCCCCGGCAACCCACGCGTCCTGATGCTCACCACCTTCGACCTCGACGAGTACGTCTACGAGGCAATGCGCGCCGGCGCCTCCGGCTTCCTGCTCAAGAGCGTGCCCCGCGAGCAACTCGCGCTCGGCGTCCGCACCGTGGCGACCGGCGACGCCCTGCTCGCCCCGGCGATCACCCGCCGGCTGCTCGAGGAGTTCCTCAGCCGCCCCGCCCCCGGCAGCCGCGTCCCGCCCAACCTGGCCGACCTCACCGCCCGGGAGACGGACGTCCTGCGGCTCGTCGGGCGGGGACTGTCGAACGCCGAGATCGCCGGGGAGCTGTTCCTCGCCGAGAGCACCGTGAAGACCCACGTGGCGAACCTGCTGGCCAAGCGGCGGCTGCGGGACCGGGCGCAACTCGTCGTGCTGGCGTACGAGTCCGGGCTGCTGCGCCCCGGCGGATGACCCGGACGCCCCGCCACCGGGGACGGCCGCCGGCCGCCGCTACGCTGCACCGTATGACCGGTCTCCTCGGCCCGGCGGAGATCCGCGACCTGGCCGCCCGCCTGGGCGTCGCCCCCACCAAGAAGCTCGGCCAGAACTTCGTGCACGACCCGAACACCGTGCGCCGGATCGTCACCGCCGCCGGGCTCACGCCCGAGGACGTGGCGCTGGAGGTCGGCCCCGGGCTCGGCTCACTCACCCTGGCCCTGCTCCCGGCCGCCGCGCACGTGCACGCCGTGGAGATCGACCCGGTGCTGGCCGGGGCGCTGCCGGAGACGGCCGCGCGGCACGCCGGCCCGGACGCCGGCCGGCTCACCGTGCACCGCGCCGACGCGCTGCGGGTCACCGCCGCCGACCTCGCCGACCCGGCCCCCACCGCGCTGGTCGCGAACCTGCCCTACAACGTGGCCGTGCCGGTGGTGCTGCACCTGCTCGCCGAACTTCCCGGCCTGCGGCACGGCCTCGTCATGGTGCAGAAGGAGGTCGCCGACCGGCTCGTCGCCGGCCCCGGCTCGAAGGTGTACGGCATCCCGTCGGTCAAGCTCGCCTGGTACGCGCGGGCCCGGGCCGCCGGCAAGGTCCCGCCGAACGTCTTCTGGCCGGTACCGAATGTCGACTCCGGACTGGTCGCCTTCACCCGGCGCGAACCGCCCCGCTCCGACGTGGCCCGGCAGCAGGTCTTCGCGGTGGTGGACGCGGCGTTCGCCCAGCGCCGCAAGACCCTCCGCGCGGCCCTCGCCGGCTGGGCGGGCGGCGCGGACCGGGCCGCCGCCGCGCTCACCGCCGCCGGCGTGGACCCGGGCGCCCGCGGCGAGTCGCTCACCGTCGAGCAGTTCGCCGCCATCGCCGCGTCGGCTCCGGCCCCCGCCCCCGCCGGGCAGTAGGCTGGCCCGGTGCCCGCCGCCGCCGGCGTCATCCACCACCGGCGGATCGGGCCGAATCCGCCGCACATGTACGCGTACGACCTGGTCGACGGCCGGTACGAGCCGGTCGCCGACGCCGCCGAGGAGCTGATCGTGGACAAGCCGTTCGACATCCGGGACGTCACCCCGTGACCGAGGCCTGGCGACCGGAGGGCGAGGACGAGCGGCGCGGAGCCAGCGGCCCGGTGAAGGTCCGGGTGCCCGCCAAGGTCAACCTGCACCTCGGGGTGGGCCCGCTGCGCCGCGACGGCTACCACGAGCTGAACACCGTCTACCACGCCATCTCCATCCACGACGAGCTCACCGCCCGCCGGGGTGACACCCTCACCCTGACCATGGAGGGCGAGGGCACCGGCGAGCTGGCCCTGGACGACACCAACCTGGTGATCCGCGCCGCCCACGCCCTGGCCGGCTACGCCGGTGTGCTCCCGCACGCCCGGTTGCACCTGCGCAAGCAGATCCCGCTCGCCGGCGGGCTGGCCGGGGGCAGCGCCGACGCGGCCGCCGCGCTCGTCGCCTGCGACGCGCTCTGGGGCACCGGCCTCTCCCGCGACGAACTGGCCGGCATCGCCGCCGACCTCGGCTCGGACGTGCCGTTCCTCATCCACGGCGGCACCGCCCTCGGCACCGGCCGTGGCGAGGCGGTCAGCCCCGTGCTCGCCCGACCCACCTCCTGGCACTGGGTGGTCGGCATCGCCGACGGCGGCCTCTCCACCCCGGCCGCCTACGCCGAACTCGACCGGCTCCGCGAGGCCGGCACCGCCGGCCCGCCGCTGGGCAGCACCGACCGGCTGCTCGCCGCACTCCGGCAGCGGGACCCGCGGGTGCTCGCCGCCGCACTGGGCAACGACCTCCAGGACGCCGCCCTCGCCATGCGTCCCGCGCTCGCCGACACCCTCAAGGCCGGCGAGGCGGCCGGCGCGCTCGCCGGCATCGTCTCCGGCTCCGGGCCGACCTGCGTCTTCCTCGCCAGCGACGAGGCACACGCCGGCCGCGTCGCCGCCGACCTGACCGCGGCCGGCGTGTGCCGCGAGGTCCGCGTCGCCCACGGGCCGGTGGCCGGCGCCCGGATCGTCTGACGCCCGCGCGGCCCCCGCCTCACCGGCCCCCGCCTCACCGGCCCCGCCCGGCGGCCGGACCACCCAAGATCCGCACACTGTCGCGGACGTTGCCGCCTCCCGGGCGAGGAAGGCAGCAACGTCGGGATGTTGCGCGGATCTTGACGTGCGCCGCGCGGGACGCGGGCGGTCCCGCCGGACGCGTGGATCTCGGGAGGCCCGCGTACCCTGGAAGACCAGGCGTCCCGTGCCCGCCGGCACCGGGACGCTTTGATCATGGAAGGTAGGTCGTGGCCAACATCGTCAACCTGGACCGGGTGTCCAAGGGCTACGGGGCCGCCGGTGCCCTGCTCACCGACGTCTCGCTCGGCCTCGACGACGCCGACCGGATCGGCGTCGTCGGCCTGAACGGCGCCGGCAAGTCCACCCTGCTCCGGCTGCTCACCCGCACCGAGGAGCCGGACGACGGCCGCGTCACCCACCGCCGGGACCTGCGGGTCGCCTGGCTGCCGCAGAACCTCACCCTCGCCCCGGACGCCACCGTCCGGGACGTGGTGCTCGGCACCGAATGGCTCGACGAGAGCATGGGCGCCGAGCACGAGTGGGCCGGCGACGCCGGAGTGCGCGCCATCCTCGACGGCCTCGGCATGCCCCACCTCGGCCTCGACCAGCCGGTCGGCCCGATGTCCGGCGGCGAGCGGCGCCGCGTCGCGCTCGCCGCGCTGCTGGTGCGCGACTCCGACCTGCTCATCCTCGACGAGCCCACCAACCACCTCGACGTCGGCGGCGTCGACTGGCTGGCCCGGCACCTGCTCACCCGCAAGGGCGCGCTCGTCGTCGTCACCCACGACCGCTGGTTCCTCGACGCCGTCTGCACCACCACCTGGGAGGTCGCCGACCAGACCGTCCGGGCGTACGACGGCGGCTTCGCCGCCTGGACGCTGGCCCGCGCCGAGCGGGAGCGAGTCGCCGCCGCCACCGAGGCCCGCCGGCAGAACCTGCTCCGCAAGGAGATCGCCTGGCTGCGGCGCGGCCCGCCCGCCCGGACCTCCAAGCCCCGCTTCCGCATCGACGCGGCCAACGCGCTGATCGCCGACGTCCCACCGCCGCGCGACACCATGTCGCTGCAACGGCTCGCCACGGCCCGGCTCGGCAAGCAGGTGTACGACCTGGAGCAGGTCACCCTGCACGCCGGCCCCAAGGAGATCCTGCACGACGCCACCTGGCAGGTCGGCCCCGGAGACCGGATCGCCATCCTCGGTGCCAACGGCGCCGGCAAGACCACCCTGCTCCGGATGCTCGCCGGCATCACCCACCCGCACGGCGGCCGGTTCGTCACCGGCTCCACCGTCCGACCCGCGTTCCTCTCCCAGGAACTGGCCGAACTCCCCGTCCAGCTGCGGGTGCTGGAGGCGGTCGAGGAGGTGGCCCGCCGGGTGCAGCTCGGCGACCGGGAGATCTCCGCCGCCCAGCTCGCCGAGGTCTTCGGCTTCGACGACCGGCGGCTCTGGACCCCGGTAGGCGACCTCTCCGGCGGCGAACGGCGCCGGCTGCAGATGCTGCGGCTGCTCGCCGGCGAGCCGAACGTGCTCCTCTTCGACGAGCCCACCAACGACCTGGACACCGACACCCTCGCCGCGCTCGAGGACCTGCTCGACTCGTGGCCGGGCACGGTGATCGTGGCCAGCCACGACCGGTACCTCATCGAGCGGGTCACCGACGCCGCGTACGGGATGTTCGGCGACGGTCGGCTGGTGCACCTGCCCGGCGGAGTGGAGGAATACCTGGACCGGGCCGCCACCCTGCCCGGGTCCGCCCGCGCCGAGGCCGTGCCGGCGGCCACCCCGGAGGCACCGGCCCGCGCCGGCATGTCCGCGGCCGAGGTGCGGCAGGCCCGCAAGGAGCTGGCCCGCCTGGAGCGGCAGATCGGCAAGCTCGAGCAGCGCGAGACGGCACTGCTCGACCAGCTCGCCGCGCACGCCACCGACTACGCGAAGGTCGCCGAGCTGGACGCCCAGCTCAAGGACCTGCGCGCCGAGCGGGAGCGCACCGAGGAGGCCTGGCTGGCCCTCGCCGAGGAACTGCCGGCGGACTGACCGGAGCCGACCCCCGCCCGGGTCGTCGCCGTCGAGCCGCCGCCACGCAGGTGGGGCCCCGTGTGCGGCGTCACATGCCGACGTGCGGGACAATCGTCGGCGACCCTCACCCGAACGGCGTTGGAGACTCAGACATGGCCCACACCCCCGTCAACCACCCCGCGCGGCCGATCTACCGGGCGATCGGCGGGCTGACCGGTCTGTACCTGGTGGTCTTCGGTGCGCTCGGCATCATCGAGACCGCCGGCAACGAGATCTTCGCCCAGGACGACACCCAGATCCTCGGTCAGGGCACCAACCTCGGCTTCTCGCTGCTCAGCGTCCTGCTCGGGGTGCTGGTGCTGGCCGGCACCGCGCTCGGCCGCAACATCGACGTCGTGATCAACCAGTGGCTGGCGTACGCCCTCATGGCGATCAGCCTCGGCGGGCTCGCCTTCATCCGGACCGACGCGAACCTCTTCAACTTCAGCATCGGCACCGTCATCGTGCTCATGGTGGCCGGCTTGGTCCTGCTGATGGTCGGCATGTACGGCAAGGTCGGCAGCGACGAGGAGAAGCAGGCCTTCGAGAAGGCCCGCCTGGTTCTCTGATCGCCGGCACGCGCTTCCGGTTCTCGCCGGAGCCCGACCCGCCGCGGACGGCCACGCATGATCCGTCCCCAGGTCGGGCCCCGGCGAAAACGGGTTCGCCGGACAACCCCCGTCGCCGCGGGTGACAATCCTCCGGAACCGGTCAACTCGGGCGGAGGCGAGGGGTCATGGCGCACTTTCCGGTGAACCATCCGGCGAGACCGATCTACCGGGTCCTCTCCGGTGTCATCGGGCTCTACATTCTGGTCTTCGGCGTCTGGGGCGTCGTGCAGACCGCCGGCGAGTCGCTCTTCGGCCGGGAGAGCAACTGGGTGCTGGGGCTCCGCACCAACCTCGCGTTCTCGCTGGCCTCGGTGATCTTCGGCGCCTTCCTGCTGGTCGGCGCGTCCCGACGGACCAACCTCGGCCACTACATGAACCTGACCGCCGGGATCATCTTCCTCGTCACCAGCATCCTCATGATGTCCGTGCTGCAGACCGACGCGAACTTCCTGAACTTCTCCATGTCGACCGTCATCGTGTCGATGCTGTTCGGCCTGGTGCTGCTCGGCACCGGCCTCTACGACAAGGTCGGCCCGCCGGAGCACGCGGAGGCGGCACGCCGCCACCGCAAGCACCCCGTCTCCGAGGCGCACACCCGCTGACACCCACCGGTGCCGCCACCGCGCCGCCGGCCCGCCGGTCGGGCCCGGCGGCACCGGGGCTCAGCGGCACCGGGGCTCAGCGGCACCGGGGCCCAGCGGCACCGAGGAGGCTCAGCGGCCCCGCGAGGTGATCAGCGTCGGCTTCGACTCCAGGTGGGACAGCCCGTTCCAGGCCAGGTTGACCAGGTGGGCCGCCACGGTCTCCTTGCGCGGCTTGCGGACCTCCAGCCACCAGCGGCCGGTCAACGCCACCATGCCCACCAGCGCCTGCGAGTAGAGCTCCGCCAGCTTCGGGTCGTACCCCCGGCTCTTGTACTCCGCGCCCAGGATGTGCTCCACCTGGTGTGCCACGTCGTTGAGCACGCTGCTGAAGTTGCCCGTCGCGGACCCCACCGGCGACTCGCGGACCAGCACCCGGAACCCGCTGGTCTCCTCCTCGATGTAGCCCAGCAGCGCCATCGCGGCCTGCTCCAGCAGCTCCCGCGGGTGCCCGGCGGTCAGCGCCGTGGTGATCCGGTCCAGCAACGCCCGGACCTCCCGGTCCACGACCACCGCGTAGAGCCCCTCCTTGCCGCCGAAGTGCTCGTAGACCACCGGCTTGGAGACCTTGGCCCGCGCCGCCACCTCCTCGATGGACGTGGCGTCGAACCCGCGCTCGGCGAAGAGCTGCCGACCGATCGAGATCAGCTGCTCGCGGCGCTGGGCCGCCGACATGCGTACCCGCGACGCGGGCTTGCCCGCAGCCGGGACCGCGCGTCGCCGGTCGCTGCCGCCCTGACTGCCTGGGACATCCGCCATCTCGTCACCTCGCTGGCGCTCGGTGACGCCCTGCCGTGGGATGGTGTCTCCGCTCTGCCCGCTCACGTCGCCGCCTCACTGGCGTTCGGTCGGAAGGCGCTGTCGCGCCAACCGACCGTATCCACCGCGGGCCCGGCCCCCCTCTCGCCGGGCCTGCCGGCGCGCCCCCCGCTCGGTTCGGTCACCCGGCCATACTGCCAGGTAACCACCCGGATCATCGCCCGCATTACCTCGCGGTCGGCGAGACCAGCTTCGCCGCGAGCCGCTCGGGCTTCGGCCAGCGGACGTCGTACGCCGCGCCGATCTTCTCGAAGAGCCAGATCACCCGGGCCGAGATGTCCACCTGGCCGCGCAGCACACCGTGCCGGGCGCACGTCGGGTCGGCGTGGTGCAGGTTGTGCCAGCTCTCGCCGAAGGACAGGATCGCCAGCGGCCAGAAGTTCGCCGCCCGGTCACCCTGACGCATGGCGAACGGGCGCTCTCCGTAGACGTGGCAGACCGAGTTGATGGACCAGGTCACGTGGTGCAGCAGCGCGATGCGGACCAGGCCGCCCCAGAAGAACGCGGTCAGCGCGCCCTGCCACGACCAGGTCAGCAGGCCACCCATCAGCGCCGGGCCGAGCACGGAGATCGTCACCAGCACCGGGAAGAGCCGGTCCACCCGGTTGATGTCCTTGTCGGCGATCAGGTCCGGTGCGAACCGCTCCCGGTTGGACAGCTCGCGGTTGAAGAGCCAGCCGACGTGCGCGTGGAACAGGCCCCGGGTCAGGCCCCGGACGTTCTCTCCGAACCGCCACGGCGAGTGCGGGTCACCCTCGAGGTCCGAGAAGGCGTGGTGGCGCCGGTGGTCGGCCACCCACTGGATGATCTCGCCCTGCACCGCGAGCGAGCCGGAGACCGCCAGCGTGGCCCGCAGCCAGCGCCGGGCCTTGAACGAGCCGTGCGTGAAGTAGCGGTGGTAGCCGACCGTGATGCCCAGCCCCGAGACCACATACCACAAGCCGGCGATGCCGACATCCGTCCAACTCAGCCAACCGCCCCAGGCCACCGGTATGGCGGCGATCAGCGCCACGAAGGGAATCACCACGAACGCCCAGAGGGCGGCCAGGATGCCGGGTGACTGGCTGCCCTGGGTGAGTGGCTTCGGTCCGGGGGCCTTGGGTTCGAGCAGAGTGGTGGACATGGCACCTCGCAGCAAGGGGATGGGGAAGATCAACGAAGTTACGCCTACGTCACCGTAACTTACGCAACCGTAGATCGCACGGGGAAGTTCACGATCCGGCTCCGTCGTACCGGCCCCCTAACGTCCGGGAAATGAGCGATCCGACCCCCGACGAGGTGCGCCGCCTGCGCGCCGTCGACGGGCTCTCCGTCCGTGAGATCCGGGCCCGCACCGGCCTCGGCCGCAACCGGGTGTACGAGCTGCTGCGCGGCGTTCCGCCGCCCGAGTGGACCCGCCGACCCAATGCGAAGGACGACCTGCGTGCCCGGGCGATCGAGCTGCGGGCCAGCGGTTGCTCGGTCCCGGACATCGCTGCCCGCCTCGGGGTGGCGAAATCGACCGCGTACCAGTGGGTGCGCCACCTGCCGGCCCGGCCGGACGACGACATCACCCGGGCGGGTGGCCGGGCCCGGATGAAGGCAGCGGCGGATGCCCGGTGGGCGGCGCACCGGGCGGAGCGGGACGCGGCCCGCGCCGGGCAGCACGAACGGGCCGCGACGACGGTCGGGTCGCTCGACGACCGGGATCTGCTGCTCCTCGGCGCGGCCGTCTACTGGTGCGAGGGCACCAAGTCGAAGCCGTGGCGACGGGACGACCACGTGCAGCTCGTCAACAGCGATCCGGGCCTGTTGGCGCTGTTCCTGCGTTTCCTCGAGACGTGTGGCGTCGACCGGTCGGTGCCCAGCTACCGGGTCAGCATCCACGAGACGGCCGACGCCGACGCCGCGACCACGTGGTGGGCGCGCCGGCTCGGCCTGCCGCCCGACCGCTTCGGCCGGCCGACCGTGAAGAAACACCGGCCGACCACCGTCCGCCGCAACGTCGGCGCCGACTACCACGGCTGTCTCGTGATCAACGTGCCACGCAGTCGCGAGCTCTACTGGCGGATCGAAGGTATGATCGCCGAGCTGTTCCGGAAAGCAGGCGGCACGGGCGTCGATTCGGCGGGTCGTTAGGCTTGACATTCAATGGGGTGTGGGGTAACGGCAACCCGCAGGCCTTTGGAGCCTTGAGCTCCTGGTTCGAATCCAGGCACCCCAGCTCACGCTGGTCCATCGCGTTTCGCCGTGGCCGTGCCAGCCGGCGCTTTCTGGCTGGTTAGCATGGCGCGAGAGTGTCCGCCGTCCCGACGGGAGCCCACGTCGTGTCCCAGCCCCACCTCCGCACCGTTGTCGTGCTCGCCGCCGGTGAGGGCAAGCGGATGAAGTCGGCGCTGCCCAAGGTGCTGCACCCGCTGCTCGGTCGTACGCTGCTCGGCCACGTGCTGAGCGCGGCGGCGCCGCTGGCCGCGGACCGCACCGTGGTGGTGGTCGGCCACGGCGCGGACCAGGTCCGCGCCCACCTCGCCGAGATCGCCCCCGACGCCACCCCGGTGCTCCAGGCGCAGCAGCTCGGCACCGGGCACGCGGTGCGGATCGTGCTGGAGGCCGTACCGGACGCCTCCGGCACCGTGGTCGTGATCAACGGGGACGTGCCGCTGCTGCGGTCGGAGACGGTGAGCGCCCTGGTGCAGGCGCACGAGGAGGAGGGCGCGGCGGCGACGGTGCTCGCCGCGGAGGTGCCCGACCCGACCGGCCTGGGCCGGATCGTGCGGGCCGCCGACGGCCGGCTGGAGCAGATCGTCGAGGAGCGGGACGCGACCCCGGCGCAGCGCGCGATCCGGGAGATCAACGCCGGCATCTACGCGTTCGACGTGGTCCGGCTGCGGGACGCGCTGGGCAAGCTCTCCACCGACAACGACCAGGGCGAGGAGTACCTGACCGACGTGTTCGGGCTGCTCGGCTCGGCGGGTGAGCCGGTGACCGTGCACGTCGCGGCGGACCACGTGGAGACGCTGGGCTGCAACGACCGGGTCGAGCTGGCGGCGCTGCGCCGGCTGCTGCGCGACCGGGTCAACGAGGCGTGGATGCGCACCGGGGTGAGCCTGCTCGACCCGGAGACCACCTGGATCGACGTGACCGTGGCGCTGGACCGGGACGCGGTGGTCGACCAGAACACCCAGCTCCGGGGCGGCACGGTCGTCGGCACCGGCGCGGTGGTCGGCCCGGACGTGACGCTGGTCGACACGGTGATCGGCGCGGGCGCGACGGTGCTGCGGAGCCACGCGATCGGCGCCGAGGTGGGCCCGGGGGCCAGCGTCGGCCCGTACGCGTACCTGCGGCCGGACGCGAAGCTGGCCGAGAAGTCGAAGGTCGGCACGTTCGTCGAGGTGAAGAACTCCGAGGTCGGCCCGGGCGCGAAGGTGCCGCACCTGTCGTACGTCGGTGACGCGACGATCGGGGCGAAGGCGAACATCGGCGCGGCGACGATCTTCGTGAACTACGACGGGGTCAACAAGAACCGGACGATCGTCGGCGAGGGGGCGTTCGTCGGCTGTGACACCACCCTGATCGCGCCGGTCGAGGTGGGCGCCGGGGCCTACGTGGCGGCGGGGAGCGCGATCGCGCAGGACGTGCCGCCGGGGGCGTTGGGTGTGACCCGGGCTCCGCATCGCAACGTCGAGGGCTGGGTGGCTCGCAAGCGGGCCGGGACGGTGGCCGCGGCGGCGGCGGAGCGGGCGCAGAGGGCGGCCGAGGGTGGGCCGGGCGGGGCGCGTGCCGCAAGTGAGGGTGAGGCAATCCACGGGGATGCCGAGTCGGTGGGCGGGGCGTCCGCCGCGGGAGATACTGCAACCGAATAGTCCCCGGCCCACCACCTCCGCGCCGGGTGCCACACCGACCAACGGGAGCAGACGGGCCCATGGGCAGCATCGTCGCCGAAAACCGCAAAAGCCTGATGCTCTTCTCCGGACGTGGGTTTCCGGAGCTGGCCAAGGAGATCGGAGAGGTGCTCGGCGTCGCGCCGACGCCCGCCGACGCGTACGAGTTCGCCAACGGTGAGATCTTCGTACGGTTCAAGGACTCGGTGCGTGGTTCGGACGCCTTCGTGGTGCAGTCCGTCACGCACGGCGTGAACACGTGGGTCATGGAGACCCTGATCATGATCGACGCGCTGAAGCGCGGGTCGGCGAAGCGGATCACGGTGGTGCTGCCGTTCTACCCATACGCGCGGCAGGACAAGAAGCACCGCGGTCGGGAGCCGATCTCGGCTCGGCTGATCGCCGACCTGTTGAAGACTGCCGGGGCCAACCGCATCCTCACGGTGGACCTGCACACCGCCCAGATCCAGGGCTTCTTTGACGGGCCGGTCGACCATCTGTTCGCGATGGACGTGCTGGCCGAGTACGTGGAGCGCCGGTACGCGGGCCGGCCGATGACGGTCGTCGCGCCGGACTCGGGCCGGGTGCGGGTGGCGGAGCGGTGGACCGACCGGCTCGGCGGTTGCCCGCTGGCGTTCATCCACAAGACCCGTGACCCGCTCAAGCCGAACCAGGTGGTGGCGAACCGGGTGGTCGGTGACGTGGAGGGCCGGGTGTGCCTGATCGTCGACGACATGATCGACACGGGTGGCACGATCTGCCGGGCGGCGGACATCCTCAAGGAGTCCGGTGCCGCTGACGTGATCGTCGCGTCCACCCACGCGTTGCTGTCGGATCCGGCGACCGAGCGGTTGAAGAACAGCCCGATCAGCGAGGTCGTGGTCACCAACACGCTGCCGTTGCCGCCGGAGAAGCAGCTCGACAAGCTGACCGTGCTGTCGATCGCGCCGCTGCTGGCCCGGGCGATCCGGGAGGTCTTCGACGACGGCTCGGTGACCACCCTTTTCGGTGGTTTGAGCTGACCTGGCGCGCCGTCCCGGCCGTGTTCTTCGCGGTCGGCGGCGGTGATCCGGGGACTGGCGGAGGGCCGGGATTCGGCTCGGGTAGACTGGTGCGGTTGCCACGGCGAGGGTGCCCGGCGGGCCGCTGACGAAGCGCCGCACGGAGGCACCGTCATCGACGCGGTGCTCCGGGCAGTCGTTCATGACGCATGAGCCCCAGCGAGCCCCTCGCCCCAGCACCGCCAGTCGACAAGCCGCCGCAGCGAAAGCATCAGGAGTTTCCCCGTGTCCGAGGTAAAGATCAGCGCCGAGCCCCGTACCGAGTTCGGCAAGGGTGGTGCCCGTCGTACCCGCCGGGCCGGCAAGGTGCCCGCCGTGCTGTACGGCCACGGCGAGAAGCCGAAGCACATCGCGCTGCCGGCCCGTGAGTTCGCGGCCGCGATCCGCAAGGGCGGCGCCAACCAGCTCTTCGCGATCGACGTGAGCGACGGCACCCAGGTGTTGGCGCTGCCGAAGGCGATCCAGCGTGACCCGATCAAGGACACCTTCGAGCACGTGGACCTGCTGCTGGTCCGCCGGGGCGAGAAGGTCACCGTCGAGGTTCCGGTCGAGCTGACCGGTGAGGCCGCGAAGGACACCCTGATCGTGCACGACCACGACACCCTGTCGGTGACCGCGGACGCCACGAAGGTGCCGGACCACCTGGAGGCGTCGATCGAGGGTGCCGAGCCGGGCGTCCAGATCACCGCCGCCGACGTGACGCTGCCGGCCGGCGTCGAGCTGGCCGCCGACCCGGAGCTGCCGGTCGCCACGGTGACCGCCGCGCCGACGGCGGAGCAGCTCGAGGCGACGCTGCCCGAGGTCGAGGTGGCTGCCGAGGAGGAAGAGGCCGAGGTCGGCGAGGTCACCGAGGAGTCCGAGGGTGCCGAGACCGCTCCGGGCGCCGAGGGCGAGGAGAACGCCGAGGCGCGTACCGAGGCCTGAGATCGAGGTCGCGTATCACGTGCGACAGGCGTCCCCGCGGGTTCGGGGGCGCCTGTCGGCGTATCGGGGTCGGGTGGGACTGACGCGGGAGAGGGCGGGTCGTGACGGACGAGGCGGGGCCGTGGCTGCTGGTCGGCCTGGGCAACCCGGGCCGGGAGTACGCGGGTAACCGGCACAACGTCGGGTTCATGGTGGCGGACCTGCTGGCCGGGCGGGTGGGCGCGAAGTTCGGGCGGCACCGTCGGGCGGTGGCGGAGGTGGCCGAGGGGCGGCTGGGCTTCGGGGGTCCGCGGCTGGTGCTGGTGAAGCCGCTGACGTACATGAATCTGTCCGGCGGGCCGGTGGCGGCGCTGGCCCAGTTCTACAAGGTGGCGCCGGGTCAGGTGGTCGCGGTGCACGACGAGCTGGACATCGCCTACGGGCAGGTGCGGGTGAAGTGCGGCGGCGGCGAGGGTGGGCACAACGGGCTGCGCTCGATGTCGAAGTCGTTGGGTACGAAGGACTACGTGCGGGTCCGGTTCGGCATCGGTCGGCCGCCGGGTCGGCAGGATCCGGCGGACTACGTGCTGTCGGACTTCGGCGCCGTCGAGCGCAAGGAGTTGGAGTTCCTCGTCGACCGTGCGGCGGACGTGGTGGAGTCGGTGATCACCCGTGGGGTGGAGCCGACGCAGAATCTGTACCACGGGGGCTGAAACCGGGCGGGGCGTACCGGATCGGTCGCCGCGGGCCGGTAGTCTGCGCCTTTCGGCGTGGTGCGACCGGCGGCGCGGGTCGCGGCGGGACGGCCTGACCAGGGGCCGTGGCGAGGCGACGGGAGCGGTAGTCATGGGCAGTCCTCCGATGGTCGACGGCGCGTTCGCCCGGTGGTTGGCGGCCCGGGCGGGTCAGGCGTTGCTGGGGCTGCGTGCGGAGATGGGTTTCACCGACCCGGGGGCGTTGAAGTCGGCTGGGGACAAGGTCTCGCACGACGTGATCCGCACCGCGTTGGCGAAGTGGCGCGCGGGCGACGCGGTGCTCTCCGAGGAGGACGAGGGGTCGCGGCTGGCCTGGGCGGCGGAGGTGAGCGCGGGGACGGTGTCCCGGTTGACCGCGGACCGGGTGTGGATCGTCGACCCGCTGGACGGCACCCGGGAGTTCGCCGAGGAGGGCCGGGCGGACTGGGCGGTGCATGTGGCGCTGTGGGCGCGGACCGCGCCGAGCCCGCACGGGTTGGTCGCGGGGGCGGTGGGGCTGCCCGCGCAGCACCGGGTGCTCGCCACGGACTATCCGCCGGCGTATCCGCCGATGACGTTGGAGGCGGCCATGGCCGGTGGGCGGATCATCCGGCTCGCGGCGAGTAGGAGCCGGCCGCCGGTGTTCCTCACTGACCTGGCCGAGGACGTGGGGGCGCATCTGGTGCCGATGGGCTCGGCCGGCGCGAAGATCGCCGCGGTGGTGACCGGTGAGGTGGACGCGTACATCCACGCGGGTGGGCAGTACGAGTGGGATTCGGCGGCGCCGGTGGCTGTGGCGACGGCCACCGGGCTGCACGCTTCCCGGATCGACGGTTCTGCGCTGAAATACAACGAAGCGGATCCACGGCTGCCCGACCTGCTGGTCTGTCGCAAGGATCTCGCCCCCCGGTTGCTTGCGGCGTTGCAGAGACATTCCGGGTAGCCTGATCGCACGTTCTTGATATCTCCGACCGGGAAGGTCTGGAAATCGGATGCGCACGCGAATCGAGCCCGGGTCATGACCGCGCCCGCCTACCAGGTTTCGCACCTCGACGCCCTGGAAGCGGAGAGCATCTTCGTGATGCGCGAGGTGGTCGCCGAGATGGAGCGGCCGGTGCTGCTCTTCTCGGGTGGCAAGGACTCGATCGTGATGCTCCGGCTGGCCCAGAAGGCGTTCGCCCCGGCCAACATCCCCTTCCCGGTGATGCACGTCGACACCGGTCACAACTTCGCCGAGGTTCTGGAGTACCGCGACCAGCGGGTCGCCGAGCTGGGGTTGCAGTTGGTGGTGGCGAGCGTGCCGGAGGCCCTGGCCGCCGGGCTGGTGCGCGAGTCGGCCGACGGGATGCGCAACCGGATCCAGACCCCGGTGCTGCTCGACGCGGTGGAGAAGCACCGTTTCGACGCGCTCTTCGGCGGGGCCCGCCGCGACGAGGAGAAGGCCCGGGCCAAGGAGCGGGTGTTCAGCTTCCGTGACGAGTTCGGCCAGTGGGACCCGAAGAACCAGCGTCCGGAGCTGTGGGCGCTCTACAACGGGCGGCACCACCCGGGCGAGTCGATCCGGGTCTTCCCGCTGTCCAACTGGACCGAGCTGGACGTCTGGCACTACATCGCCCGGGAGCGGATCGCGCTGCCGTCGATCTACTACGCCCACGAGCGTGAGGTGATCGAGCGCGAAGGGATGCTGTACGCGGTCAACGAGTTCTTCCGCCCCCGGGCGGGTGAGGAGCGGTTCAAGGCGCGGGTGCGCTATCGCACGGTGGGCGACGCCTCGTGCACCGCCGCCGTGCGCTCCGACGCGGACACGGTGGAGAAGGTCATCGAGGAGGTCGCGGCGACCCGGATCACCGAGCGCGGGGCCACCCGTGGTGACGACCGGGTCAGCGAGGCCGCGATGGAGGACCGCAAGCGGGAGGGCTACTTCTGATGAGCGTCGAGACCGCCGCGCCGGCCGGCGCGGACGCCCGGGCCGCGTCCGGGGCCGGGCCGGAGCCCCGGCGGATGGACCTGCTGCGGTTCGCCACCGCGGGCAGTGTGGACGATGGCAAGTCGACGCTGATCGGCCGGCTGCTCTACGACACGAAGTCGCTGTTCACCGACCAGTTGGCCGCGGTGGAGGCGGTCAGTGCGGCACGCGGTGACGAGTACACCAACCTGGCGCTGCTCACCGACGGCCTGCGGGCGGAGCGGGAGCAGGGCATCACGATCGACGTGGCGTACCGCTACTTCGCCACGCCGCGGCGGAAGTTCATCATCGCGGACACCCCGGGGCACATCCAGTACACGCGGAACATGGTCACCGGCGCCTCGACCGCCGACCTGGCGCTGATCCTGGTGGACGCCCGCAAGGGCCTCGTCGAGCAGTCCCGTCGGCACGCGTTCCTCTGCTCGCTGTTGCGGGTGCCGCACCTGGTGCTCTGCGTCAACAAGATGGACCTGGTCGACTACTCCCAGGAGGTGTTCGAGCGGATCGCGGACGAGTTCACCGCGTTCGCCGCGAAGCTCGAGGTGCCCGACCTGACGGTGGTGCCGGTCTCCGCGCTGAAGGGCGACAACATCGTCGGCCGGTCGGAGAACATGCCCTGGTACGAGGGGTCGTCGTTGCTGCACCACCTGGAGCGGGTGCACATCGCCTCGGACCGCAACCTGGTCGACGTGCGCTTCCCGGTGCAGTACGTGATCCGTCCGCAGTCGACCACGGTCACCGACTATCGCGGCTACGCCGGTCAGGTGGCCTCGGGTGTGCTGAAGCCGGGCGACGAGGTGATGGTGCTGCCGTCGGGGTTCACCAGCCGGATCGCCGCGGTGGAGACCGCCGACGGGCCGGTCGCGGAGGCGTTCCCGCCGATGTCGGTGACGGTACGGCTGGCCGACGAGATCGACATCTCCCGGGGCGACCTGATCTGCCGGCCGAACAACGCTCCGGCGGTGGCCCAGGACATCGAGGCGATGGTCTGCTGGATGGACGAGACCCGCCCGTTGCAGGTCGGCGGCAAGTACGCGATCAAGCACACCACCCGGTCGGCCCGGGCGATCGTGCGCGGCCTGAACTACCGGCTGGACATCAACTCGCTGCACCGCGACGAGTCGGCGGGGGAGCTGCGGCTCAACGAGATCGGCCGGGTGCGGCTGCGCACGACGATCCCGCTGCTGGCCGACGAGTACCGCCGCAACCGCACCACCGGTGGCTTCGTCATCATCGACGAGACCACCAACCGCACGGTCGCCGCCGGGATGATCATCGAAGCGTCGTGACGCCTCTCGATCAGCGGGGCGGGGCGGGCGCGGAGGTGGTGGCGCGGGCGGCCAGGCGGGTCCAGATCGCGTAGCCGAGCCGGCGGATCGTCGGGGCGGCGCGGCGCTTCAGCTGCCGCCACAGCCGGACGGCCAGGATCACGGCGCCCGGGAGCAGCAGCAGGGCGCCCACCGCGCCGGCGGGGCTGTCCGTGCGGGGGGCCAGCCCGCCGCAGACCAGCCCGGCGGCCGTGACCAGGGTAAGCAGCTGGCACACCACCGCCGAGGTCGCGTTCAGGTGCCGGCGCAGCTGCCAGCGCACCGCCGTCGGCTGCCGTCGCCAGGACCGCAGCGCCCACGCCGCCGCGGCCACCAGGACGAGCAGCGCCGCGACCAGCCGTACGGGTCGACCCGTGCCCCCGACCGCCGCGAACAGCACCCAGTGGGCGACGGCCGCCAGCGCGACCACGTCGAACAGCCGCCAGCACAGGGCGAGGGAGACCGCGGCGAGCGACTCGCTGCTCCACCCGGCCTGCGGGTCGGCCGCCAGCGCGTCGCTGAACCCGCGCGCGGCGCGGCCGGCCCGGTCCTGCCCGGCGTCGAGCAGCGCGAGCTGGCTCAGCGCCGGCTCGTACGTCGGGTCGAGTGCCAGCGCCTGCCGGCAGGCGGCCCGGGCGGCCCGGAGCCGACCCATCCGCGCGTGCAGGCGGGCGTCGAGCAGGTGGACGTCCGGCACCTGCGGGGCGAGCTCCAGGGCGGTGTCGGCGTGCCGGCGGGCAGCCACCACCCGGTTGGGGTTGCCGAGGGCCAGGAGCGCCTCGGCCAGCAGCCCGTGCGCCTCCCAGGTGCGGGGCGCGCGTTCCAGGGCCTGCTGGGCGGCGGCGGCCGCGTGCGCGGGGTGCCCGGCCGCGAGCAGGATCCGGGCCTTCTCGACGAGCAGGTGCTGCTGGGCGGCGGCGAACCCCAGCGCACGGTCCACCAGCCGCATCGCCTCGGCGAGCTGGCCCAGTATCCGGTGGCAGCGGGCCAGCTGGAGCAGCACACCGGCGTGCTCCGGTTGGTCGGCGAGCAGGTCGCGGAGCAGCTTCGCCGCCTCGGCGTGCCGCCTCACCCGCATCAGCGCCACCGCCCGCTCCTGGGCGGCGATCCCGGCGTCGCTCATGTGGCCTCCCCCCGGTCCGATGTGATCCCGGTCGGCGGCCACCCTACCGACCGTCGCGTTCGGACCGTGCGCCCCGGGGCGGCGGGTGCGGCCACCACACGGCCCGCCCGCACCGCGTGGTGGCGGCGACGACGGTCAGTCGAGGCGGGTGGCGCCGGGGGCGGGGAGCACGGTGACGTGGGTGGGGGCCTGGAAACCCCGCTCGGCGTACGCGGCGGTGACCGCGTCCGCCACCGTGTCGGCCGCGTCCGCCTCGACGAGGGCGAGGACGCAGCCGCCGAAGCCGCCGCCGGTCATCCGGGCACCGAGCGCGCCCGCGGCGAGCGCCGCCTCGACCGCGGTGTCGATCTCCGGGACGGTGATCTCGAAGTCGTCGCGCATCGAGGCGTGCGACGCGGTCAGCAGCGGGCCGATCTCGCGGACCCGTCCGGCACGCAGCAGCGCCACCGTGTCGAGCACCCGCTGGTCCTCGGTCACCACATGGCGGACCCGGCGTCGCGTCTCGTCGTCGTCGAGTCGGGCGAGCGCGGTGTCGAGCTGGTCCACGCCGATGTCGCGCAGCGCCGGCACGCCGAGGCGCTCGGACGCGGCCTCGCAGGACTTGCGGCGGGCGGCGTACTCGCCGTCGGCGTGCCGGTGCGGTGCCCGACTGTCGACGACCAGCACGGCGAGCCCGGCGGCGTTCAGGTCGAACGGGATGTGCTCGACCTCCTCGGTGCGGCAGTCGAGGAAGAGCGCGTGCCCGTCCCGGCAGCGGATCGCCGCCGACTGGTCCATGATCCCGGTCGGCGCGCCGACGTAGGCGTTCTCGGCCCGCTGGGCGAGCCGGGGCTGCCGCGCTGCCGGCAGGTCCAGCCCACCGAGGTCGACCAGGGCGGTGAGCACCGCCGCCTCGATCGCGGCGGAGGAGGAGAGCCCGGCGCCGAGCGGCACGTCCGAGGCGATCGCGAGCCGGGCGCCGGGCACGTCGTGGCCGGCCTCGCGCAGCGCCCAGACCACGCCGGCGACGTACGCGCCCCAGCCGGTGACCCGGCCCGGCTCGTCGACGTCGTCGGCGCCGAAGCTGATCGTCTCGCCGGACAGCTCGGACCAGACCGTCCAGCGGGCGCCGTCCTGCCGGTCGGCGGCGGCCACCGCGCGCAGCGGCAGCGCGAAGGGCAGCACGAAGCCGTCGTTGTAGTCGGTGTGCTCACCGATCAGGTTGACCCGGCCGGGCGCCGCCCAGCGGCCGGCGGGTGGCGCGCCGTACTCGCGCTGGAAACCGGCGGCGGCGCGGTCGGCGACGTCGGTCACGCCTGCTCCAGGATGTGCGTGCGGTAGAAGGCCCAGGCGTCGCCGACCATGTCGTGCAGGGTCGGCTTCCGCGGCACCCAGCCCAACTCCTCGCGGGCCAGCCGGGAGGAGGCGACCAGCTCGGCCGGGTCGCCCTCGCGGCGGGGCGCGACCTCGACCGGCAGCGGGTGGCCGGTGACCTCCCGGACCACGTCGACGACCTGCCGGTTGGTGAACCCGTTGCCGTTGCCGAGGTTGTAGATCCGGTGCTGGCCCGGCGTGGCGGCGTCCAGCGCGAGCAGGTGGGCCCGGGCCAGGTCGGCGACGTGGATGTAGTCGCGGACGCAGGTGCCGTCGACGGTCGGGTAGTCGTCGCCGAAGAGCTGGAGCTTCTCCCGCCGGCCGGCGGCGACCTCCAGCGCGATCGGGATGAGGTGGGTCTCCGGGTCGTGCCGTTCGCCGAGGGCGACGTCGCCGTCGAGGTGTGCGCCGGCCACGTTGAAGTAGCGCAGGGAGACGGCGGCCAGATTGTGGGCGATCGCCTCGGAGGTGAGTGCCATGTCGACGGCGAGCTTGGTCGCGCCGTACGTGTTGGTCGGCGCCTTGACTGCGGTCTCCGGGATGGGCAGCTCGGTGGGGTTGCCGTAGACGGCGGCGGTGGAGGAGAAGACGAGGCGGGGGACCCCGGCGGCGCGGACCGCGTCGAGCAGCGCGAGCGTGCCGACCGTGTTGGTGTGCCAGTAGAGCTCCGGCTTGACCATCGACTCGCCGGCGGCGATGAGGGCGGCGAAATGCAGCACGCCGTCGAACCCGGCCTCGCGGGTGACCACCCGGGCGGCGTCGTGGACGGGCGCGTCGACGTGGGTGGCGTCCGGGGCGAGGGCCTCGCGGTGACCGGTGCGCAGGTCATCGAGGACGACCACCTCGTGGCCGGCGTCGAGCAGCATGCGGGTCACCACGCTGCCGATGAACCCGGCGCCGCCGGTGACGAGCAGTTTCACGTCGTTGCCTCCTGCCTGGCCGGCCCGGGACGCGGCCCTTCGGTGATCACCCTACGGTGGGGGCCGGGACGCGGCCCCGCCCGCTGTCTCCTGATTCCATCATAAACTCTCATGATTCAACAGAGTTGAACACTGAGCGGCGGGGCCACGGAAACGGCGAGGGCACTCCGGCGGAAGCCCCGGTGGCGGGAGTCCCCGGTGTCTACCATCTCTGGCATGCGGGAAGCGGGCGGTCCCGAGCACCGCCGACGCGCACGGCGGCGACCCCGCCGCGAACCGGGTCGGGCCGCCCGGGTCGTCGCCCGGGTGGTGGTCCGGGCCGCGGACGCCGCCACCCGCCTGGTCACCGACCTGCTCGGCGCGAGCCCGGCCGCCGGTCGGGAACGGATCAGCGAGGGCGAGCTGCGCGACCTGGTCGCGGCGAACACCCTGCTGCACCCGGACGAGCGGCGGATCATCGACGAGGTGCTGGTGGCCGGCGCGAGCCTGGTCCGCGAGGTGATGATGCCCCGCACCGAGGTGGTCTTCCTCCCCGCCGGGCTGCCCATCGTCGAGGCGGCCCGACTGGTCCGGGCCGAGCCGCACACCCGGTACCCGGTCACCGACGGCACCCACGACGACGTGGTCGGCTTCGTCCACCTGCACGACGTGCTGCTCCGCCCGGACGACGACCGGTGCACCACGGTCGGAGAGCTGACCCGCGAGGTCAAGCGGCTGCCCGGCAGCAAGCGGGTGCTGCCGGCGCTGACCGAGATGCGCCGGGAGGGGCACCACCTGGCGGTGGTGGTCGACGAGTACGGCGGCACCGCCGGCATCGTCACCCTCGAGGACCTGATCGAGGAGCTGCTCGGGGAGATCCACGACGTGCGCGCCGGCGCGCCCGGCCCGGCGCGCGCCGGACTGCCCGCCGTGGTCGACGGCCGGCTCAACCTGGCCGACTTCGCCGAGCGCACCGGAGTGCCGCTGCCCGCCGGGCCGTACGAGACGGTCGGCGGGTTCGTGATGGCGGCGCTGGGCCGGCTGCCGGTGGTCGGTGACGAGGTGGCGGTGGATCCCGGGCCGGCCGACGCCGGCGCCCCGGAACCGGACGACGCGTCGGGTGGCTGGATGCTGCGGGTCATGGCGCTGGAGGGGCGCCGGGTGGCCCGACTCGCCGTCTCCGTCGTCCGCCTGCCCGAGCAGCGGCGCGAGGTCACGGCGCCGACGGCGGCGGGCGGCGGCCGACCCGCCGGCCCGTCATGACGCGCCCCCGGGCTTGCTGACAGAATTGCCGGCATGTCCGACGTACCCGCCCGCCCACGCGTCTTCTCCGGCATCCAGCCGACGGCCGACTCGTTCCACCTCGGCAACTACCTGGGCGCGGTACGGCACTGGGTGGCGCTGCAGGAGACGCACGACGCGTTCTACTGCGTGGTCGACCTGCACGCGATCACCGCCGGGCACGACCCGGCGCTGCTGCGGCAGCGGTCCCGGGTGGCCGCCGCCCAGCTCTACGCGGTGGGCATCGACCCGGAGCGCAGCACCCTCTTCATCCAGTCGCAGGTGCCCGAGCACTCGCAGCTGGCCTGGGTGCTCGGCTGCATCACCGGGTTCGGCGAGGCCAGCCGGATGACCCAGTTCAAGGACAAGTCGCAGAAGCAGGGCAGCGACCGCTCCAGCGTCGGCCTCTTCACGTACCCGATCCTCCAGGCCGCCGACATCCTGCTCTACCAGGCCCACGCGGTGCCGGTCGGCGAGGACCAGCGGCAGCACCTGGAACTCTCCCGCGACCTGGCCCAGCGGTTCAACTCGCTGTTCGGCAAGACCTTCACCGTGCCCGCGCCGCACATCGTGAAGGACACCGCGAAGATCACCGACCTGCAGGAACCGACCGCGAAGATGTCGAAGTCGTCCTCGTCGCCGGCCGGCATCATCGACCTGCTGGAGGACCCGGCCCGTTCGGCCAAGAAGATCCGCTCCGCGGTCACCGACACCGGCCGGGACATCGTCTTCGACGCCGAGGGCAAGCCGGGCATCTCCAACCTGCTGACCATCCACTCCGCGCTCAGCGGCCGCGGCATCGACGAGCTGGTCGCCGCGTACGCCGGCAAGGGCTACGGCGACCTGAAGAAGGACCTGGCCGAGGTGGTGGCCGAGTTCGTCCGCCCGATCCAGGAACGCACCCGCGCCTACCTCGACGACCCGGCCCAGCTGGACAAGCTGCTCGCCGCCGGGGCGGAGAAGGCCCGCGCGGTGGCCGCGCCGACGCTGCGCGAGGCGTACGAGCGGGTCGGGTTCTTCCCGCCGGTGCGCGGCGAGTAGCGCCGCGGCGCGACGCGGTACGGGTGGACGGGCCGGTGGCCGGAGAGGTGGCGCGCAGCGTGGTTCGCAGGGACGGGGCGCTGCTGGGGGAGGACTGTCTCCAGATCGGCGTCGCGGTGGACATCCCCGAACCCTGGGGCTCCGAGCTCACGCGGCGGCGCGCGGAGGCCGGTGACCCACAGGCGGCGGACATCCCGGCGCACGTGACGCTGCTCGGGCCGACCGAGATCCCGGTGCAGACCCTGCCCGCCGTCGAGCGGCACCTGGCCGCCGTCGCCGCCGCCCACCTGCCGTTCACCCTGCACCTGCGGGGCACCGGGACGTTCCGGCCGGTGACCCAGGTGGTCTTCGTGGCGGTGGCCGCCGGGATCAGCGAGTGCGAGCTGCTCGCCGCCGCGATCAGCGCCGCGCCGGAACTGCACCGGGAGGCGCGTTTCCCGTACCACCCGCACGTGACGGTGGCGCAGGACGTCGCGCCGGAGGCACTGGACAAGGCGTACGAGGACCTGGCCGACTTCTCGGCGATGTTCGAGGTGGCGGCGTTCACCCTCTTCTCGCACAGCGGCCAGCCGCGCTGGCAGCCGCGCCGGGACTTCCGGCTCGGCGGCTGACCGGCCCGCGAGGCGCGCCCACCGATGGTTCCCCCACGGTGGGCCGACATCGGCGAGGATGACGGCGTGAACGTGATCGGCCGGGTCGAGGCGGCCATCGACCGCTGGGCGAGCGCCGGCCGCCGCCGGTCGCCCCTGTTCGACCACGTCTGGCGGGCCGGAGCGCTCTACGCCGAGGTGCTCGGCGGCCGGCTGGCCGCGGCGATCGCCTACTACGGGTTCTTCGCGGTGTTCGCGCTCGCGCTGGTCGCGTACGCCATCTTCGGCGCCATCCTGGAGGACAACGACGAGGTCAGCCGGGCTGCGGCGGAGTTCCTCCGGGACAATCTGCCGTTCCTGAATCCGGTGCAGATCGCCGAGAGCAGCGGCACGGTCGGCGTGGTCGGCCTGATCATTCTGACCTTCACCGGGATCGGCTGGATCGAGGCGATCCGTTCCTCGCAGCGGCTGATGTACGGGCTGAACCAGCAGCCGGGCAACCTGGTGATCCGCCGGCTGGTCGACATCGGCGTGATGGTCCTCGTCTTCGTGCTGCTCGGCCTCTCGGTGGCCGCCGTCGACGCACTGGAGTCGCTGCTGCGCTTCCTGCTGCGCAGCACCGGTTCGGTCGGCCTGACCACGCTCAGCGCGATCCTCAGCGTGCTGGTCAACGCGGTGCTCGCCACGCTGCTGCTGGTCGCGGTGCCCCGGCTGCGGATGAGCCGGTCGCGGCTGCGTCCGGTGGTCTGGCTGGTAGCGCTCGGCATCACCCTGCTCAACACGGTCGGCCGCTACTACGTGGTCCGGGCCGAGCGGAGCCCGGCGTACACCGTGGTGGCCGGCGCGGTGGGGCTGCTGCTCTACCTGTACCTGCTCAACCAGCTGGTGCTGTTCGGCGCGGCGCTCGCCGCGACCAGCTCCCGCGGCCGGGTGGTCGACCTGGCCGCGGGCCCGCCACCGGTCGACATCGACGAGGACACCGGTCCCGGCACCCCTGGCGGTGCCGGTTGAGTGAGGGGAGCAGGACGTGCTGATCTCGGTCGACCCGGGGTCGTCCGTGCCACCGTACGAGCAGGTGCGTGCCCAGCTCGCCGAGATGGTCGGGGACGGTCGGCTGCCGACGGGCGCCCGGCTGCCCACCGTCCGGCAGCTCGCCACCGACCTCAACCTGGCCGCGAACACGGTGGCCCGGGCCTACCGGGAGCTGGAGTCGGCCGGGCTGCTCGAGACCCGCGGCCGGCACGGCACTTTCGTCGCACCCGGCCGGGACGATGCGATGGACCGGTTGCAACGGGTGGCCGCGGACTACGCCGCCCAGGCCCGCCGCCTCGGCGTGCCGCCCGCGGCGGCGCTCGCCGTGGTCCGCGCCGCCCTGGACGCGTCCCGAGCGGGTTGACACCAGACGTCCGCACGACGAGGGGAGCACCGATGATCGAACCGGAGACGCTGACGGTCGAGGTCGCCGTGGCGGCGCCGATCGGGCGGGTCTGGTCGGCGTTGACCGAGCCCGGCGAGATCCGCCAGTGGTTCGGCTGGGAATACGACGGCCTGGCCGACGAGATCCGGGAGATCTTCGTCGAGCACGTCGAGCGGTTCCCGCCGGTCCGGCTGGCGATGGCGGACGGGTCCGAGCTGGTGCTCGCCGCCGACGGCGAGCGGACGCTGCTGCGGGTGGTCGTGCCCGGTGACGGCGACGGCGGCTTCAACCCGATCCTGGAGGGTTGGCGCGCCTTCACCGAGCAGCTGCGCTTCCTGCTCGAACGGCGGCCGGCGGGGCCGCGGCACACCGTCTACCTGACCGGCGCGGCCACCGGCGCCCAGCTGCTCGCCGCGCTGCCGCCGGTGGGTGAGGGGGAGCTGTGGCACGACAGCCGCTACCTGCGGATGGTGGTCGATCGCGGGGGCCGGCTGCTGACCGCCCTGGCCGAGCAGCCCCTGGCCGGCGACGAGGTGGCCCCGGTCAGCCTGACCGTCGCCAGCTACGGCCCGGACGACGCCGCGGCGGCCCACCTCCGTGACGAGTGGTCCACCCGATGGCACGCCGCCCTCCCACCCGCCCCCTGACCGTGCGGGTCGCTCAGCAGGGTTCGTGACCACCGACGGGAGCGGGAGGTGGACATGGATCGCGCGAATGACGCCCGGGTCTCCGGTGCGACGGACCATGATGGGCCGGTGGGCGCACTCGTGACGTTGGACCTGCCGAGCGACTCGCCGATGCTCGGCCTGCCGTGGATCATCACGTTCGGCCCGCTCGGCGACGACGACGAGTGGGAGCCGGTGGTCTGCGGCCCCTACGAGCGTCCGCACGCCTTGGCCCTGGCCGAGGCGGTCGTGGCCGAGGAGCAGCTGATGGCGGTGGTCGAGCCGTTGCTGCCGGCGCTCTCCGCGGAGGAGATCCGCAGCGAGATCGCCGCCGCGCAGATCGCGGCCGAGGACGAGCTGGCGCAGGTCGACCAGGCCGACCTCTACGGCGACTTCGAGGACACCATCGACGAGGAGCTGGACGCGGCGGCGGACGAGGCCGGCCGGGGTGAGCCGACCGTGCCGCCGACCGAGGCCGAGCTGCGCGACGGGTTCCGCCGGATCGCGGAGATCCTGACCGCCAAGGGCACGTGACGCTCAGGCCGCCTCGGGGAGCACACGCCGGGCCGGCGGGTGGTGCAGGAGGCAGAACTCGTTGCCCTCCGGGTCGGCGAGCACCACAAACCCCTCGTCACCGGTCTGCCCGACGTCGGCCGGCCGGGCGCCGAGGCCGATCAGCCGCCGCACCTCCGCCGCCGGGTCGCCGTCACTGACCAGGTCGAGGTGCAGCCGGTTCTTGCCCCGCTTCGGGGTGCCCGAGCCCTGCAACCACACGGTGGGGCCGGTCCCCTCCGGCGGCGGATAGAGCTTCGCGCTGCCGTCGCCGCCCTGCTCGACGGTGTAGCCGAGCGCCGCGGACCAGAACGCCACCATCAGGTCGACGTCCTCGACGTCGAGGGTGTACTGCGCCACCCGGGCCACCATGCGCCACCTCCACCACGACTGATCCTGTCGCGGTACCCCGGTGGGACGGCGTCGACACGTCCACCGACCGGCCACTGTGGCGTCCGGCCCGGAAGCGTCCGCGCCCGGCCGGGACGGAAACGCTCAGCGCCGGGGCCGCACGGACGCCGGGGCCGGACGGACGCCGGGCCGGACGGACGCCGGCGCCCCACGGCGTAGACCGTGAGGCGCCGGCGCCACCTCACCCCCCACCACAAGGGGCCGGTGCCCAGTCGCCCGTCGGCGCGGGGCACAACGGACGACCAGGTCGCAGAGGGGTTACCCGCTCAGCGGCGTTCGAACCAGGCGGCGGCGTCAACCGGCAGCAGGTGACCCGCGCCCTGCCCGGTGAGTGGGGCGCTGGCGACGACGGGCTCGCCGTACCCGGCGACCAGGGCCGGGCTGCCACTGAGGTTGACCACGCAGGTCAGCACGGCGTCGCCCGCGGCGCGGGCGAAGGCCAGCACGCCCGGCTCCGTCTCCAGCCAGGTCACCCCGCCGGCGTCGGCGGACAACGCCGGGTGCTCGCGCCGGATCCGCAGCGCGTCGCGGTACAGCTCCAGGGTCGAGCCGGGCACGCCGGTCTGGGCCGCGACCGAGAGGGCACGCCAGGTCGCCGGGGCGGGCAGCCAGCTCAGCTCGCTGCCGGCCGGGCCGAAGCCGTACGGGGCCAGCTCGCCGCTCCACGGGATCGGGACCCGGCAGCCGTCCCGGCTCTCGCCGGTGCGCAGGAACGCCGGGTCCTGACGCAGTTCGTCCGGCAGGTCCAGCACCTCCGGCAGGCCCAGCTCCTCGCCCTGGTAGAGGTACGCGCAGCCGGGCAGGGCGAGCATCAGCAGGGTCGCGGCGCGGGACCGGCGCAGCCCCTCCAGCCCGTCGCCGTAGCGGGTGACGTGCCGCTGCTTGTCGTGGTTCGAGAGCACCCAGGTGGTCGGCGCGCCGACGATGGTCGACTCGGCCAGCGCGGTGTCGATCACCTTGCGGAACGAGTCCGCCGACCACGTGGCGTCGAGGAAGTCGAAGCTGAAGGCCTGATGCAGCTCGTCCGGGCCGATGTAGCGGGCCAGCCGCTGGGGCGTCTCGGCCCACGCCTCGGCCACCGCCATGCGGCCGCCGGGGTAGCTGTCCAGGATCGGCCGCCAGGCGCGGTAGATGTCGTGCACCTCGTCCTGGTCGAAGTAGGGGAGGCGGCCCTTGCCGAGCAGTTCGACCTGGCGCCGGCCGGTGGTGAGCGTGCCGAACCCGACGTCCGGCAGCCCCTCGGCCTTGATCATGCCGTGCGCCACGTCGATCCGGAACCCGTCCACGCCCCGGCCCAGCCAGAAGCGCAGGATGTCCTCGAACTCGGCGCGGACCTCGGGGTGCCGCCAGTTCAGGTCCGGCTGGGCCGGGTCGAACAGGTGCAGGTACCACTGGCCGTCCGGCACCCGGGTCCAGGCGGGGCCGCCGAAGATGCTCTCCCAGTCGTTCGGCGGCAGGTCGCCGTGCGCGCCCCGCCCCTCGGCGAAGAGGTAGCGGGCCCGCTCCTTCGAGCCGGGCGCGGCGGCGAGCGCGGCGACGAACCAGGGGTGGGCGCTGGAGGTGTGGTTGGGCACCAGGTCGACGATGATCCGCAGCCCCAGGTCGTGGGCGTCGGCGATCATCGCGTCGAAGTCGGCCAGGGTGCCGAACATCGGGTCGACGTCGCGGTAGTCGGCCACGTCGTACCCGCCGTCCACCATCGGAGAGGTGTAGAAGGGGGTCAGCCAGAGCGCGTCCACCCCGAGATCACGCAGGTACGGCAGGCGCTCCCGGACGCCGCGTAGGTCACCGATGCCGTCGCCGTTCGCGTCGGCGAAGCTGCGGACGTAGACCTGGTACACGACCGCGGAGCGCCACCAGTCGTGGTCGGCGGTCGGCGGGGTCGGGTGGGTGGCGGTCATCGGTGGCGTTCCCCGTTCTCGGGCACGGTCGGGCGGCACCCGGCGTGACACGGGCGGACACGCTGGGTGTCTGAGCAGAATGCCGGCCGGTTGCTGCAAGAGTCAAGCAGTCCTTGCGCAAGGAATGCTCGCGATGGTGAACGGCGGCAGGTCAGGCGGGCACCGCGAGCGCGGGCGGCGTCGGGCGCCGCCCGGGCGACCCGCCGGGCCCCGGGCGACCCGGCGCCGCCGGGGCGACCGCGGTGGAGCCCCGGACCACCAGCTCGGGCCGGAACAGGTACTCCGAGTGCGGCGCGGCGTGCCCGTTGATCTCGTCGACCAGGGCCCGGACGGCGGCCACCGCCATGGCGATGACCGGCTGGCGCATGGTGGTCAGCGGCGGGTCGGTGAAGGCCATCAGCGGGGAGTCGTCGTAGCCGACCACGGAGAGGTCGGCGGGGACGGAGAGGCCGCGCTGCCGGGCCGCCCGGACCGCGCCAAGGGCCATCAGGTCCGAGCCGCACACCACGCCGGTGACGCCCCGGTCCAGCAGCCGACCAGCGGCGGCCTCGCCACCCTCGACGCCGAACAGGGTGAGCTCGGCGAGTTCGTCCAGGTCGGATCCGGCCTGTCCGGTCAGCCGGGTCATCGCGTTGCGCCAGCCGGCGACCTTGCGCCGGACCGGCACGAACCGGTCCGGGCCGGTGATCAGGCCGATCCGGCGGTGCCCGAGGGCGACCAGGTGGGCGACCGCGAGCTCGGCTGCCTCACCGTCGTCGCACGAGACGAAGGGCGCCGCCACGTCCGGCACGTAGCCGTTGATCATCACGATCGGCAGCGGCCGGGCGATCAGCGCACGGTAGCGGTCGTGGTTGGCCGCGGTGTCGGCGTGCAGGCCGGAGACGAAGACGATCCCGGAGACCTGCCGGTCCAGCAGCATCTCCACGTACTCGTCCTCGGTGACCCCGCCGGCCGTCTGGGTGCAGAGCACCGGGGTGAACCCGCTCTGCGCCAGAGTCGACTCGATGACCTGGGCGAAGGCGGGGAAGATCGGGTTGTCCAGCTCCGGCACCACCAGGCCCACGAGTCCGGCGCTGCGCTTGCGCAGCCGGGCCGGGCGCTCGTAGCCGAGCACGTCGAGGGCGGTGAGGACGGCCTGCCGGGTCTCCGGGGCCACACCGGGGCGGTCGTTGAGCACCCGCGACACCGTGGCCTCGCTGACTTCGGCCTGTTGGGCGATGTCGGACAGTCGAGCGCGCATGGCGGCACTTTAGCCCAAGGGCAAGTTCTTGCGTACAGCTCTGCAAGCCCTTCCATTCTCTGAAACCCCTTGCTAACGTCCCCGCAACACACGAGAGCTGCGGCGCACCTCCGTGCGCCGGTTGGCAAGAACTTCCAGAGGTTCCCCCTGGCGGGCGCCCGTCCCCCGGCGGACCCGCCATGACGACAGGAGTACCGATGCGCATCCGTACCGCGGGTGTGGTCGCCGTCTTCGCCCTGGCGCTCGCCGCCTCCGGCTGCGGCGGTGGCAGCGACGATCCGGCCACGAAGGAATCCCCCAAGGCCGCCGGTGGCAAGCTGGTGATCTGGGCCGACGACAAGCGGACCGCGGCCCTCAAGCCGTTCGCCGAGAAGTTCGGCCAGGAGAACGGCGTCACCGTCGAGGTGCAGGCCGTCTCCAAGGACCTGCAGACCAACTTCGTGACCGCGTCGCAGCAGGGCAGCGGCCCGGACGTGGTGGTCGGGGCGCACGACTGGATCGGCAACCTGGTGCAGAACGGCGCCATCGACCCGGTGCAGCTCGCCGCCGAGCAGAAGAGCGCGTTCAACGAGACCGCGGTCAAGGCGGTCACCTTCAACGGGCAGCTCTACGGCGTGCCGTACGCCATGGAGAACCTCGCGCTGATCCGCAACACCGAGCTGGCCCCCGAGGCGCCGAAGACCATCGAGGAGCTGGTCGCCACCGGCAAGAAGCTCAAGGCGGACAAGAAGGCGAGCGAGATCCTCTGCCTCCAGTCCGGCCAGAACGGCGACGCGTACCACGTCTACCCGCTCTACACCTCGGCCGGCGGCTACCTCTTCGGCACCGCCGCCAACGGCGACTACGACCCGAAGGACCTGGGCGTCGGCAAGCCGGAGTCGATCGAGGCGTTCAAGAAGATCGGCGCGCTCGGCGAGAAGGGTGAGGGCGCGTTGAAGCGCTCGATCACCGCCGAGAACTCGATCGCCACCTTCACCGGCAAGAAGTGCGCGTTCCTGGTGTCCGGCCCGTGGGCCATCGCGGACGCCAAGAAGGCCAACATCACGTACGACATCTCCCCGGTCCCCGGCTTCGCCGGCGGCAAGGAGGCCCAGCCGTTCGTCGGTGTCCAGGCGTTCTACGTCGCGTCGAAGGGCAGCAACAAGGCGCTGGCCCAGGAGTTCGTGGCCAACTACGTGACCAAGCCGGACCTCGCGGTGGCGCTCTACCAGGCCGAGCCCCGGCCGCCGGCGCTGACCGCGGCGCTGGACCAGGTCAAGGGCACCGACCCGGACCTGGCCAAGTTCACCGAGGCCGGCAAGAACGGGCAGGTGCTCCCGGCGATCCCCGCGATGGCCGCGATCTGGGACCCGTTCGGCAAGGCGGAGGCCGCCGTCATCGGCGGCGCCGACCCGGCCACGACGATCACCGCGGCCGGCAAGACGATCGCTGGTCAGATCAAGTAATGAACGTCCCGCCGTCCGGCCCGGGGTCTGCCACGCAGGCCCCGGGCCGGGAGCCCGTCGGCTCCCGGCCCGCGGGGCGCACCGCGCGTCAGCACGCGCCGATCACCGCGACCGGCCTCGCGGTCAAGGTGGTCCTGCTCGGCCTGGTGGCCGGGATCGCGATCTGGGCGGCCTTCCCGCTCATCGAGGCGGAGAAGTGGGTCGGGCTGGCCCTGCTGGCGGCCACCACCGCCGGGCTGTTCTACCTCTATCTCACCCGCCGGCACGTCCCGGCGAAGTACCTGGTCCCCGGCACGCTGTTCCTGATCGCCTTCCAGGTCTTCCCGGTGCTCTACACAGCGAGCACCGCCTTCACCAACTTCGGCGACGGACACCGGGGCAGCAAGGACGACGCGGTCGTCGCCATCCAGACCGCCTCGGTGAAGCAGGTGCCCGGCTCCACCGAGTACGCGCTCTCCATCGCCACCACCGGCGATCCCGCCACCGGCCGACTGGTCTTCCTGGTCACCGAGCCGGCGACCGGCACCGTCTCCGCCGGCGACGCTTCCGGGCTGCGCCAGCTCGACGCCGGCTCGGTCACCGTCGCCCCCGGCGGCAAGGTGACCGCGGCGGACGGCTACACCGTGCTCAACATCGGCCAGGCCAGCCTCCGCAGCCAGGAGATCACCGACCTGGTGGTGCCCACCGCCGGTGGCGCCATCCGGTCCACCGGTCTCTCCCGCGCCTACGAGGGCACGGCGGTCCGGGCGTACGACGCCGGGTGCGACTGCGTCCGGGACAGCGAGACCGGCCGGACCTGGACCGCCGACGAGGAGGCGGGCTCGTTCGTCGCCGCCGACGGCGAGCGGCTCGCCCAAGGCTGGAAGGTCGACGTCGGGTTCGCGAACTTCACCCGGGTGCTGACCGACCCGAACATCTCCGGGCCGTTCTTCGGCACGCTGGTCTGGAACTTCGCCTTCGCGATCGGCTCGACCGGGTTCACCTTCCTGCTCGGCATGGGCATCGCGCTGGCGCTGCACTCGCCCCGGATGCGCGGCACCAACCTCTACCGGGTGCTGCTGATCCTCCCGTACGCCATGCCGTCGTTCGCGATGCTGCTGGTCTGGCGGGACATGTTCAACACCGACTTCGGCCTGATCAACAACCTGTTCGGGCTCGGTGTGGACTGGTTCGGCCAGGACTGGTCGGCCCGGGCGGCGGTGCTGCTGGTGCAGCTCTGGCTCGGCTACCCGTACATGTTCCTGGTGACCACCGGCGCGCTCCAGGCCATCCCGTCCGAGCTGACTGAGGCGACCTCCGTCGACGGCGCGTCGCCCTGGCAGTCGTTCCGCGCGGTCACGCTGCCGCTGCTGCTGGTCGCGCTCTCGCCGCTGCTGATCGCGTCGTTCGCGTACAACTTCAACAACATCAACGCGATCTGGTTCACCACCGAGGGCGGGCCGTTCCCGGCGGACAACCCGCGCAACGGCGCGACCGACCTGCTGATCACCTACACCTACCGGCTGGCCTTCGGCGCGCAGGGCGCGGAGTTCGGCACGGCGGCCACCGTCTCGATCTTCATCTTCGCGATCGTCGCGACGGTCTCGGCGATCAGCTTCCGACGCACCCGCAAGCAGGAGGAGGTGTACGCGTGACCACCCTCAGCGGCGTCCGGGCCGCGGGCGACACCGCCGGCACGCCGGTCGCCAACCGCAACGCCCGTGGCGGACGGGGAACCCGCTGGCTCCGCCAGGTCGGTTGGCGGCACCTGGTCGGGGTGCTGGCCGTGGCGTTCAGCCTCTTCCCGATCCTGTTCGTGCTCTCGGCCGCGCTCAACCCACTCGGCACGCTCTCCTCCACCAGCCTGCTGCCCACCGAAGGGGTGTCGTTCGAGAACTTCGGCAACCTCTTCTCGCAGTTCGCCTTCGCCCGCTGGTTCCTCAACAGCCTGCTCATCGCCGGCCTGGCCGCCGCCGTGTCGATCTTCCTGTCCGCGTTGGCCGCGTACGCGTTCTCCCGCATGCGGTTCGCCGGGCGCCGGATCGGGCTGCTCACGCTGCTGTTGATCCAGATGTTCCCGCAGTTCCTGGCCGTCGTGGCGATCTTCCTGATCTTCACGACGGTCACCGACCTGTGGCCGGCCATCGGGTTCAACACGCCCTGGGGCCTGTTCCTGCTCTACATGGGCGGCGCGCTCGGCGTGAACACCTGGCTCATGAAGGGCTTCTTCGACACCCTGCCGCGGGAGCTGGACGAATCGGCCACCATGGACGGCGCCAGCCACGCCCAGGTCTTCTTCCGGATCATGCTGCCGCTGGTGGCACCGATCCTGGCGGTGACCGCGCTGCTCTCCTTCATCGGCACGATCAACGAGTTCATGCTCGCCAACGTGTTCCTCACCGACACCGAGTCGAAGACGCTCGCGGTCGGCATGTGGGGCATGGTCGCCGGCGAGCGGAACAACCACTTCGGGATGTTCGCCGCGGGCACCCTGCTCACCGCGATCCCCACCGTGCTGGTCTTCCAACTCCTGCAGCGCTACATCGTCTCGGGCCTCACCTCCGGAGCGGTCAAGGGATGAATCGGAGGGGTGGCCGCTCGCCGTCGCGGGCGAGGCGAGTGGTGCCACTCCGCACGCGAAAGGGCTCCCCATGACTCTCCATGCGCACCACGACGGATCCGCCTTGTACGTCCCCGAGCAGGCGCCCTCGCTCGGGGACACCGTCGACGTGTTCGTCCGCGTGCCGACCGGCGCCGACGTCGGGCAGGTGCACGTGCGCACCACCGGCGACGGCGAGCCCCGGTTCACCGAGGCGGTCGTGGACCGGGTCGACGGTGCCGAGGTCTGGTGGCGGGCCCCGGTCGAGGTCCGCAACCCGGTCAGCAACTACCGGTTCCTGCTCACCGGGCGCCACGGCTACCGCTGGCTGAACGCCACCGGGCCGGTCGACCACGACGTGCCGGATCACGGCGACTTCAAACTGGTCAGCCACGCCCCGCCACCGGCCTGGGCCCGGGACGCGGTGATCTACCAGATCTTCCCGGACCGGTTCGCCCGCTCGGCGGCGGCGGACGACCGGGCGCTGCCGGACTGGGCCGTCCCGTGCGACTGGGACACCCCGGTGATCGGGCGCGGCCCGCAGACGCCCCACCAGTTCTACGGCGGCGACCTGGACGGGATCACCGAGCGGCTGAACCACCTGGACCGGCTCGGGGTGAACACCGTCTACCTGACGCCGATCTTCCCGGCCCGCTCCAACCACCGGTACGACGCGGCCAGCTTCGACACCGTCGACCCGCTGCTCGGCGGGGATGCCGCGCTGGCCCGGCTCGCCGACGCGGTGCACGCCCGTGGCTGGCGGCTGCTGGGCGACATCACCAGCAACCACACCGGGGACGCGCACCGGTGGTTCACCGCGGCGGCCTCGGACGTGCACGCGCCGGAGCGGGAGCTGTACTACTTCGACGAGGTGACCGGCTGCGACAACTCCAGCTCGCCGCGTCTGACGCCGCGCCGCGACCTGAAGCCGTCGTACGAGTCCTGGAACGGGGTCACGTCGCTGCCGAAGCTGAACTGGGGCAGCGCCGAGCTGCGCCGTCGCTTCGCCACCGCCCCCGACTCACTGCTGCGTCGCTGGCTGCGCGAGCCGTACGGGTTGGACGGGTGGCGGGTGGACGTGGCCAACATGACCGGCCGGCGCGGCGCGGACGCGTACACGCACGAGGTGGCGGCGCTGCTGCGGGCCGTGGTCGCCGAGACCCGGGCCGACGGCCTGCTGATGGCCGAGCACGGCCACGACCACACCGGCGACCTGGACCGCGGGGGCTGGCACGGGACCATGAACTACGTCGGCTTCACCGATCCGGTCTGGTCCTGGCTGCGGCACGGCGAGCAGCCGGTGCCGAACTTCCTGGGCACGCCGGGCGGGGTCCGCCGCCGGGACGCCGCGTCGATGCTGGCCACCCTGGACGCCTACCGCTCGCTGGTCTCGTGGCGGTCGTACACCCACTCGTGGCAGCTGCTCGGCTCGCACGACTCGGCCCGGATCCGGACCGTCGTGGGGGACGCCGCCCGCCAGGAGGTGGCCGCCGGCCTGCTCGCCACCATGCCCGGCACTCCGATGATCTTCGCTGGGGACGAGCTCGGCCTCACCGGCACCAACGGCGAGGGGTCCCGGACGCCGATGCCGTGGCACCGCCCGGAGAGCTGGGACCAGGGGACCTTCGCCGCGTACCGGGCACTGGTCGCGTTGCGGCGCGACGAGCCCGCGCTGCGCCACGGCGGGCTGCGCTGGGTGCACCACGACCCGGACACCCTGGTCTTCCTGCGTGAGTCGCCGGCCGGCGACGTGCTCGTCCTGGCCCGCCGGTCGGCCGCCCGACCGGTCCGGCTGGCCGGGCTCCGGCCGGCGGAGAACGTGTACGGCGGCGCGCCGGCGCTGCGGCCGGACGCCGACGGCGCGGTCACGCTGCTCGGCGACGGACCCACCTTCCAGGTCTGGCGGCTGAGCTGACCACGGGCCCGCGCGCCTGCTGGCCGGTGCGAACACGCGCCTGCCGGCCGGTGCGGACGACCGGCGCCGGCGGTCAGACCGGCCGCGGGGTCGCGCGGAGCAGGGCGGCCACCCCGGTCAGGTAGGTCGCGCGGTCCGGGACGCCGGTCAGCAGGCGCTGGATGAACCAGCCCGGGACCAGGCCGAACAGCGCCGCTCCGGTGGCCTCCGGGTCGGCGTCGGCGGGCAGATCGCCGGACCGCTGGGCCCGCCGGACCAGGCCCGTGAAGTGCTCGCGGAAGCCGGCGTACGTCTCGGCGACGAAGGCGGCCAGCGCCGGGTCGCGCTGTGCCTCCCCCCAGACCTGGATCGCGATGCGCAGCGCGCCGTCGTCGGCGAGCTGGGTCTCGACGTACGCCAGCACCCGGTCTAGCACCGCCAGCAGCGGCACCGGCGGGTCCTGCCGGGTCAGCTCGGTGAGCACCCGGCCCGCGCCGCCGATCGCCTGCTCGGCGATCGCGTTGATCAGGTCGGTCTTGCTCGGGAAGTAGCGGTAGACCGCGCCCACCGAGAGCCCGGCCTCGGCGATCACGTCCTGCATCGACGTCCGATGGAAGCCCTCCCGCAGGAAGCACCGGCGGGCGGCCTCGACGATCTGCTGGCGGCGGGCGGCGCGGTGTTCCTCGGAGACTCGTGGCACGCCCCACATTCTAAAGCGAACGTTCGTTCTTGACAGGCGGGGTGGGTCGGCTCAGTCTTGTTTTCAAGAGAACGAGCGTTCGTTTTAGGAGCCCGCGATGTCCGCGACACCCGTCCGCCACCGCCCGCCGATGCAGCTCGCCCTCCTGGTCGCCGTCCTCGCGGTAGCGGCGCAGGCGCTGCTCGTACCCCTCTTCGCCGCTCCGGCTGTCCACCTGGCCCCGCGCGACCTGCCGATCGCGGTCGCCGGGCCCGCGCCCGCCGCCGCCGAGCTGGCCGGCCGGCTCGCGGCGGCCCGGCCCGGCGCGTTCGCGGTGACCACGCTCCCCGACGCCGCGGCGGCCGACCGGGCGCTGCGCGACCGCGACGTGTACGCGGCGTTCGTCGCCGGCCCGGGCGGCGTCGCCCTGCACACCGCACCGGCCGCCAGCCCGACGGTGGCCGCCCTGCTCGGCGAGGCCGCCGCGCAGCTCTCCCCGGGACGGCCGGTCCCGGTGGTGGCCGTGGTCCCCGCCGACCCGGACGACCCCCGGGGCGGCGGGTTCGCCGCCGGCTTCCTGCCGTTCGCGATGACCAGCCTGCTGGCCGGAACGCTGCTGGCCCTGCTGGTGCGGGGGCGGATCGCCCGGCTGGCCGGGCTGCTGGCGTACGCGGTGCTCGCCGGGGTCGCCGGCGCCGTCGTGCTGCACGACTGGCTCGGCGTGATCGGCGGTAACCGGTTGGCGGAGGCGGCAGCGGTCGGACTCTTCGCGCTGGCCGCGGCCGCCGTCGTGGCCGGGCTGGGCGCGCTGCTCGGCCGCCCGGGGATCGGGCTCGGCGCGCTGCTGGTCTTCCTGGTGGGCAACCCGCTGTCGGCCGTCGCCGCCGCTCCCGAGCTGCTGCCCCAGCCGTGGGGCGCGCTCGGGCAGTGGCTGCCGGTCGGCGCGGGCGGCACCGCCCTGCGGTCGGTCGCCTTCTTCGACGGCGCGGGGGCGGGCCACGCCCTCGCGGTCCTGAGCGGCTACGCCGTGGCCGGGCTGGTGCTGGTCCTGCTCGCGCGCCGAGCGGCGGCGGAGGGGCCCGCGCCGGTCGCCGACGATCCGGTCGCCGCCGAGCGCTCCGCGGTGTCCCCGCGCTGAGCGGTCGCCGGGACGCCACGCCCGACCCCTCTACTACAAAGTGTCGTTGATAGGGGAGGATGGTGCGCGTGGAAGCTCTGAGGCTGATCCTTCTCTACGTCCATCTGATCGGGTTCGCGATGCTCCTGGGTGGCGCAATCGCCCAGTACGTCAGCGGCCGGCTGCGCATCAACGCGGCCATGCTCTGGGGGGCGGTGATCCAGCTGCTGACCGGCATCGGACTCGCCGCGCCGCTGCGCGACGGGGACGAGCCGGCGCCGGCGAAGCTTGTTACCAAGGGGGTTATCGCGCTGCTGATCTTCGTAATGGTCTTCTTCTCCCGGAAGCGGGACGCGGTGAACCGGGGGCACTTCCTCGCGATCATCGGGTTGACGCTGGTCAACGCGGCGGTGGCGGTCTTCTGGCGGTAACGTCGGAACTGCGGAGAACAGCCGTGGAAACGGACGTTCCCGACGGCGGCACGCGCCTCTACCGGCACGAAGAGTGATTTGCCCCACCCAAGGGTTACGTCGGGGTAACAGGCGTTCAACAGTCGTGCACGATTGTCGGCCGGTGGGTGGGCGCGGGCGTACGCTCCCGTCCGTAACGTGGGACGCCGGCGGCACAGCGCAGGCCGGCTCAAGGGCTGCCACCGCACAAAGCGCGGTGTGCAATGGGAAGGAGACGTCTTGCGCTCGGTGCGTGGGATGCGGATCGCCTCGATCGTGGCGGCGGGTGGGCTCGTGCTGAGCGCCGCCGCGTGTGGCGAGGCGCCGGATGAGAACAACGGCGCCGGTGACGGTGGCAAGAAGTTCAGCGCCTGCATGGTGACCGACGTCGGCGGCATCGACGACAAGTCGTTCAACACCTCGGCGTGGAAGGGCCTCAAGGAGGCCAAGGCCGCGAACAGCAACATCGACATCAAGTACGTCGCGTCCAAGGCCGAGGCGGACTACGAGCCGAACCTGACGCAGTACGTCAACCAGAAGTGCGACTTCATCCTCGCGGTCGGCGGCCTCATGGCCAACGCGACCTCGAAGATCGCCAAGGCGAACCCGAACCAGCAGTTCGGGATCGTCGACGCCAACCCGGGTGACGCCAACGTCTACCCGATGCAGTTCGACACCGCCCAGGCCGCGTTCCAGGCCGGCTACCTGGCCGCCGGGATGAGCAAGAGCGGCAAGGTCGGCACCTACGGCGGTCTGCCGATCCCGCCGGTGACCATCTTCATGGACGGCTTCGTCGACGGCGTGGCGTACTACAACCAGGCCAAGGGCAAGAACGTCCAGGCGCTGGGCTGGGACAAGGCGACCCAGAAGGGTTCCTTCACCAACGACTTCGCCAAGCAGGACGAGGGCAAGAAGGTCTCCGACACCCTGGTCGCCCAGGGCGCGGACATCATCATGCCGGTCGCCGGCGGCTCCGGCCTCGGCACCACCGCGGCCGCCAAGGCCTCGGGCGGCAAGTACAACACCATCTGGGTGGACGTCGACGGCTGCGAGAGCACCCCGGACTGCTCGGCGATCCTGACCACCGTGGTCAAGAACATCCCGGACGCCGTCAAGGAGGCCGTGCTGAAGGCCGCCGGTGGCGAGAAGCTGCAGTCCAGCCCGGGCTTCGTCGGCACGCTGGCCAACAACGGCGTCTCGATCGCCCCGTACCACGACTTCGACAGCAAGGTTCCGGCCGAGCTGAAGGCCGAGGTCGACAAGATCAAGGCGGACATCTCCGCCGGCACCATCACCGTCACCTCGAAGGCTCAGCCGACCAAGTGACGACCGGCCGGCCCCACCGGTGAGATCATCGGGGGGCCGGCGGGCAACAGGTACGACCGATCCGGCCGCTCCGGCCCGGTGGGGCAGCACCCCGTCGGGCCGGAGCGGCCGATCGCGCGCCACGGCGACCGGCCGGGCCTGCGGTCGGGACGACCGGCAGCTACGCTGCACCATCGCTCGCACTCCAGGAGGTTGCGCTGAGACTCGAACTGCGCGGCATCACCAAGCGGTTCGGTGAACTGGTCGCCAACGACCACATCGACCTGACGGTGGAGCCTGGAGAGATCCACGCCCTGCTCGGCGAGAACGGCGCGGGCAAGTCGACCCTGATGAACGTGCTCTACGGGCTCTATCAGCCCGACGAGGGCGAGATCCTGGTCGACGGCAAGGCGCTGAAGCTGCGGGGCCCGTCCGACGCGATCGCCGCCGGGATCGGCATGGTGCACCAGCACTTCATGCTGGTGCCGGTCTTCACGGTGGCCGAGAACATCATGCTCGGTGCCGAGCAGGTCCGAGGCGGCATCGCCGGATTCCTGGACCGCCGGCGCGCACGCCGCGAGGTCACCGAGGTCTCCGAGCGGTACAACCTGCGGGTCGACCCGGACGCGGTGGTCGAGGACCTGCCGGTCGGTGTCCAGCAGCGGGTGGAGATCGTCAAGGCGCTGACCCGCGACGTCGACCTGCTCATCCTGGACGAGCCGACCGCGGTGCTCACCCCACAGGAGACCGAGGAACTGCTCGCCGTCATGCGGTCGCTCAAGGCCGCCGGCAAGTCGATCGTCTTCATCACCCACAAGCTCGGCGAGGTCAAGGCCATCGCCGACCGGATCACCGTCATCCGGCGCGGGAAGACCGTCGGCACCGCCTCCCCCGAGGCCAGCCGCGACGAGCTGGCCGCGCTGATGGTGGGACGCAGCGTCCGGCTCACCGTGGAGAAGGCTCCCGCCAAGCCCGACCGTCCGGTGCTCGAGGTCGCCGGGCTGGTCGTCGACGACGACCGGCAGATCCGCGCGGTCGACGGCGTCGACCTGACCGTGCACGCCGGCGAGGTGCTCGGCGTGGCGGGCGTGCAGGGCAACGGTCAGACCGAGCTGATCGAGGCGGTCATGGGCCTGCGCCCGGTGCTCGCCGGTTCGGTCACCCTCGACGGCGACCAGATCGACGGTTGGTCGACCAAGAAGGTGCTCCGGGCCGGCGTCGGCTACGTGCCGGAGGACCGCAGCGTCGACGGGTTGGTCAAGGAGTTCAGCGTCGCCGAGAACCTGGTGCTGGACATCTACGACCGGCCACCGTTCGGCAAGGGACTCGCGCTCAAGCCGGACGCCATCGCCGCCTCGGCGAAGGAGCGGATCGCGCAGTTCGACGTCCGCACCTCGTCGGCCGACGCGCCGGTGGGCACCCTCTCCGGCGGTAACCAGCAGAAGGTGATCGTGGCCCGGGAGCTGTCCCGGCCGCTGAAGCTCTTCATCGCCGCCCAGCCGACCCGCGGCGTGGACGTCGGGTCGATCGAGTTCATCCACAGCCGGGTCATCCACGAGCGCGACATCGGCACCGCCGTCCTGGTCGTCTCCAGCGAACTGGACGAGGTGATCGGGTTGGCCGACCGGATCGCGGTCATGTACCGCGGCCGGATCATCGGCATCGTGGGCCCGGACACCCCCCGCGAGGAGATCGGCCTGCTGATGGCCGGCATCAGCCCGGAGGCGGCGGCCGAGCAGGCCGGCCGTACGACGGCGACGGAGGGTGGTACACCGGACGCCGAGGGCCCTGGCAGCGAGGAAGAGGCATGAGCGACAACCCGCAGTCGGGCTCCCCGGACAAGGACCCGGCGACCGAGGCGCAGGCGGCGCACGACGCGCTCGGGAACACCGAGCGGGCCGAGCCGGCGACCACCCCGCAGGCCGAGCCGGCCACCCGGCCCCAGGGCGGCGCCCCGGAGGCCAAGCCCACGCTGGGCCGGCTGTTCCTGGACAACCTCTGGGCGGCGAACACCTTCACGGTCACCCTGCTGTCGCTGGTGCTCGCGATCGTGGTCGGCGGGATCCTGATGATCATCTCGGATCCGGACGTCCTGTCCACCTACTCGTACATCACCGCCCGCCCGCGCGACGCCCTCGACTCCAGCTGGACCCTGGTCAGCGAGGCGTACGCGAACCTGTTCAAGGGCGCGGTCTTCGACCCGGAGACATTCTCCGGCTGGCTGAACGGCAACAACGGCTGGGAGGCGGTGCTCGCGCCGATCTCCGAGACGCTCACCTACACCGCGCCGCTGGTCTTCACCGGCCTGTCGGTGGCGCTGGCCTTCCGCGGCGGCCTGTTCAACATCGGCGCCCAGGGACAGGCCACCATCGGCGTGATCCTGGCCGCCCTCGCCGGCTTCCTGCTGCCGCTCCCGCCCGGCCTGCACCTGCTCGTCGCGGTGCTCGCCGGCGCGCTCGGCGGCGCGATCTGGGGCTTCGTGCCCGGCATCCTCAAGGCGCGTACCGGCGCCCACGAGGTGATCATCACGATCATGCTCAACTACGTCGCCACGTACTTCCTGACCTGGCTCATCGTGCAGAACGGCGTGCAGGACCCGACCCGTACCGACGCGATCAGCAAGGCCGTGGACTCCTCGGCCCAGCTGCCCCGGCTACTCGGCGACAACCTCCGGGTGCACGCCGGCATCCTGCTCGCCGTGCTGGCCACCTGGGCGGTGGCGTGGCTGCTCAACCGCTCCACCCTCGGCTTCGAGCTGCGGGCCGTGGGCGCCAACCCGGACGCCGCCCGCACCGCCGGCATCAGCGTCACCCGGACGTTCGTCCTGATCATGGTGTTCGCCGGGATCCTGGCCGGCCTGGGTGGCTCGAACATGGTGCTCGGCTCGACCGCCAGCGCGCTCACGCCGCTGGTGGTGGCGCAGATCGGCTTCGACGGAATCCTGGTCGCGCTGCTCGGCCGCCTGAAGCCGTGGGGTGTCGCGATCGCCGCGCTGCTCTTCGGCGCGCTCCAGGCCGGCGGCAACCGGATGCAGTCGTACTCCGGGATCTCGCTGGAGCTGGTCACCGTGCTCCAGGCGCTGATCGTCATCTTCATCGCCGCGCCGGCCCTGGTGAAGGCGATCTTCCAGCTCCGGGCCGCACGGGCCGCCCGGTTGCAGACGAGCCTGGCGAAGGGCTGGTAACTCATGTCCACCATGGCTGTCCCCGACGTCGCGGTCGCCCCGGTCGACGAGGGCTTCTGGACCCGCAGCCGCAAGGCCGGCCTCGTGCTGCTGGCGCTCGGCCTGCTGGCCACGGTGCTGTTCGGCGCGCTCGCCACCGACCAGCAGGCCCGTTTCACGCTCAGCGAGGACGCCGCCGGCGCCGCCCTGGAGATCAACGGCACGGTCGGCGCGATCCTCTTCGGGGCGATCGCGGCCGCCGCCGGCGCGGCGCTGCTCGCCGGGCTGCCGAAGCGCTGGTTCCTCACCGTGCTCGGCGTCGGGCTGGTCGGCTTCGTGCTCTCGTTCCTCTGCTGGCAGGTCTCCGCGGCCCCGACCGGGCAAAACTTCATGCCGCTGGTCAACATCATCCGGGGCACGTTCATCCTGGCCCTGCCGCTGATCTTCGGCGCGCTCGCGGGCGTCCTCTGTGAACGGTCCGGTGTGGTCAACGTGGCCATCGAGGGGCAGCTGCTGATGGGCGCGTTCAGCGGCGCACTCTTCGGCAGCATCTCCGGCAGCGTCTGGGTCGGCCTGGTCGCCGCGGCGATCGGCGGCGCGGTCATCTCGCTGCTGCTGGCCGTCTTCTCCATCCGCTACCTGGTCGACCAGACCGTCATGGGGATCGTGCTGAACCTGCTCGCGGTGGGCGTCACCGGCTTCCTCTACGAGCGGCTGATGCAGACCGACGCGGAGAAGTACAACAGCGCGCCGCGGTTCAGCAACTGGGAAATCCCGCTGCTCAAGGACATCCCGGTGCTCGGGCCGGCGCTGTTCCGGGGGAACATTTTCCTCTACCTCGGCCTGCTCCTGGTGCTGGTGATCCATCTCGGGCTGTTCCGCACCCGGTGGGGTCTGCGGACTCGCTCGGTCGGTGAGCACCCGATCGCCGCCGACACCCTCGGCGTCCGGGTGCTCGGGCTGCGCTACCGCAACGTGCTGCTGGCCGGAGTCGTCGCGGGCATCGGTGGCGCCTCCTACACGCTGGCGCTCTACTCGTTCACCAAGAACATGATCGGCGGCAAGGGCTTCATCGCGCTGGCCGCGCTGATCTTCGGCCGGTGGAACCCGACGGGTGCGCTGCTCGCCGCGCTCTTCTTCGGCTTCGCCGACCAGCTCGCCACGTACCTCGGCGCCATCAACAGTGTGATCCCCAGCCAGTTCCTGGCCATGCTGCCCTACCTGGCGACCATTCTCGCGGTGGCCGGCCTGGTCGGTAGGGTCCGGGCACCGGCCGCGGACGGCAAGCCGTACATCAAGGGCTGACCCGGGGGAGCACCACATGGAGATCGACTGGACCCGCCTGCGGGCCGCCGCCACCGAGGTGATGCGGCACGCGTACGCCCCCTACTCGAAGTTTCCGGTCGGCGCGGCCGCGCTGGTCGACGACGGCCGGGTGGTGGTCGGCTGCAACGTGGAGAACGCCGCGTATGGCGTGGTGCTCTGCGCGGAGTGCGGCGTGGTTTCCTCGCTGCACGCCACCGGCGGTGGCCGGCTGGTCGCGCTCTCCTGCGTCGACGCGACCGGTGAGCCGCTGATGCCCTGCGGCCGGTGCCGTCAGCTGCTCTGGGAGAACGGCGGCCCGGAGTGCCTGATCGAGACCAAGGGCCGCCCCCTGCGGATGGCCGAGCTGCTGCCGCACGCGTTCGGCGTGGAGGACCTGGACGCCGTGGTCGGCGAGACCCCACTGCCGGTGGTGCCGGAGCGGCTGGCCGCCTGGCGGGGGCGCGGCACCGTCTTCGTGCATCCGGACCTCTCCGCCGGCCAGCAGGTCTGGACGGCGTACTGGGAACGGTCCGCCGGGGACGACGCGGACGCCGAGACCGGTGTGCTGGAGGAGGGGCCGAGCTGGGACGACCCGGCGGAGGCGATCACCTGGGGACTGGCCCGGACGCCCCGGGTGGTCGTGGTCGACGCGTCGGGCACCATCTTCTGGGCCGGCGAGGGTGAGCCACCGATGGAGATCCCGGTTCGCTGGTCCGGCTCTTGAGGACGGCTGAGCTTCCGAGTGGCTGGGCTTCAGGCCGGGGGCCGACCGCGCCCGGCTCCGGGCGGTCAGGCTTGATCCCTCCGCCGGGCGGTCGGCCCCGGCCGTTCCGGGCGGGGACCGCGGGTCGGTCACGGTCGGCGGGAGTCAGGTGTTGGGCGCGGTCCGAGAGCAGCTGTTGCCATACGACGAGGAAATGATCTTCTGATGAGTTCTTTTACCGCGGTTGACGTCATTCGGACCAAGCGGGACGGCGGCGTGCTGTCGGACGCGCAGATCGACTGGGTGGTGGACGCGTACACCCGGGGGGCGGTCGCCGACGAGCAGATGTCGGCGCTGGCCATGGCGATCCTGCTGAACGGCATGACCGGTCCGGAGATCGCCCGGTGGACCGCCGCGATGATCGCCAGCGGCGAGCGGCTGGACCTGTCGGCTGTCGACCGGCCGACGGTCGACAAGCACTCCACCGGCGGGGTCGGTGACAAGATCACGTTGCCGCTCACGCCGCTGGTGGCCGCCTGCGGCGCCGCCGTGCCGCAGCTGAGCGGTCGCGGTCTCGGGCACACCGGGGGCACGCTGGACAAGCTCGAGTCGATCCCCGGCTGGCGGGCCGCGCTCAGCAACGACGAGTTCATCGGCCAACTCCGCGATGTCGGCGCGGTGATCTGCGCCGCCGGCACCGGCCTCGCCCCCGCCGACCGCAAGCTGTACGCGCTGCGCGACGTGACCGGCACCGTCGAGGCGATCCCGCTGATCGCCAGCTCGATCATGAGCAAGAAGATCGCCGAGGGCACCGGGGCGCTGGTGCTCGACGTGAAGGTCGGCTCGGGCGCGTTCATGAAGTCCGTCGAGCACGCCCGGGAGCTGGCCCGCACCATGGTCGAGCTGGGCGGGGCGCACGGTGTGCGGACGGTCGCCCTGCTCACCGACATGTCCACCCCGCTCGGCCGGGCCATCGGCAACGGGGTGGAGGTCACCGAGTCGGTCGAGGTGCTGGCCGGCGGCGGCCCCGCCGACGTGGTCGAGCTGACCCTCGCCCTGGCCCGCGAGATGCTCGACGCGGCCGGCCTTCCGGACGCCGACCCGGAGGCGGCGCTCCGCGACGGCCGGGCGATGGACAGCTGGCGCGCGATGATCCGCGCCCAGGGCGGCGACCCGGACGCGCCGATGCCGACCGCCGCCGAGGTCGAGGTGGTGACCGCGCCGGTCGACGGCTTCGTGGAGTCGATCGACGCGTACGCGATGGGGGTGGCCGCCTGGCGGCTCGGCGCCGGTCGGGCCCGCAAGGAGGACCCGGTCAGCGTTCCGGCCGGGGTGCTGCTGCACAAGCGACCGGGTGACCCGGTGCGGGCCGGCGAGCCCCTCTACGAGCTGCGTGCCGAGCAGGCCGACCGGCTGCCGGCGGCGCTGGCCGAGGCCGCGAGCGCGGTAAGCGTCTCGTCGACCGCCCCGGCCACCCCTCCGCTGGTGATCGAGCGGATCGGCTGATCCGGTGCGGGCGGGGCGGCGTGGTGCCCGTCACCTCGGGCGGCTATCCTCCCTGGCCAGGGGGGACAACCGGCGCTGAGCCGTCGTGAGCAAGGGAATCGCCGTGACCGTACCTGCCCCCGACCCACGTGAGGTGCGTGAGGCGAGCCTGGACGAGCTGTCCCGGCTGGGCCTGCCGCTGCCGCCGCCGCAGTTCCCGCTGGTCTGGGAGCCTGGCGACCAGATCGAGTTGCGTCCCAGGACGGAGATCGAGGCACGGATCGCCGTGCTGCACCTCATCCTGGCGCGCTGCTTCGGGATGCCGCCGCAGGCCGCGATGAGCTGGCTGCTCACCTCACACCTCGTCGACATGGTGACCCCACCGGAGTGGCAGTTCGTCACCGGCAGCAAGGGCGACCACCGCTCCTTCGTGCTGCACCACGACGCGCTCTTCTCGCTCGCCTGGGTGCTCGGCCTGACCAAGGTGCTCGACCCGACGCTGCCCGTCGACGAGCGGCTGGTGGAGCGGATGCCGCACATCGCCAGCGGGGAGACCTTCGGCCAGTGGCGGTCCCGGATCCTCGCCGCGCCGCAGCACCCCGCCGACGCGGCCGCCCTGCTCGACCTGCACTACTGCCTCGACTGGGCGTACCTGGAGACGGAGCGGCACGGCCACATTCCGCCCGGCCTGGTCGACGCGAACGCGATCGGCCAGCGGCGGTGGGCGCTGGAGTGGGCGGTGATCCTGCGCGGGCCGTACCACGACGAGCCCCCCGGCTGGGAAGAGGTCGACCTCTCGACCTGAGCCACGGACCCGGCCGCGCCGGCCGGCGCTCAGCGCGGGCTGGGCCGCCAGACGGCGAGCCGGACCGCCGCCGTGACCCGGACCGGCTCGGCCAGCGCGGCGATGCGGGTCGCCAGCCCGGCCGGGTCTGTGTGCCAGGCGCTCGGACCCATGCCGACCAGCGTGGCCACCTCCGGCCCGGTGAGCGCCAGCTGGCGCCGGTGCACCGCGACGTCCGCCCGGGTGAAGTACGCGCCCAGGCTGCCGGCCACGCGGTCCTCCTTGGCCGGATCGACCCGGAGCAGCCCGAGCGGGCCGACCAGCTCGGCGAGGTGGTCCTCGGCGGGGGTGACCACGAGCAGCGCGCCGGCCGGCTGCAGCACCCGGTGGAACTCCGGGCCGTTGCGCGGCGCGAAGACGTTCAGCAGCAGGTCCGCCGCGCCGTCGGCGAGCGGCAGCCGCTGCCAGGTGTCGGCCAGCGCCGCCGCCGCCCGCGGGTGGGCCCGGGCGGCCCGGCGCAGCGCCGGCTTCGACACGTCCAGCGCCAGACCGGCGGCGTCCGGCAGCGCCGCCAGCACCGCGGCGAGGTGCCGGCCCGTCCCGGCTCCGGCGTCCACCACCAGGGGGTACGCCCCGCCGAGCGGCGCACCCACGGCCACCGCGCCGGCGAGCGGTGCGCCGACCGGCGGCGTCACGGTCGCCGCCACGTCGGCCAGCGCGTCCGAGATCAGGTCGTAGTGCCCGGCGGCCAGGAAGTCGGCCCGTGCGGCCACCATCTCGGCGGTGTCGCCGACGTGCGGCGCGCGGCCGGCGAGCAGGTTGACGTAGCCCTGGCGGGCCACGTCGAAGCTGTGCCGGCGCGGGCAGCGCAGCGCGAGAGCCGTGCCGGCGCTCGCCTCGGTCAGCGGCTCGCCACAGACCGGGCAGCGCAGCCGGTCGAGGATGCGGGCGTCCATGTCAGGCGTCCAGACAGGTCAGCACCGCGGGTCGCGCGGTGGTCGGCACGGTCGATGCGGGTCGGGCCCGGGTCGAGAAGTGGCAGCGTGCCCTCGACGACAACCGTCCGTACCGCCGCCCCATCCGCACCACCGTAGGCCACGGCGCGAGCCGGCCGGTCCGTACCCGCCCGCGCGCGGCCAGGCTCGAGCGGGTGCCCGTCCGTTGCGCGGGCGTCGCGGCCGAGCAGCGCCCGGGTCAACCGGTCGTCCAGCCGGACCAGCCCGCGGGGCAGCACGCACGCGCTCGCCGCGAGTGGCAGCGCGGCGAGGGCGACCAGCCAGGCCGTCCCGGGAGTGGCGATCGGGATGCCGAGGTACGCGCCGACCAGGCCGGGCCGGATCCCGTGCAGCGCCGGCTGGGCGAGCCCCGGCAGCGCGACGAGCCAGCACGCGGCGGGCAGCAGCAACCCGGCCACCGTGAGCGGGAGGTAGGTGAGCTGGAAGACGAGGTCCCGGTAGGTCGCCGGGTCGGCCAGCCGGACCGGCAACCGGGCCAGGAGCAGACCGGTCGCGGGTCGGTACGGCGAGGGCACCGGGTCGCCCGGCACCCGGCGGCGTTGCCGGTCCAGCACCTCCCGGGACCGGGCCAGCGCCCGGTCGAGCAGCGGCAGGCCGATGCCGACCACGCTCAGCGCGGCGGCGGCGAGGGTGGCGACGGCGAGCAGCAGGCCGGTGGACGCGACCGGCACCCCGGCCGCCAGGTGCCCGAGGTCCCGTGCCGCCTGGACCGCGATGCTCGCCGGCTCGTCGTCCCCACCGGCGTCGGCCGGGCCGGGCCGCCGGTGCCCCCTCGCCACCGTGGTCTCCATGGCCGCCTCCGCCTCGTCACCCCGTCACCTCGACGGTAGGCGGATCACGGTGGCGCTTCGATGGTGCGCACACGACGGTTGATGGTGGTGCTGGCACCACCTCCGCGGGGTGGCCGGGCCTCGGCGGAGAGGCGGTCGACGATCCGATGGGTGATGACAGGGAGCGGGTGTACGGGTGGCGCCGGTGACGTCCCCGGCGCGGTGTCGGCGCTCGCTGACTAGGGTCTGAGCATGGTCGCGACTATCCGGTACGAGGACATCGTCAAGGTCCCGAAGGCGCTGCTGCACGATCACCTGGACGGTGGCCTGCGGCCGGCGACGATCGTCGAGCTCGCCGCGGCGGTGGGGCACGAGCTGCCGACGACGGATCCCGACGCGCTCGGGCGCTGGTTCGTCGAGGCGGCCGACTCGGGTTCCCTGGAGCGTTACCTGGAGACGTTCGCGCACACCGTCGCCGTGATGCAGACCGCGCCCGCGCTGCGCCGGGTCGCCGCGGAGTGCGCGCTCGACCTGGCCGCCGACGGGGTGGTCTACGCCGAGGTGCGGTTCGCCCCGGAGCAGCACCTGGAGCAGGACCTGAGCCTCGACGAGGTGGTCGAGGCGGTGCTCGCCGGGTTCGCCGAGGGCAGTGCCCTGGCCGCCGCGGCCGGCGCTCCGATCCGGGTCGGCACGCTGCTCACCGCGATGCGGCACGCCGCGCGTTCCCAGGAGATCGCCGAGCTGGCCGTCCGGCACCGGGACGCGGGCGTGGTCGGCTTCGACATCGCCGGCGCGGAGGCGGGCTTCCCGCCGACCCGGCATTTGGACGCCTTCGAGTACCTGCAGCGGGAGAACTTCCACTTCACCATTCACGCCGGCGAGGCCTTCGGGCTCCCGTCGATCTGGCAGGCGATCCAGTGGTGTGGCGCGGACCGGCTCGGCCACGGGGTGCGGATCGTGGACGACATCACGACCGGGCCCGAGCCGGTGCTCGGCCGGCTGGCCGCGTACGTGCGGGACAAGCGGATCCCGCTGGAGCTCTGCCCGTCGTCGAACGTGCAGACCGGCGCCGCCTCGTCGATCGCCGACCACCCGATCGGGCTGCTGCGGGACCTGCGCTTCCGGGTGACGGTGAACACCGACAACCGGCTGATGAGCGGCACGTCCATGTCCCGGGAGATGGCGCTCCTGGTGGACGCGTTCGGCTACGGCTGGGCCGAGCTGCGATGGCTCACGATCAACGCGATGAAGAGCGCCTTCATCCCGTTCGACGAGCGGCTGCGGATCATCGACGAGGTGATCAAGCCGGCCTACGCCGAGCTGTTGCTCGACTGATCGGTGTGGTGCGGGTGGCCGGCGAGCAGGCCGGCCACCCGGCGCAGCACCTCCCGACCCCGGGCCGCCTCCGCGCCCAGCCCGGTCTGTCGGCGCAGCACCGTCGGCTCGGCGCGGAGCAGCATGAGCCCGCGCCGGACCAGCACCCGCGGCCCCTTGCGCTGCTCGGACAGGTCGCGGGCGAGCCGGCGGACGAAGGTCGCACCGCGCGGCCGGCGCAGGGCGTACGCCCCGGCGAGCAGCCCTCGTCGCCGGCACTCCGCGACGATCTCGGCGGCGAAGATCCCTTCGGCCACAAAAAGTGGCGAACCGGCTATGTCAAATGGCCGGGTGGACACCCGGCGGTCCGCGCCCATCGCATAAACCGGCACTTCGGCCCGACCCTCGCGAGCCAGCCGCGCAATGGTTTCGACGGCCGACTCCGCGTCCCAGGACAGGGGTGATTCCCAGTCGACCTGGCCGTTTCGTCGCGGCAACGTAGGGTCATCACCGTCCTTGTAGAAGTCGTCCAGACAGAGCACCGGAAGACCGGTTCGCTCCGCTATATACGACTTTCCGGAGCCGGACGGGCCGGCGAGCAGGACGACACGGTGCGGATGATTCATTACTTTTAGTGACTCCGGCCAGACGGACTGCTATCAAATCGCATCAACATCTCATCACACCATCGGCGGTGACCAACCTGGGCTTTCTCTTTGAGGAGCGGCGTGATGGAATCTCGGGGGTCCGACCCGCCGGGTCGGTCGCTGGGCGTTGCCCGGGGCAACGCGCGGAAGCTGTAATCGCGAGGGCGGTGACGTGAGCAAACGGCCAATGACGGCGGGCTCCTTCCTGTCGCGGCTGCGCCGGCCGGCCAGCCGGCTCCGGGACATGCCGATCTGGTCCAAGCTCGGTCTCATCATGATCGTGCCGACCATTGCCACGGTCGTGGTGGGCACCAGCGGTCTGGTGAGCCACCTGGAGACGCTCAACAATGCCAACCGGGCCGGCAACCTGGCCAACCTCTCCGGCTATGCGGGTGATCTGATCGACACCCTGCAGGACGAGCGGACGACGGCCGTGCTGTTGCTCAGCGCGCAGGAGGTGCAGACCAGAGCGCAGTACCAGGAGGCGTACCGGCGGGTCAACTCCCGGGTTGACCAGTCGAAGGCCCCCTATCTCCAGCAGCGGGCGGACCTTGAAGACCTGCCGGACAGCATGGAGACGCTGCTCGACAAGATCGACGCCAGCCTGACCGACCTGCCCGGCTTCCGCAGCCAGGTCTACAACGGCAAGCCGCGGCCGACGGACGCGACACAGTCGTACGAGGGTCTGATCAGCGACCTGCTCGCCATCCGCGACTCGTCCACCCAGCTCGCCGGCGACAACGACCTGAGCGACCGGATGCGCGCCGCGGCCGCGGTGGCCCGGGAGAAGGAGTTCCTCTCCCTGCGCCGGGTCGTCGTGCACCGGGCGCTGGCGCAGAAGCAGCTCACCCCGGCCCTGCGCACCGAGTACATCGCCAGCGGCACCGGCCAGGACCAGGCTGTGCAGAGCTTCAAGGCGGTGGCCAACGACGAAGAGGCCCGCTTCCACGACCAGACTGTCGCCGGCGGCGACCGCCGTGAGGCCGAGACCTACATCGGCTGGATGAACGGCAACACCAGCGGCAGCATGGCGAACGCGCCGTTCGGGCCTGACCAGTGGGACTCGGCGATGGTCGCGAACGCCAAGCTGATCCGTACGGTGGAGTCGAAGCTCGACCGCGACGTGGTCCGGCAGGCCGACGACCTCCGGTCCGGCGTGCAGACGCAGGTGTTCCTGGAGACCGGCCTGCTGCTCAGCATGCTGCTGCTGGCCATCCTCTTCGCCTACCTGGTCGCCCGCTCGATGGCCCGCTCGCTGCGCGACCTGCGTCAGGGCGCGCTCTCCGTGGCGCAGTACGGCCTGCCGCAGGCCGTGGCCCGGCTGCGTGACCCGCAGGTCACCGGCCAGCTCTCCCCGGCGCAGCTCGCCAACCAGATCGCCGAGCCGCTGCCGGTGCGCAGCAAGGACGAGTTCGGCCAGGTGACCGAGGCGTTCAACGCGGTCCACCTGGAGGCCGTCCGCACGGCCGCCGAGCAGGCCGCCCTGCGCGCCTCCGTCGCGACAATGTTCGTCAACCTGGCCCGCCGCTCGCAGATCCTGGTCGACCGCCTGATCGGGCACCTCGACCGGCTGGAGCGCGGCGAAGAGGACCCGGACCGCCTGGCCGAGCTGTTCCAGCTCGACCACCTGGCCACCCGGATGCGACGCAACGACGAGAACCTGCTGGTGCTCGCCGGCGCCGACTCCACCCGCGTCCAGCGGGAGCCGGCCGCGCTGATCGACGTGCTGCGTGCCGCCCAGTCCGAGGTCGAGCACTACACCCGCATCGAGTTCGGCATCATCGACCGGGACATCGAGATCGCCGCGCACGCGGTCAACGACTTGGTGCACCTGGTCGCCGAGCTGTTCGACAACGCCACCGCGTTCTCGCCGCCGGACTCCCAGGTGATGGTCGAGGCCCGCCGGGTCGGCGACCGCGCCTCCCTCTACGTCGAGGACCGCGGCATCGGGATCAGCGTCGACCAGCTTCACGAGCTCAACGAGCGGCTGGCAACGCCACCGCAGGTGGACGTGGCCGTTTCCCGGATGATGGGCCTGGTCGTGGTGGCCCGCCTTGCCGCCCGGCACGGCGTCCGCGTCGAGCTGCGTCCCGGCGCCGATCGCGGGACCGTGGCGGACGTCACGCTCCCCACGTCGGTCCTCGTGCCCCGGGCGCTCGCCGGTCGGGTGCAGCAGCCGCCGGCGCTGCCCGCCGGGGCCGGCGCCCCGCCCTCGACCGGGCCCGCGCCGGCCTTCGGCGCGCTGCCCGCGCTCGGCGCCCGCCAGAGCGAGTCCGGTAACCAGGTGACCCTGGGCGGCCGACCGTTCGACCCGGCGTCGCGCAACGGCGCGGGCACCCCGGCGTCCGCCGGTGCCGTGCGAGGCATGCCGGCCTGGTCGGACCTGACCGGCGCCAGCGCGGCAGCCAACGGCGCTGGTCCGTTCGCCCCGCGCACCAACGGCCAGTCGACCGACCCGCTGCCGCAGCGGCGGGCCGGCGACGCCGACCCGGGCACCGGCCAGCAGCCGGCGATTCCGCGGCAGCTGCCGAGCAGCCCGGAGGCGGGCCCGTACTCGCCGCCGGTCTCGGGCGGCCCGGTCTCGGGCTCGCCGATCTCCGCGCAGCCGTTCTCCGGCCCGCCCGTGTCCGCGTCGCCGTACGGCGCGCCGACGTCGGCCGCCCCGTACGCTGGCCCGCCGACGTCGGCCTCCCCGTACGGCGCGCCGACCTCAGCCTCGCCGTACGCCGGACCGCCGACTTCGGCCTCGCCGTACGCCGGACCGCCGACTTCGGCCTCGCCGTACGCCGGCCCGCCGGTCTCGGCGCAGCCCTACTCGGCGCCGCCCGTCTCCGGGACGCCGTACTCGGGGACGCCGTACTCGGCGCCGCCGGCGGGTCAGCCGTACTCGGCGCCGCCGGCGGGTCAGCCGTACTCGGCGCCGCCCGCCGGTCAGCCGTACGCGGAGCCGGTAAACCCGGCGCAGTCCCGGCCGGCGTCGAGTGCCGCCGCGCCGCCGGCCTGGCCGCCGGTCGCCGGCGCCGACCGGGACACGGCGACGCCGCCGGTGCCCGAGCGCCTCGCCGCGGCCCTGGACATGACGACCGAGTTGCCGCGGGTGCAGCGGCCCGGTGCGGAGGGCCAGCCGTCCGCCGCGCCGATGCCGGCCCCCGCGCCGACCCCGGCCGCGCCGCAGGCGCAGAGCCGGCCGACGCCGCCGCAGCAGGCCCAGAAGCAGCGGTACGCGGACGAGACGATGGAGCTGCCGATCTTCCGGGAGCTCGAGTCGGCCTGGTTCCGCACCCGGCGGCCCGGGCCCGAAGAGGCGGCCAACGCCGCGCCGCAGTCGGCCAACGCCCCGCAGCAGGCGGCGACCGCCGCACCGCAGGCGGCAGCCGCCGCACAGCGAGCGGCGACCGCCGCGCAGCAGGCGGCGGCCAACGGTGCACCGACGCAGCAGTTCGCCGCTGTCGACGCCACCGGTCGGGCCGTCCAGAAGACACCACCCGGGACGACAGGTAACGCACCGATGGCAGAAACTCCGACAACCGGAGGGACGCCGCGGGAGAACGGGTCGACCGTGAACGGGGGCAACCGCCCCACGATCGCGGAGAGTTTGCCCACCCGCAGGCCTCAGCAGCAGACCAACGGCTGGCAGACCGTTGCCGACGACGGGTGGCGGGCCGCCTCGGCGGCCAGCGAGGTGTCGGTGCAGGGGACCACCTCGACGGGTCTGCCGAAGCGCACCCCGATGGCGCAGCTCGTGCCGGGTGCGGTGGAGAAGCCCACCGCGTCCGTCCAGCGGCGTACGCCGGAGGGCGTCCGTGGCCTGCTCTCGGCCTACCATCGGGGCGTGCAACGGGGGCGTACCAACCCCTCGGAGAGCAACCCGACCAGCCCGGAGGCGACTCCGGGAGGGAAGCAATCCTCGCAGTCTGACTCAGGCCCGGTGGCCGGGAGCGGGCAGAAGGAGCAAGAAGGATGACTACTACGCAGGATCTCGGTTGGCTGCTCGCCAACTTCGCCGACCGGGTGCCCGGTGTCGCGCACGCGGTTGCCGTCTCGGCGGACGGCCTGCTGCTCGCGTCGTCACGGGACCTCCCGCGTGACCGGGCCGACCAGTTGGCAGCGATCGCGTCCGGCCTGGTCAGCCTGACCCAGGGCGCGGCCCGCTGCTTCGAGGGAGGCGCGGTGTTGCAGACGGTCGTGGAGATGGACAATGGCTTCCTGTTCCTGATGTCCATCTCGGACGGCTCGTCGTTCGCGGTGCTGGCCGCCCGCAGCTCCGACGTCGGGCAGGTCGGCTACGAGATGGCGCTGCTCGTGGACCGGGTGGGCGACGCGTTGACCCCGCAGCCGCGCGCAGCCGCGGGAATGCTGGGTTGACACCCTGCTGACCACGGTCAACGGGGCAGCAACGACGACACGATGGGCTCCACCACGTGGAGCCGGTGCCGGGTACGAAGGAGGTGAGCGGCATGGCCGATCGTGACGAACCGACGGGAGCGTTGGTCCGTCCATACGCCGTGACCCGTGGTCGTACCCGCCCCCGACTCGACATCGCGCTGGAGGCGCTCGTCGAGACGACGGTGCGCGGCCGGGCCGCTGCCAATGGCAACGGCGGCCAGGGCCGCGAGCACCAGTACATCGCCGCGCTGTGTGACGGACGCGTGCAGTCGCTTGCCGAGATCGCGGCGCGGATGCAGCTCCCGCTAGGTGTGGCCCGGGTGCTCATCGCCGACATGGCGACGGACGGCCTGGTCGCGGTCCACGAGCCGACCATCCTGGACGACTCGAACGACGCGGTGGGCACTGAACTGCTGGAGAGGGTGCTGAGTGGACTTCGCAGGCTCTGACATGTCGCACCGCCCGCCGAACCCGAGCGGGCGCGTGACGTCGGCGAAGATCGTTATCGCGGGTGGATTCGGCGTCGGCAAGACGACGCTGGTCGGCTCGGTCTCGGAGATCACGCCGCTGACCACCGAGGCCATCATGACCTCCGCCGGCGTGGGCGTCGACGATACCCGGCAGGTGCCGGGCAAGGCGACGACCACGGTGGCCATGGACTTCGGTCGTATCACGATCGACCGTGACCTGATCCTGTACCTGTTCGGTACGCCGGGTCAGACCCGGTTCTGGTTCATGTGGGACGAGCTGGTGCGGGGCGCCATCGGCGCGGTCGTTCTGGTGGACACCCGCCGGCTGGCCGACTGCTTCGCGGCGATCGACTTCTTCGAGCATCGGCGGCTGCCGTACCTGGTGGCCATCAACTGCTTCGACGGGATGCAGTACCACGACCCGCAGGACGTCCGGGACGCGCTGGCGATCTCGAGCGACGTGCCGGTGGTGGCCTGCGACGCCCGGAACCGGGAGTCGACCAAGCACGTGCTGATCTCGCTCGTCGAGTACGTGCTGACCATGCGTCGCTCCCGCGCGGTCGCGCCGGCCTGACCGACGCCGTCGACACGCCCGGTGCGGCTTCGGCCGCCACCGGGCGTTCGTCGCTGCCCGGGTGCCGCTGACCCCGTCCAGGACGGCCTGCCGCGGTCATGGTCCGCACCCGGGCATCACGCGACCCTTCGTCCACCGTCCACGGTGACCCTCGGCGCCCGGAAAGCCGCACAACACTGAGCCCCCTGCCCCACCCGGTTCACCGGGTCGGGGCAGGGGGCTCAGATGACTGTCGCGTGTCGCCGGTCAGGACCGGTAGCCGGCCGAGCGGTACTCGTACTCCCGGTCGTCGTCCCGTTCGCCGTGGTCGCGGCTGAAGTCCCAGCCGCCCGCGGCCTCCCGCCCGGGGCGACCACCCACCGCAAAACCGCCGATCTCCTGTCCACGGCGCCAGCCGCGGAAGTAGCCGGTGGTGTTCTCGGCGAGGCTCGCCGCGTCCCGCACTATCCGCAGTGGACGCTCCTCACGCAGTGGTGAACCCGGAACCAGGTTGGCCTGCGGCACCCGCTTGGGCAGCCCGGCCGAGGTCTCCGCGCCCACCGCCGGGCGGGCAGCCTGCTCGGCCGCCTGCCATCCGGTGTCGGCCGTGGTCGACCAGTCCAGGTCCACCTCGTCGTTGTGCCCGACGAACCACGCGGACTTCGCCTGAGCGAAGATCAGCAGGTCGCCGTCGCCGCCCTCGTCCGCGACCGGCGGCGGTCGGTGCTCGACCGGGGGTGGCGGCCGGTGCTCGGCGGCCGGCCGCTCGGAGCGGGCAGACCTGCCGTTGCGGCCGGCCTCGGGACGGTCCACCAGCCGGCCGGCGTCGGGACGGTCCACCAGCCGCAGCGGTGGCGTCTCCAACTGTGGGTCGCTCGGCGGGGTGACGCTGTCGCGCAGCGCCCGGTCGGCCAGCGGCGGCGGCTCGACCAGCCGCAGCATCGGCGGCTCCTGGGGCAGGTCGTCGGCGAGCCACGGCGGGGTGACCCGACCCTCTCCCGTACCCGGGTCGGTGGGTGCGTCGATGCCGCGACCGCCGCCGTAGGGGTAGGCGACCGGGTTGTTCGCTGAGCTGTCGCCCGGGTCCTCGGGGTTGTTGACCAGCGGCCAGTTGGCCCGGGAGCCGGGCGCGGCGGATTCCTGGTCGGGTCGGGGAGCGGGCACCGGAATGCTCAGGTCGGTGGCGCTGAACCCGCCGGTGGGAGTGTCCCCGTTGGTCTTGGGCCGGGGCGGGATCACCGTGCGCTGGCGCTCGGCGCGGGCGCTGTTGATGGCGGCGGTGGTCAGCGTGGGCCGGAACGGCTCGCCCGCCTCGGCGGGCGGCACGGTGCCGCGCTGCGCCGGTGCGATCGGGGTGATCCCCGGCGGCGGGGGCGGCGGGGCGGAGACCGGCCGGTTGGTGAGCGCGTCGACCCGGGTCGGCGTCGGCTCGGCCCACCCGGGCGGAGCGGACACCGGCGGGCCGGCCATCGCTGCCGGAGTCATCGGCGCGGGCGCGACCGGCGGTGGGGTGACCGGCGCGGGCGCGACCGGCGGCGGGCCGAGCGGTCGCGGGGCGGGCGGCGGGCTGCCGGCGGAGACGGGCTCTGGCCGGCTGCGGCGGCCACCGGAGGTCGGGGCCGGCGCGGCGGACGTGGGCCGGACGGCGCGCAGGCCGGTGCCGGTGCTCGACAGGCCGGGCACATCGCCGACCGGCTCGCCCCGGCGGGCGGCGGCCCGACGGCCCGGCGCCGGGGCGGCGGCGGGCACGGGTGTGGTGACCCGGGCCCTGAGCGCGCCCACCAGCGCGTCGCAGCCCGCGTCGCAGGCCCGCACCGATGCGACGGCCTGCCGCACGGTCTCGGCGACGGCGGACGTGAGCGCCCGGTTCACAGTGGCGCGGCGGGGGGTCTCGGAGATGGCGACCCGCAGGGCGGTGACCGCCTCGTCGATCTCCTCGGCGTCGGCGAGGCCGTCAGCGGTGAGGTGCGCGGCGATGGCGTCCGCGGCGACCGCGACCTCCCGCCCGCGGGCGGTGGTGCCGGCGAGCATGCCCGGCTCGGGCAGCGCGTCGAGCACGGCCAGCGGGATCGGCTCGGCCGGGTCCGGGTATGCGCGCAGGGCGGCCGGGTAGAGCTCGCGGAGCACCTCGCGCAGCGCCACGGCGGCGGAGTGCCGGCCGCTGGCGAGCGCGGCGTGCGCGGCGAGGACCTGCTTGTAGCCGGCGAGATCCCGGGGGGCGGGCAGGGTGACCGCGGAGAGCGCACCGGCCTGCAGCGCTCGGGCCAGGCCGACGGCGCGCCGCTCGGCCGGCGGCGACTGCATCTCCTCCAGCGAGTCGTCGTCGGCGAACCGCTCGGCGAAGTCGTCGACCGAGTCGTCGTCGGCGATGGCCAGCGGACGCCCGGCCGCGCTGAGCAGTGACGTGACCGTGTGGTCGTCACTGTCGGCGGCGATTGCCGCACCGCTCGGCCCGCCCGACCGCTCCACGAGCAGCGCGACCAGCCGGGCGTAGCCGGCCGGCTCGTCGCCGATCTCGCAGACATGCAGCAGACGGCCTGCGTCGTCGACCACAGCTGACGTCAGCGTCGAGCCGGCCGAGGCCGGTCGGTCCGCCGGATCCGCCGAGGCCAGACCGCAGTACACGCGCACGAGCGCCACGGCGTCGTCCTCCTCCCGGGACAGGTCTTTCCTCTGTGCCAGAGACTGATGCTCCCCGGTACGGGTCAGTCGCGCCAGTCCACGACCGCAGAGATCTTGCCGACAATGGTGCGCCAACCGAGACTTGCGGTTTGTGCCCCGATTTTCTTCAGCCGCCGTCGGCCCATGAAACCGCTGATCCCGCCGTTGACGGTGGCCCGCAGCGCCTCGTCCAGGTCGTCCAGGCTGGACCCGGCGGAGAGCATGTCGAGCACGGCGGGTAGCCGCAGGGCGTACGAGATGTCACGAGCGACCTCGCCAGCCTCGATCAGCAGCGTGGGATCCCACGTGTCGTGACCGCCGCGGAGGTTCTCCACCACCAGGTCGAGCTCGTAGGTGTCCTCGTCCAGCGGGGCGATGTCGGCCGGTTCCACCCGTTCGGACAGTTCCCGCCAACCGTCCAGTTGAGACAGGTCGTTGGGCGCACCGGATCGGATGAAACTGACCAGCGACTCCGGGGTCTTGAAGAGCAGCAGCCGGCCGCGGTGGCTGAGGAAGGCGGGCACCTCCTCGTCGTCGGCCTCCTCGGCGGCCTCCTCCTCGTCGGTGTCGGCGTCCGCGCGGCGGCGCTCCTTCTCCTCGTCGCTCTCGGCGAACTCCTCGGCCACGTCCTCGTCGAGGATCACGACGGTCTCGTCGTCCTCCTCCTCGATGACCTGGCGGCGGGCGAGGAACGGGTCGTCCTGGTCGCGCTCGGTGACGTCGGTCGGCGTGAGCTCCCGAGCCGGCCGGTACGCCCGCAGGGTGAAGCCGGTGCCCGAGGGCAGGGCGATCTCCACCGGGTCGATCCCGACCTCCTCCCAGAGCGAGCGGTCGGCGGCCACCGACTCCTGGTCGGTGTCGGCGTCCTCCGGCTCGACCGGGTCGGCGGTGTCGTCGAGCTCGGGCTCGTCGGCGTCGGGCCGTTGAGGCGACTGGCGGGCCACGCTGACCTCCGTGTGCTTCGGGTTGCCCACCCGCCGGCGTCGGGCCGGCAAGTGACTCTGGGCACATACCCTAGTGGGCCCCTCCGGAACGCCGATGCCCGCACCCCGCTGGCGGTCCGGTCGGTGGACAAGTAGCGTTGCTACGTATGAAGGCTCAGGCGTTGCACGGTCACCTCGACGCCCTGCTCCTCGCGGTCCTGGAGGGCGAAGCGCTGCACGGCTACGCGATCATCGAGGCGCTGCGGGCCCGCAGCGACGGCAACCTCGACCTGCCGACCGGCACCATCTACCCCGCCCTGCGCCGGCTGGAGCGGGCCGGGCACGTGGTCAGCACGTGGAGCACGGTCAGCGGCCGCGAGCGACGGACGTACGAGCTCACCGACGCCGGGCGCCGGGCGCTGGCCGGGGAGCGGGCCGGGTGGCGCGAGTTCAGCTCGACCGTCGGTCGGTTCCTCGACCCCGGCGCCCCGCCCGCCACCGCCTGAGCCCGACGCCGGCCCGTCAACGCCCGGCCGGTACCGGCCTGCCGGGGGTCAGGGTCGCGAGCAGCCAGGCACGGGCGGCCCTGCCGACCCACGCGTAGCCGGCGCCGACCACGACCATGCCGACGATCATCGGTGGCCAGGTGAGCGCGGCGTCCCAGAGCCCGATCGACCAGCCGAAGAGCGCGGCGCCGGCCAGCACGCCGAGCGCGAGCAGACCGGTCAGCGCGGCGCCGACCAGCCGGGCGAGCACGGCGCCGGCCGGGTGGGCCGACCGGGCGGCCAGCGTGACCAGCAGCAGCCCGGCGACGGACAGCGCGAGCGCGCCGAGCCAGATGCCGTTCACCGACTGCGAGAGCAGGTGGTAGCCGGCCGGCGGGTGCGGACCGTCGCTGCTCCAGCTGGACCCCCGCCAGGTGAGGTCGCCGGCGACGGTCAGGAACGCGGCGAGCGCGAGCACCCGCACCGACAACCCGCGCAGCGCCCCCACCGCGAGCTCGGCCTGCCAGGCCGGCAGCAGCTGCGCCGGGCTGCCGAACTCGGCCACCGCGCGCCGCTCGGCCTCCGCCGCCGGCAACCCGCTCGCGCGGTACGCCTCGACGGCGTCGAGCAGCCCGTGCCGGGCCTCGGTGAGCAGGTCGGACTTCAACCGGGCGGGCCCGCGAAGCCGCACGCTCAGCTCCCGCAGGCGGTCCTCGACCAACACGTCGTCGCAGCGCGGCATGGCCCCACCCTGCCACGCCGGTGGGCCGCGCGTCGTCCGGGAGAACCCTGGGCCGCCCCGGAGACCGGTCAGGGGGCGAGGGCCAGGTACCCGCGTTCGGCCGCCTCCTGGAGCAGCCACTGGTCCCGGTACCAGCCGGGGACGGCGACCAGCTCGTCGTGCCGGCCCCGTTGCGTCACCCGCCCCGCGTCGAGGACGACGATCTCGTCGAGCCCGGCGAGCCCGCTCAGCCGGTGGCTGATCAGCAGAACGGAGTGACCGGCCGGCGTCGCGGCCAGCACCGAGGCCAGCACGGCGTCGGCGGCGGCCGGGTCCAGCCCCTCGGTGGGTTCGTCGAGCACCAGAACGGGCGGCGCGGCCAGCAGCGCCCGGGCCAGCGCCAGCCGCTGCCGCTGCCCGCCGGAGAGCTGCCCGCCCTCCTCACCGACCACGGTGTCCCACCCGGCGGGCTGGGCGCGTACCCAGTCCAGCAGCCCGGCCGTGGCGGTCGCGGCGGTCAGCTCGCCCTCGCCGGCGGTGGGGCGGCCGAGCAGCAGGTTCTCCCGGACCGTGGCGTGGAAGACGTACGCCTCGGCGAGCAGCCCGCCGACCGCCCGGGGCAGTTCGTCCTCGGCGTACGTCGTGAGGTCCCGCCCGTCCACCGTGACCCGCCCGGTCGACGGGCGCACCGCGCCGGTCAGGACGCCGGCCAGCGTGCTCTTGCCCGCGCCGCTCGGGCCGACCACCGCGACCCGCCGGCCCGCCGGCAGGTCGAGGCTGACCCGGTCGAGGGCCGGCGCGGCACCCGCCCGGTACCGGACGGTCACCTCGTCGAAGCGCACGTCCCGCAGTCCCGCCGGCGTGACCCCGGGCTCCGCCCGCTTGGCCCCGGCCAGCGCCGTGAGTGCCGCCGGCTCCGGCTCCTGCGCGGGTGGCCCGCCCGCGGGCTCGGCCGGCCCGGCACCGGGCGCCGGCTGACCGGCCTCCGGCGTCGTCGGTCGGGAGGGCGCCGCGGCCGCGTCCCCGAGCAGGGCGGCCACCCGGTCGAGGCCGGCCCGGAGCTGGGTCCACTGCCGGGCCGCGCCGACCACCGCCAGCGCGATCTCGACCGCGGCCAGGGTGCCGACCGCCAGCACGCCGACCAGCACCCCGCGCACGTCCGCCGCCAGCGCGACCAGCACCACCGCGCCGGCCGTGAGGCCGGCGACGAGGGTGCCGGCCGCGTCGACCGCGAAGCCCGCGGCGGCGAGCCGCCGTTCCAGGCGGGCCAGTCGCTGGGCGCGCCCGGTCGTGGCGCGCAGCGCCGACCCGGTCGCCCCGAACGCGGCGAGGTCGGCGGCGCCGTGGGTCAGGTCGATCGCGTCGGCGGCCAGCGCTCCGCGCAGGGGCGCCAGCTCGGCGGCGCTGCGCCGGGTCAGCGCCGTGGCCAGCGCCGGCAGCGCCAGCCCGGCGACCAGCAGCCCGACGGCGAGCGCGCCGGCGGCCGGCGGCGAGATCAGGGCGGCGCCCCCCACCGCGACCACGCTGACGAGCAGCGCCGCCGATGCCGGCACGAGCACCCGCAGCAGCAGGTCCTGGACCGCCTCGACGTCGGAGACCAGGCGGCTCAACGCGTCCCCGGAACGAGGCGGCGCGGCCCGCCGGGCGGCGAGGGTGGCGAAGACCCGGGCCCGCACGTCGGTGATCATCCGAAGGACGGCGTCGTGCCCGGCCAGCCGTTCGCTGTAGCGGAACACGCCGCGGCCGATCGCCAGCGCCCGGACGGCGACGATGGCCACGGTGAGCCGGTCCAGCGGCGGCTGCCCGGCGGCGCTCATCAGCAGCCAGGTCGCGGTCGCCATGAGGGCCAGCCCGGCGAACTCGGTGGCGGCGGCGAGCAACCCGGCGCCGGCCAGCCGGCCGAGGTACGGCCGGGCCAGCCGCAGCACGGCGCGCTCGGCCGCGGTGACGCGTGGCGTGGCGCTCATCGGGCCGCCTTCCCGGTCGGCGCCGGGGTCAGTTCGGTGACCCGGCCGTCCTCGATCCGCAGGATCCGGTCGGCGTCCTCCAGGAGCGCCGGCCGGTGCGCGACGAGCAGCGCGGTCCGACCGGCCACCAGACGCCGGGTCGAGGCCAGCACCATCGCCTCGGACGCGCTGTCCAGCCGGGCGGTCGGCTCGTCCAGCAGCACCACCGGGGCGTCCCGGAGGAACGCCCGGGCCAGCGCGACCCGCTGCCGCTGCCCGCTGGACAGACCGTGCCCGCGTTCGCCGAGGACGGTGGCCAGCCCGTCGGGCAGCCCGGCGACCACCTCATCCAGGGCGGCGTCACGCGTCGCGGCGGCGAGCGCGACGTCCGGGGTGTCCGGGGCGCCGAGCCGGATGTTGTCGGCCAGTGAGGCGGCGAAGAGGTGCGCGCGCTGCGGCACCCAGGCGAGCTGCCGGCGCCACGCGTCCAGGTCGGCGTCGGCCAGGTCGACGCCGTCCACGGTCACCCGGCCGCCGGTCGGGGTCACGAAGCCGAGGAGCAGACCGAGCAGGGTGCTCTTGCCGGCGCCGCTCGGCCCGATGATCGCGATCCGCTCGCCCGGCCGGACGGTCAGCGTCACGTCGCGCAGGGCCGTCGTGCGGTCGTACGCCACGGTCACCGACTCGAACCGGATCTCGCCCCGCCCGTCGGGCACCGGGCCGGCCTCTCGTTCAGCCGGGCGGGTGGGCGCACCGGCCTCCACCTCGAACGCGTCGTTGAGCGCGGTGAGGCCCTCCATGCTGGCGTGGAACCGGCTTCCGGCCGCCCGCAGCGGCAGGTACGCCTCCGGGGTGAGCAGGAGCACCAGCAGCGCCGTGGAGAGGGTGAGGCCGCCGCCGAGCAGCCGGATGCCGACCGGCACCGCCACCAGCGCCACCGAGAGGGTGGCGACCAGCTCCAGCACCAGGGCGGAGAGGAACGCGATGCGCAGCGTCCGCATGGTGGCGACCCGGTGCCCGTCGGCCATCCGGCGGACCACCTCGACCTGCGCCCGGGCGCGGCCGAAGGCCCGCAGTGTGGGCAGCCCGGCGACCATGTCCACGAAGTGGCCGCCGAGCAGGGACAGCCGTCGCCACTGACGCTCGGTCGCGGCCTGCGCCTGCCAGCCGAGCAGCGCTCCGAAGATCGGGATCAGCGGCAGGGTCAGCGCGATGATCACCGCCGAGCTCCAGTCGGCGAGGCCGATGCGGGCCAGCACGGCCAGCGGGACGGTGACGCTGAGCACCAGCTGCGGCAGGTAGCCGGTGAAGTAGGCGTCCAGCGCGTCCAATCCGCGCCCGGCCAGCGTGGCAAGCTGACCGGCCCGCTGACCGGCGACCCAGCCCGGCCCGTGCCGGCCGACCGCGGCGAGCAGGTCAGCGCGCAGCGCGGCCTTGACGGTCGCGGCGATCCGGGCGGACACCGTGCCCTGCGCCCAGACGAGCAGGGCCCGGGCGCCCACCGTGGCCACGAAGCCGGCCAGGGCGGGCCGGTCCAGCCGACCGTCGATCGCGATGGCGAGCAGCGTGGCGAGCGCGGTGGCCTGCGCGACGACCAGCGCCGCGGCGACCACCCCGAGGATCGCGAGCACGGCGAGGTCGCGGCGGGCCGCGGGGACCCGACGCAGCAGACGCGGGTCGAACGGGCGTCGGTTCACCAGTACACCGGTGCCCTGCCGTCGGTCCGTCCCCGGAACACCCACCAGCACATCAGCTGAAAGCCTAGTAGGGCCGGAAGGAGCGGCAGCGCGAGCCAGCCCAGCAGGCGCAGAGTGGGCTCGCTGGCCGCGGCGTCGGCCACGGTGAGGGACGCGCCGGCGTCGACGGTGGAGACCAGCACGTAGGGCCAGAGGGTCGCGCCGACCAGCGCCACCGGAAGGGCCAGGGCCACGCCGGTGGCGGCGAAGGCCAAACCCGGCCGCCGCCGGGCGAGCGCCGCGCGGGCCGCCAGCAGCGCCACCACCAGCGCCACCGGCAGCAGTACGCCGGCCACCGGCCGGTGCGCGGCGGCGCGTACCCGATCGGAGAGCAGGCCCGCGACGGTGACCACGGCGACGGCGGCGAGCGCCACCGGGAGCAGCCGACGGGCCACCCGGCCGACCGCGGCGGCGTCGGCGGCCGGCAGCCGGAGGGTGAGGAAGGTCGCCCCGTGCACCGCCACCAGGGCCAGCATGGCCAGTCCGGAGGCGGCCACGAACGGGGTGAACAGGTGGGTCAGCCCGGTGACGTGCCCGTCGGCGTGCAGCGGCAGGCCCTGGAGCAGCCCGCCGAGCAGGGCGCCCCAGCCGAGTGCGGCGAGCGCGCTGCCGACGACCACCACCCGGTCCCACCGGGCCCGGACCCGCTCGGCGCCGGGGCGGCTGCGTAGCTGCACCCCGGCGGTCACCAGGACCACTCCGGCGAGCGCGCCGAGCACGGCCGGGTAGAACCCGGAGAGCAGTTCGCCCTCCAGGAGTGGAAAGGCGCCGAACAGGATGCCGACGGCCGCCACCAGCCAGACCTCGTTGCCGAGGAAGAAGGGGCCGACGGCGTTGAGTGTCGCGCGGCGGCGGCCGGGCTCGGAGTTGCGGGCCAGCAGCAGGCCGACGCCGTAGTCGTAGCCGCCGAGCACCAGGTAGGTGGCGAAGAAGAGGCCGAGCAGGGCGTACCAGGCGAGTTCCACGTCTCGGCTCCTCAGGCGAAGGCGGGTGCGGCGGGGTGGGGGTCGGCGGCCCGGCCCGGCGGCCGGCCGAGGGCCGGGTCCTGCGCGCCCCGGGCGGCGTGCCGGGCGAGCAGCACCCAGTTGGTGACGGCGAGGGTGCCGAGCAGCAGACTGAAGCCGATCAGTGAGGCGAGCATCACCGGCGCGCCGACGGGGGAGACCGCCTGGTCGACCGGGAGCAGGCCGTACGCGACCCAGGGCTGCCGCCCGACCTCCCGGGAGATCCAGCCGAGGATGACCGCGACGAACGGCAGCGGCAGGGCCAGCAGGAGCAGCCAGAGCGGGAACCGCAGCCGGATCATCCAGTCTCGCCAGAGCAGCGGAAGCAGCAGCCAGAGCAGGCCCAGGCCGGTGCCGATCAGGATCATGAAGCCGAGCCCGACGTTGGCGAGCACCGGCGGCGTGTAGTCGCCGGGACCGAACCGGGTGGTCCACTCGGCGATCACCGCCTGGGCGTCGTCACCGTTGCCGAACTTGGTGGGCTGCACGGCGCCGACCGGGCCGAACTGGGCGTAGCCGAAGCCCTGCACCAGGGTGATCGCCAGTGTGGCCGTGACCACGCCGATCCGCAGCGAGGTGCGGTGCAGCGCGTGGTCGGGGGTGCGCCGGATCAGGTGACCGGCGCTGACCGCGGCCATCAGCATGCCGCCGACCAGCAGCGCCGCCGAGACCACGTGGCCGAAGGCCATGCCGAGGCTGGGGTTGGTGAGCAGCGCCGGGAAGTCGGTGAGGTGGGCGACGCCGTCGCGTACCTCGTAGCCGACCGGGTTCTGCAGCCAGGAGTTGGCCACCATGATCCAGAAGGCCGACGCGTACGCGGTGAGGGCCACACCCCAGAGCAGCGCGAGGTGCACACCGCGCCGCAGTCGGTGCCAACCGAAGATCCACATGCCGAGGAAGGTGGACTCCAGGAAGAAGGCCACCAGCGTCTCGATCGCGAGGGGCGCCCCGAAGACGTTGCCGACGTAGCGGGACAGGCCGCTCCAGTTCAGCCCGAACTGGAACTCCATCACGATGCCGGTGGCGATGCCGAGCACGTAGTTGATCACGTAGAGCTGGCCCCAGAACCGGGTCAGCCGCTCGTACTTCGGGTTGCCGGTGAGCACCCACGCGGTCTGGAGCCCGACCAGCAGGGTGACCAGGCCGAGCGTGACGACCACGAAGAGGAAGTGGATCGAGGTGGTGGTGGCGAACTGAAGTCGGGCGAGGAGCAGGGTGTCCATGGCCGGCTCTCCAACGGTTGGCTCGCTTTTCGTAGCAAGCCTACACGTAGGTTATCTACGCATAGCTACTACGCCGCGTCGTAGTAAATGTTACGACGAAACGTAGTAGTTGTGGGGGTGCTGCGCCGGCGCGGGCGGTGCGCGTCAGGTCAGCTCAGGAAGAGCGAGACCGGGAGCGTGACCAGCATGGACGCGACGGCCAACGCGGTGGCGCCGATCAGCCGCGGCGGCCGGTCGGCGACCATCAGCCGCTGCACCCGGACGTCCAGGTCGCGGTCGCCGATGCCGAGGGCGCCCGCCGGCGTGATCCGGTTGCCGGCGGCGGCGAAGCGGCGCAGCGCACCCGCCAGCGGGGCCTCGGCGTGCAACTCGCGAGCCTTGTCGTCGGCGCGCATCTCGACCAGGAGAGCGACGCGCTCGTGCGCCCGCCGGACCCAGCGGACCCAGGGCAGCGCCCGGCACAGCGCGGTGAAGGGCAGCAGCACCAGGTCGTGCCGCTCCTGCGCGTGCGCCCGCTCGTGGGTGAGCACCGCGGCCAGCTCGGCCCGGTCCAGCAGGCTCAGCGTGCCCGCGCTGACCACCACGCGCGGCTTCACCCCGGGCAGGCAGTACGCGGCCGCGCTCGGGTGGTCGAGCACCAGCGCGCCGGGGGCGGCGGGGTCGTCCCGGGCCACCAGCGCGAGCAGGTCGCGGTGGCGACGCTGGGCACGGAGCGCGCCGTGGATGCTGCGTACGGTCGTGGTCAGCAGCACCGCGCCGATGCCGAACCCAATGCCGACCCCGGCCAGGTGCAGCACGCCCAGCCAGGTGGGGAGCGCGTCGTCCAGCAGGTCGGCGGAGAGGGCGACGATCGCGCTGCCGGTCGGCAGGCCGTAACCGTTGAGCCCGAGCGCGATCGGCAGGCCCATCGCGGAGAGGCCGAGCGCGAGCCCGACCGCCTGCCAGCAGACGATGGCGACGCGTGGGCTGCGCCACGTCCAGGTCGACCGGGCAAGCACCTTGGCGGTGAGCCAGCAGGCCAGGATCGTCAGGGCGAAGTGCAGGGCGTACGCCATGGCCGCGGCCCTACCGGTCCGCTGCCTCGTCGGCGGCGGTCGGGCGCGCGACCTGGTCGGTCGCCGGCGCCTCGATCCGGCCGGTCAACGAGTCGCCGCCGCGGTCGGCCGGCTCGCCGCCGGCCGCCTCGGACGCGAGGGCGGCGCGGAGCACGTCGGCCTCGGTGCCGGTGACCGAGCGGGCGAAGCGCACCAGCGCGGCGTCCCGGCTGCCGCCGAGGTCGAGCGCGTCGAGCATGAGCTGGGCGATGTGCGCCTCGCGGCTCCCCGCGGCCCGGTAGCGCCAGGCCCGCCCCTCCCGCTCGCGCTGCACCATGCCCTTGCCGGCCAGCCGGTCCAGCACCGTCATCACCGTGGTGTAGGCCAGCTCCCGGCCGGCGAGCGCGTCGGCCACCTCGCGCACGGTGACGCCGTCCGACGTGGCCGGGACCGAGTCCCACAGCACGTCCATCACCGCACGTTCGAGATCACCAAGCCGAGTCACGGCTCAATCCTACCCCCGGTAGTAGATCAGCCACGACGCCCGGCCCGCCCGCCCGCCGGCACCCCCGAGGCCCGCCGGCCCACCGGCGCCCCGCCCCAGCCCCAAGATCCGCGCAACTTCAGGGATGTAGTGGCCTCCGCGCCCCGGGAGGCCACTACATCAGGGATGTTGCGCGGACCTTGACCGACGGAGGGGCGGGGCTCCCCGGAAACCCGGAGGCCGGGACGACGACTCACACCCCCTTGGGATGCCAGACCGTCTTCGTCTCCAGGAGCGTGGTCATCCGGCCGAGACCCGGGTCGGCGAACCAGTCGTGGTCCGCCGGGGCGGGGCGGAGCACCCGCTTGAGGTTCTCCGCGGCCTTGACCTCCAGGTCCGTCGCCAGGTCGGCGTCGGTCACCCCGGTCAGGTCGATGGCGTTGACGTCCATGTGGCTGGCCAGGGTCGGCGCCGTCTCGGTGATCCGGCCGGTGAGGACGTTGACCACCCCGCCCGGCAGGTCGGAGGTGGCCAGCACCTCGGTCAGGGTGATCGCCGCCAGGGGCTGCGACGGCGAGGCGGCCACCACCACCGTGTTGCCGGTGACGATCGCCGGGGCGATCACGCTGACCAGGCCCAGCAGCGCCGGCGCCTCGGGAGCCACCACCGCCACCACACCGGTCGGTTCCGGCGACGAGAGGTTGAAGTACGGGCCCGCGACCGGGTTGGCGCCGCCGTACACCTGCGGGAGCTTGTCCGACCAGCCGGCGTACCAGACCCAGCGGTCGATCGCCGCGTCGACCTCGTCTGCCGGGACGCCGAGCGCGATGAACTGCTCGCGGCGGCCCTCCAGCATCTCCGCGACCCGGTAGAGGATCTGACCCCGGTTGTACGCGGTCGCCCCGGCCCACCCCTTCACTGCGGCGCGGGCGGCGACGACGGCGTCGCGCGCGTCCTTGCGTGAAGCGAGTGCCACGTTGGCGGTTTCTTCCCCACCGGACTGCACGATGTACGACCGTCCCGACTCACTGCGCGGGAACTTCCCGCCGATGAAGAGCTTGTACGTCTTGCGTACCGCGACCCGCTCAGACATTGAGGTACGCCTCCAGCCCGTGCCGGCCGCCCTCGCGACCGTAGCCCGACTCCTTGTAGCCGCCGAACGGCGAGGTGGGGTCGAACTTGTTGAACGTGTTGGCCCAGACCACGCCGGCGCGCAGCCGGTCGGCCATCCACAGGATCCGGGAACCCTTGTCGGTCCAGATCCCGGCCGACAGCCCGTACGGCGTGTTGTTCGCCTTCTCCACCGCCTCGGCGGGGGTGCGGAAGGTGAGCACCGAGAGCACCGGTCCGAAGATCTCCTCCCGGGCGATCCGGTGCGCCTGGGTGACGCCGGTGAAGATGGTCGGCGCAAACCAGAAGCCGCGGTCGGGCAGCTCGCACGGGGGCGACCAGCGCTCGGCGCCCTCGGCGGCGCCGGCGTCGGAGAGCTCGCGGATCCGCGCCAGCTGGGCGGCCGAGTTGATCGCGCCGATGTCGGTGTTCTTGTCCAGCGGGTCGCCGACCCGCAGCTGCGCCATCCGCCGCTTCAGCGACTCCAGCACCCGGTCGGCGACCGACTCCTGGATCAGCAGGCGCGAACCGGCGCAGCAGACGTGCCCCTGGTTGAAGAAGATGCCGTTGACGATGCCCTCGACCGCCTGGTCGATCGGCGCGTCGTCGAAGACGATGTTGGCGGCCTTGCCGCCCAGCTCCAGGGTGAGCTTCTTGCGACTGCCGGCGACCGAGCGGGCGATGGCCCGGCCCACCTCGGTCGACCCGGTGAAGGCGACCTTGTCCACGCCCGGGTGCTCGACCAGCGAGCGGCCGGTCTCCCCGGCGCCGGTGACGATGTTGACCACACCGGCCGGCAGGTCGGCCTGCTGGCAGATCTCGGCGAAGAGCAGCGCGGTGAGCGGGGTGGTCTCGGCCGGCTTCAGCACCACCGTGTTGCCGGCCGCCAGCGCGGGGGCGATCTTCCAGGCCAGCATCAGCAGCGGGAAGTTCCACGGGATGACCTGCGCGGCCACGCCGAGCGGCCGGGGGCTGGCGCCGAACCCGGCGTGCTCCAGCTTGTCCGCCCAGCCGGCGTAGTAGAAGAAGTGCGCCGCGACCAGGGGGATGTCGACGTCCCGGGACTCCTTGATCGGCTTGCCGTTGTCCAGCGACTCCAGCACGGCCAGCTCGCGGGAGCGCTCCTGGATGATCCGGGCGATCCGGAACAGGTACTTGGCCCGGTCCCGGCCCGGCATCGGGCCCCACACCTTCTCGTACGCGGCCCGGGCGGCCTTGACCGCGCGGTCCACGTCCTGCGCGCCACCCTCGGCGACCTCGGCCAGCACCTCCTCGGACGCGGGATTGATCGACTTGAAGCTGCCGCCGTCGAGCGGGTCGACAAACGCTCCGTCGATGAACAGGCCGTACGCGGGCTTGATGTCCACCACCGAGCGGGACTCGGGGGCGGGGGCGTATTCGAACATCACGCTCAGTCCAGGGTGAAGTAGTCGGGACCGGCGTAGACGCCGGTCGTCAGCTTGGTGCGCTGCATGAGCAGGTCGTTCAGGAGGCTGGACGCGCCGAAGCGGAACCAGTCCGGGTCCAGCCAGTCGGCGCCGACGGTCTCGTTGACCATCACCAGGTACTTGATCGCGTCCTTGGTGGTCTTGATGCCGCCGGCCGGCTTCACGCCCACCTGACGGCCGGTCGCGACACGGAAGTCCCGGACGGCCTCCAGCATCACCAGCGTCACCGGCGGGGTGGCCGCGACCGGCACCTTTCCGGTGGAGGTCTTGATGAAGTCGCCGCCGGCCAGCATGGCCAGCCAGGAGGCCCGCCGCACGTTGTCGTACGTGGCCAGCTCGCCGGTCTCCAGGATCACCTTGAGGTGGGCGTCCCCGCAGGCCTCCTTGGTGGCCACGATCTCGTCGTAGACCTCCTTGTAGCGGCCGGCCAGGAAGGCGCCCCGGTTGATCACCATGTCGATCTCGTCGGCCCCGGCCGCGACGGCCGCCCGGGTGTCGGCGAGCTTGATCTCCAGCGGCGCCTGCCCGGACGGGAAGGCGGTCGCCACGCTGGCCAGGTGCACGCCGCTTCCGCGCAGCACCTCCGCGACGTACGGGACCATCGCCGGGTAGACGCAGACGGCGCCCACGTGCGGGCAGGACGGGTCCGCCGGGTCGGGGCGCAGGGCCTTGGTGGCCAGCGCCCGGACCTTGCCGGGGGTGTCCGCGCCCTCGAGCGTGGTCAGGTCGACCATCCGGATCGCCAGGTCGATCGCCTGTGCCTTGGCCGTGGTCTTGATGCTGCGGGTGCCGAGCTGTGCCGCCCGCTGCTCCGCGCCGACCTGGTCCACGCCCGGCAGGCCGTGCAGGAAGGTCCGCAGAGCGGTCTCGGATCGTCCCAGCTCGGAGAGGTCCGACCGGGCCGACGTCGTTGTCGCCGTCATGCCGGAAAGTCTACGCATCCACCGGCGCCGTGATCTTGGTCACGGCGTCCGGGGCAGGGTGACCGCGGCCACCGGTCGGGTGAGCGACGTCGCGGGAACGGCTGCGGCGCACGGGCGGGCCGGTCGGTTCGGTAGGTTGAGCGATCGTGGACGTACACGTCATTGACCACCCGCTGGCCCAGTCCCGGCTGACCGCCATGCGGGACGAGCGCACCGACTCCTCCTCGTTCCGGGCGGCGCTGCACGAACTGACCACCATGCTGGTGTACGAGGCGGCGCGTTCCTTCCCCGTCGAGCGCTTCCCGATCCGGACCCCGGTCACCGGCACCGAGGGCACCCGGCTGGCCAACCCGCCGCTGCTGGTGCCGGTGCTGCGGGCCGGCCTGGGCATGGCCGACGCCGCGCTCGGCCTGCTGCCGGAGTCCTCGATGGGCTTCGTCGGTCTGGCCCGCGACGAGAAGACCTTCGAGCCGCGCGCCTACATGGAGTCGCTGCCCCGGGACCTGACCGGCCGGCCGGTGCTGGTGCTCGACCCGATGCTCGCCACCGGCGGCTCGCTGGAGCACTGCTGCCGGCTGCTCGCCGACCGCGGCTGCACCGACATGACCGTGCTCTGCGTGCTCGCCGCGCCGGTCGGGATCGAGCGGCTGGAGCGCTCGGGCCTGCCGATGCGCCTGGTCACCGCCTCGATCGACGACCGGCTCAACGACAAGATGTTCATCGTGCCCGGCCTCGGTGACGCCGGCGACCGCCAGTTCGGCGGCATGCCCCGCTTCTGAGCACCCGCCGGCAGCTCGCCACGCGCCACATCGCGCCGTAGCCCGGCCGGGTCACGCGTTCACGGAAAGAGGGCCCATTCCACCCGGAATGGGCCCTCTTTCCGTGAATCGGGCCCCATCGGTCCGGTCGGCCGCCGCGCGTCGGCGAGTCCGTGCGCGGGGGTGCGCGCAGCGGCTACCGTTCCGGGCCATGACTGGTGTTGCGCTGGCCGAAGAGCTGCTGCTCCTCGCGTACGACGACGAAACCGGCAAGGCGACCATGCCGCGGATCAGCCTCGACCTGGGGATGGCCGCCGCGGTGCTGATCGAGCTGGCGCTGGCCGGCCGGATCGCGTACACCGAGGGGACCCTGGCGGCCGTCGACCCCGCGCCGACCGGTGAGCCCATCGCCGACGCGGTGCTCGCGAAGATCGCCGCCGACACCCCGCACACCCCGTCCTCCTGGGTGCAGCGGCTGCGGCACGGCCTGCGCGACCGGATCCTGGGCGACCTGTGCAGCCAGGGCGTCGTCCGGGACGTGGACGAGACCGAGCTGGGCTTCATCCACGTGCACCGCTACCCCGTGGTGGACACCTCGGTGGAGGCGGACACCCGGCGCCGGCTGGCCGACGCGCTCACCAGTGGCGTGGCCCCCGACGAGCGGACCGCGGCGCTGGCGACCCTGGTCGCCGTGCTGCGGATGGAGTCCGCGCTCGGGGTGAGCGGTGCGGCCGCCGAGGACGCCCGGCAACGGCTGGCCGAGATCGCCAGCGGCGCCGGCTTCTCCGGCGACGTGAGCCTCGACGACTCGGTCGTCCGCCCGTCGGTCGGCCTGGTCGTCGCCGCCCTGGCCCAAGCCGTGGACGCCGCCCTGGGCCCCCGCCGCTAACCCCACCCCGCCCATTTCCCCCGCGATCTTGCAGTTTCCGCCCCGGCAAACGGTGTAGAAGCCGCAAAACAGGGGCACAAAGTGCAAGATCGCGGGGGAAAGGGTCAGAGGTTGAGGGCGGTGGCGATCTCGGCGCGGAGCGCCGCGATCGCGACCTCGGCGCGCTGCCGCGCCGCGGCGACGTCGCCGTCCGCGACCGGCTCCACCACCTCGAGGTACGCCTTGAGCTTCGGCTCGGTGCCGGACGGGCGGATGACCACCCGGGCGGTCTCGCTGCGAAGGATCACCACGTCCGCGTCGGGCAGCAGGTCCTCGGTCGCGGTGACCGGGTGCCCGAGCAGGGCGGTCGGGGTGGCCGCCCGGATCCGGGCCATCGCGTCGACGATCAGCCGCAGGTCGTCCACCCGTGCCGACAGCTGGTCGGTGTGGTGCACCCCGAACTCGGCGGCCAGCTCGTCCAGCCGGTCGGTGAGGGTGCGCCCCTGCGCCTTGAGGCCGGCGGCCAGCTCGGCCACGGTCACGGCGGCGGTGATGCCGTCCTTGTCCCGCACCAGGTCCGGCGCGACGCAGTAGCCGAGCGCCTCCTCGTACCCGAACACCAGCGGCACGGACCCGTCGCCGGCCCGGACGATCCACTTGAACCCGGTCAGCGTCTCGCCGTAGGGCAGGCCCCGGGCGGCGCACATCGCGCGGAGCAGCGACGACGACACGATGGTGGTGGCATACAGGCCGGTCACCCCGCGGCGCATCAGGTGGTCGGCGAGGAGCACCCCCACCTCGTCACCGCGCAGCATCCGCCAGCCGGCGCCGGTCCGGACGGCGACGGCGCAGCGGTCCGCGTCCGGGTCGTTGGCGACGGCCACGTCCGCCGCGGTGGTGTCGGCGAGCGCGATCAGCCGGTCCATCGCGCCCGGCTCCTCCGGGTTGGGGAAGGAGACGGTGGGGAAGGCGGGGTCCGGCTCGGCCTGATCCGGCACCACTCCCGGCACCGGAAAGCCGGCCCGGGCGAAGGTGGCGGCGAGCACCGCCGCGCCCACCCCGTGCAGTGGCGTGTACGCCACGGCCAGCTCCCGCGATCCGTCCGGCGCGATCACGGCGGCGGCCCGCTCCACGTACGAGGCGACCAGGTCGTCGCCGAGCACCAGGCCGGGCGGGCCGAGCGGCACCGCGGTCAGCGGGCCGACCGCCCGGATCGCGGCCTCGATGCCGGCGTCGGCCGGGGGAACGATCTGCGCGCCGGCGCCGGTGTCACCGCCCAGCCCCGCGCCGAGGTAGACCTTGTAGCCGTTGTCCTGGGGCGGGTTGTGGCTGGCGGTGACCATCACGCCGGCCACCGCGCCGAGGTGCCGGACGGCGTACGCGAGCACGGGCGTCGGCAGGGGCCGGGGCAGCAGCATCGCCGGCCGTCCGGCCCCGGTCGCGACCTGGGCGGTCCGCTCGGCGAACTCCAGGGAGCCGTGCCGGGCGTCGTACCCGATCACCAGCGGGCCGGTGCCGCCCTGGGCGGCGAGCCAGGCGACCAGCCCGGCGGCCGCCTGCGTGACCACCGCCAGGTTCATCCCGTTCGGGCCGGCGCGCAGCGGGCCGCGCAGCCCGGCGGTGCCGAAGGTCAGCGGGCCGGCGAACCGGTCGGCCAGCTCCGGGGCGCTCGCCGGCAGCCGGTCGAGCACCGCCTGCAGCTCCGCCCGGGTGGCCGGGTCCGGGTCGTCGTCGAGCCAGCGTCGGGCTTGCTCGCGAATGTCGTCGATGTCAGTGGTTTCCGCCGGCATGCCTCTTGATAGCACGCCGGCGGATCATCGCTGACGGTTCCCTCCGGCTCAGCCGGCGGCGGTCAGCTTGAACGTCCGGACCATCTCGTCGAAGATCGGCTTGCTCTCGGCGAACTTCGCCTCGGTCGAGCTGAGATAGAACGAGTAGATCTTTCCGCCGCTGACCACGCCCCGCCAGACGCCGTGTCGCATCGTGTCGCCCTCGCCGCAGGTGTATTCGAACTCGGCGGCCGCCTTGCCGGCCAGTTCCTGTTCGGTCATCGAGACCTGGGCGTACGGCTTGGGGCAGGACTTCGCCTTCTTCAGACCACCCTCGGCGATCTCGGCCCAGCGCATCGAGCTGCTGCCGCCGAAGTTCTCGGTGAGGATCCGCACCTTGCGACCCGAGTCGTCCGGGTCGACGTAGTCGTAGTAGAGACCGCCGGTCGCCCGCTCCCAGCCCTTCGGCACCATCACCTGGATGCCCCGGGCCGAGTGCTCCTGCATCTCGATCCCGGGCCCGGCCGGCGTGGTGGCGGTTGGTTGGGCCTGTGGGGTCGCGGGCGGCTCGTCACCGCCGCCGAACAGGACGACCGCGCCGATCAGCAGCACCACGGCGAGGCCGCCGGCTGCGGCGAGCTGCACCTTTCGCGGCCAGCCCTTGACGGTGCGGACCAGCTCTCCGCCGACCCGGCGGGCCCGGTCGGCGGGGCTGTTGCCGCCCGCCGGCGCCGCCCAGGGCTGCCCGTTGCCCGGCACCGACCACTGGCCGCCGCCGTAGGTGCCGCCCACGCGCTGGGTGGCGCCGGGCGAGCCCGGGTAGGGGACCGCCTGGGTGGCGTCGGGGCGGACACCCCAGGTGACCCGTTGGGTCGCGTCCCGCTGGGCGCCGGCGTCCACCCGCTGGGTCGCGTCGGCGCCGCCGTAGGTCCGGCCCGGAGCCGACATCGCGCCGGTGGGGGTGTGCAGGGGGCCGGCCAGCGCGTCGGCGCTGGTCTCGTCTAGGGCGTCGGCGCCGGCGGGCTGCGACCGCTCGCCGCGGCGCAGCGCCGCCAGCCGGTCGGTCAGCGACTCGCCGGGTGCGAGCATCGCCCGCCCGCCGATCTGCCCGCCGGGCTTCGGCTCCGGCTGGGCCGGCGGCGGCGGAGCGACCGGCCGCTGCACCGGGACCACCGCGTAGGGGTCGGTCACCGAGTGCACGGCGGTGGCGGTGCTGCCCAGCGGCCCGGCCAGCAGCTCGCGGAGCATGGCTCGCGAGGTGTGCACGTCCAGCCGGCGGGCCGGGTCCTTCTCCAGCAGGCCCATCAGGACCCGGGTCAGGGGGCCGCTGCGCTGCGGCGGGGCGGGCGGGTCCTCCACCACCGCGTGCATGGTCTCGATCGGGTCGCCCTTGTCGAACGGGGGGCGCCCCTCGACCGCGGTGTAGAGCGTCACGCCGAGCGAGAACAGGTCGCTCGGCGGGCCGAAGTCCTGACCCATGGCCCGCTCGGGGGAGATGAAGTGCGGTGAGCCGAGCACCATCCCGGGCGTGGTGAGCTGCACGTCGGTGGGCATCCGGGCCACCCCGAAGTCGGTCAGCACGCAGCGCCCGTCGGAGCAGATCAGCACGTTGGCCGGCTTGACGTCGCGGTGCAGCACGCCGATCGCGTGCGCCACCTCGAGCGCGCCGAGCAGGGCGATACCGATCTTGGCCACGGCGCGGGGCGCGACCGGCCCGTCCTCGATCACCATGTCGGCGAGGCTGCGGGCGTCCAGCAGCTCCATCACGATCCACGGGCGGCCGGCCTCGGTGACCACGTCGTACACCTGCACCACGGCCGGGTGCTGGATCGCCGCGGCGGCGCGGGCCTCGCGGAGGGTGCGCTCGTACATCGCGTCGCGGTCGCTGGGGGCCAGCCCCGGCGGGAGGACGACCTCCTTCACCGCCACGTCTCGTCGCAGCAGCGTGTCCGCCGCGCGCCAGACCGTACCCATGCCGCCGTTGCCCACCGCGGAGCGCAGCGAGTAGCGCCCACCGATGGTGGTGCCGGGTGCCGCACGCCCGTTGGGAGGACTGACGGGTCCGCCGCTCCAGGTCGGGATCTGAGTCACAGAAAAGCCACCGGGGGATATCGAGGGGGCTGGGACACAACCCCCCTATCTTGCTGGTTCCGACGCCGGATGCGAAAGCCGACGCGTCGGACGTTTACCGAAGTCGACTTTCCGTACCCGGGCGTTCACCTGGTGTCGACCTTCGCGGACGGAGTGTGCGGTATCCCTCACCCGTCCCGGTCGCGCCGCGTCCTACCATCCGGTGATGAGCGAACGGCGGTCAAGCGAGTCCGGTTTTCCGATCAAGGACGTCTACACGACGGCCGATCTTCCGGCGGACCTGGACTCCCGGCTGGGCGGCCCGGGCGAGTTCCCGTACACCCGCGGGGTCTACCCCACCATGTACACGTCCCGCCCGTGGACCATGCGCCAGTACGCCGGCTTCGGCACCGCCACCGAGTCCAACGCCCGCTACCACCAGCTGTTGCGGGCCGGCACGATGGGCCTATCGGTCGCCTTCGACCTGCCGACGCAGATGGGGTACGACTCCGACGACCCGATCGCGCACGGCGAGGTGGGCAAGGTCGGGGTGGCCATCGACTCCATCGAGGACATGCGGCTGCTGTTCGACGGCATCCCGCTCGACAAGGTCTCCACCTCGATGACCATCAACGCGCCCGGTTCGGTGCTGCTCCTGCTCTACCAGCTGGTCGCCGAGGAGAACGGCGTCCCCGGCTCGGCCCTGAACGGGACCATCCAGAACGACATCCTCAAGGAGTACATCGCCCGGGGCACCTACATCTTCCCGCCGAAGCCCTCGCTGCGGCTGGTCGCCGACACGTTCGGCTACTGCCGTGCGGAGGTGCCGAAGTGGAACACCATCTCCATCTCCGGTTACCACATGGCCGAGGCCGGGGCGTCCCCCGCGCAGGAGATCGCGTTCACCCTGGCCAACGGCGTGGAGTACGTCCGTGCCGCGCTCGCCGCCGGGCTGGCGGTGGACGACTTCGCCCCCCGGCTGTCGTTCTTCTTCGTGGCCCGGACGACCCTGCTGGAGGAGGTCGCCAAGTTCCGGGCGGCCCGGCGGATCTGGTCCCGGCTCATGCGTGACGACTTCGGCGCCAAGAACCCGAAGTCGATGATGCTGCGCTTCCACACCCAGACCGCGGGGGTGCAGCTCACCGCGCAGCAGCCCGAGGTGAACCTGGTCCGGGTCGCGGTGCAGGGGCTCGCCGCGGTGCTCGGCGGCACCCAGTCGCTGCACACCAACAGCTTCGACGAGGCGATCGCGCTGCCCACCGAGAAGGCGGCCCGGCTCGCGCTGCGGACCCAGCAGGTGCTCGCGTACGAGACGGACCTGACCGCCACCGTGGACCCGTTCGCCGGCTCGTACGTGGTCGAGGCGATGACGGCCGAGCTGGAGGCGGCGGCGACGGAGCTGATGGACCGGGTCTTCGACCACGGTTCGGCGGTGGACGCGATCGAGGCCGGCTTCCAGAAGCGGGAGATCGAGCAGTCCGCGTACGGGATCGCCCAGGAGATCGACTCGGGCGAGCGGGTGGTGGTCGGGCTGAACCGGTTCCGGATCGACGAGGAAGAGCCGTACGAGCCGCTGCGGGTCGACCCGGCGATCGAGGCGGCGCAGGCGCAGCGCCTGGTCGAGCTGCGGCGCACCCGGGACGCGGGCGCGGTCGAGCGGGCCCTGGCCGAGCTGCGCGACGCCGCCTCCGGCACCGGGAATGTCCTCTATCCGATGCGGGAGGCGCTGCGCGCCCGGGCCACCGTGGGCGAGGTGTGCGGGACGCTGCGCGAGGTGTGGGGCCTCTACCGGCCCAGCGACCGCTTCTGATCGGCCCGCTCTCGGCAGCTTTCCCACGACGGTCGCCCGGTGTCGGGCGACCGTCGTATTTCGGCTGGTCAGCTGCTCGATCGGCGGTCCGTCGAGCGCTACAGTCGGAAACAGTTCCCCGGCCGGCGCGGTGCCGGATCACTCGCGGGACGGTACCGGCGGCGCCGCCCGGTACCGCCGCGGGTCGCCCGGGGCGGCGTGGCCCCGACCGGCGTGGTGTGTGCCCGCGAGGTTTGCGGGTACCCCGACCGGGTGAACGGGGACGGACACCATGTGCGGTCATCCCGTACGTGTGCGTGTGAGCGTCTGTACCCGGTTCGTTGCGGAGAGTGGTCGGCTAATTGGCGGAGTGCCAGTTCATTAGACCGACTAATGCGACAATTCGTAACGAGGAGCCCGTGCGGGCGCTCGATTCGTGACCGCTGAATCGGTTACGCGTTGTAGGAGGTGAGACGGCAGATGACGGCGTTCGATCGCGATCTACCTGCTGTCCCGCTGATTCCAGAGCGCTCCCAGCAGGGCATTCGTGACGCTGCGCGGTCCGATCACTACCGTAACGACGTTGCGCAGCGTCACCGGCGGAGGTCTAGGCTGTCTGCTGTTCCCGAAGATCCATCCATCTCTAGTGATCGAGAATTCGACGTGACGAGTGCGTTGACGCTGCCGACCGGCAGCCAGCTGGCGTCGTCCTGGCCGGAGGCGCCTACCGGGTCCCACCCCCTGCCCTTCGAGCTGGACCACCTGCTCGCCCTCCGCGTACCCGGGCTCATCGCCACCCGTCGCCACCTCCACGCGCACCCGGAGCTGTCCGGCAACGAGTTCGAGACGGCCGCCCTGGTCGCCCGCGAACTCGCCCTGGCCGGGCTGAACCCGCGGATGCTGCCCAAGGGCAACGGCGTGCTCTGCGACATCAACGGCCGCCCGGACGGCCCGGTGATCGCCCTGCGAGCCGACATCGACGCGCTGCCGCTCACCGACGTCAAGGACGTGCCGTACCGCTCCACGGTGGACGGCGTCTGCCACGCCTGCGGCCACGACGTGCACACCACCGTCATGCTCGGCGTCGCGATGCTGCTCGCCCAGCTCGCCGACCTGGGCGAGCTGGACGGCCGGGTCCGGCTGATCTTCCAGCCGGCGGAGGAGATCCTGCCCTGCGGCTCGCTGGAAGTCATCGAGGCCGGCGGCCTGGACGACGTGGTGCAGATCTTCGCGCTGCACTGCGACCCCAACCTGCCGGTCGGCCAGGTCGGCCTGCGGGTCGGGCCGATCACCGCGGCCGCGGACAACGTCACCGTCCGGCTGACCGGCCCCGGCGGGCACACCGCCCGTCCGCACCTCACCGTCGACCTGGTCGACGCGCTCGGTCGACTGGTCACCGAGGTGCCCGCGCTGGTGAGCCGGCGGGTGCCGGCCAACAGCGGGCTGCTGCTGGTCTTCGGCCACGCCTCGGCCGGCACCCGCTACAACGTCATCCCGTCCGAGGCGTGCGCGGCCGGCACGCTGCGGGTGATGGACCGCGACACCTGGGAGCTGGCGCCGAAGATCGTCGCTCAGGTGGTGCGCGACGTGATCGCCCCGACCGGCGCCACCGTCGACCTGGAGTACCTGCGCGGCCGGCCCCCGGTCAGCAACGACTCGCGGGCCATCCAGGTGCTCACCGCGGCCACGACCGCCGCGCTCGGCCCGCAGGGCGTCGCCGAGACCCCGCAGAGCATGGGCGGCGAGGACTTCTCCTGGTACCTCGAGTACGTCCCCGGCGCGCTGGCCCGGCTCGGCGTCGGCCGGTCCGGGCCCAACGTCGACCTGCACCGGGCCTCGTTCGACGTGGACGAGCGCGCCATTCCGGCCGGGGTGCGGGTCATGGTGCAGACCGCGCTGCGGGCACTGGCGGCGGCGCGCTGACCGGCGGCGCGGTCCGGCGGTTCCGCCGCCGGCGCAGCGCCACGATCAGCACCGTCACCGGTACGCCGAACACGATCAGCCAGGGCAGCACCGCGCCCAGGACGGTCAGCATGATGGTCATCGAGACCAGGAAGACCTTCCAGCCGCCGTGCAGCCCGACCAGGAAGCCGAGTTCGGTCTCCTCGTCCGCCGTGCTCACATCCGACCCGACCAGGGTGAGCGTGATGGTGGAGAGCGCGGTCAGGTCGGCCAGCCGACGCTTCTTCGCCTCCAGCGACGCCAGGTCGGCCTCCCGCTTGGCCAGCTCGCCCTCCAGCGACACCAGATCGCCGATCGTGGTGGCCCGCGCGAGCAGCCGCCGGCCGCTCTCCACCCGGGCACGCTGGGTGGCGATCCGCGCGTCCAGATCGATCGTCTCCTCGGTGACGTCCTCGGTCTGGATCTCCCGGCGTTCCTGCCGGCCCAGCCCCGCCAGCTCCTCGATCACGCCGGTGAACCGCGCCGCCGGCACCCGCAGCTGCAACTCGGCGCGCGCGTCCGCGTCCGAGCTGCTGCGCTGGTCGCCGCCGACGAAGCCGCCCGCGCCGGTGACCACGGTGACCGCGCGGCGCGCGGCCGCGTCCACATCGTCCACCCGCACGAGCATCGTTCCGGTGTAGATGATCGACCGCTGGTCCACACGCAGGTCCGCCGACGCCGAGCCGGCCTCGGCCGGCGCACCGGCACCGGGCGCGCCAGCGCCTGGCGCGCCTGGCGCGCCGCCCTCCGCCGCGTCGCGGTCCGCCGCCCCGGCGGCCGGCGCCTCGTTCGAGGTCCCACTGTCCGACTGCCCGGCCACTCCGCCGCATCCGCCGACCGCCAGCACCGCCACCAGTCCGAGCGCCGCCAGCGGTACGCCGCGGCGCCGTCCTCGCCGTCCGTCCATCCCCGCTCCCATCTCCACGCCCCGGGTGGGCGATACCTCGGACGCGGCGCGCCAGCACGCCGGTTCCGGCAGACTGCGCTGAGGACGTCACGATTCGATAATCGAGGAGTCACGATGCAGCTCACCAAGTACGCCCACTCCTGCGTCCGGGTGGACCACGACGGGGGAGTGCTGGTCATCGACCCCGGAGTGTTCAGCGACCCGGCGGCGCTGGACGGGGCGGACGCGGTGCTGATCACGCACGAGCATCCGGACCACCTGAACGCCGAGGCGGTCACCCGGCAGCTCGACCGGCGGCCGTTCACGGTGCACGGGCCGGCGTCGCTCGCCGCCGCCCTGGGCGACGCGGCGGAGGTGTTGCAGCCGGTGCAGGCGGGCGAGTCGTTCACCGCGGCCGGGGTGGCGATTCGCGCGTACGGCGGGCGGCACGCGGTGATCCACCCGGACATCCCAGTGGTGGAGAACCTCGGCTACCTGATCAACGACGTGGTCTACCACCCGGGGGACTCGCTGGTCGTGCCGGACGTCCCGGTCGACACGCTCTTCGCGCCCATCCACGCCCCCTGGTCGAAGTTCTCCGAGGTGGTCGACTTCATCCGGGCGGTCGCGCCGCGGCGCGCGTACGCGCTGCACGACGCGCTGCTCAACACCAACGGGTACGCCGTCCTGGACCGCCAGTACACGGCGTTGTCGCACACCGACTACCACCGGCTGGAGCCCGGCACCCGGCTGGACGCCTGAGGCTATGCCCGACCCCTCCCCGGAGCTGGTACAGCAGCTCTACAGCACGCCACCGGACCGGTTCGTCGCCGCCCGGGACGAGGCGGTCGCCGAGGCCCGCCGGGCCGGCGACCCCGCGACCGCCCGGCAGATCGCCCGGCTGCGCCGCCCGACCGTGGCCGCCTGGCTGGTGAACCTGCTGGCCATCCGCCGGCCCGAGCTGGTCGCCGACCTGGTACAGCTCGCCGAGGCGATGCGGTCGGCCCAGCGGGAGCTGCGTGGCCCGCGGCTGCGGGAGCTCTCCGCGCAACGGCGTGCGGTGGTCGGCGCGCTGGTCGCCGAGGCACGCAAACTGGCCGCCGGGGAGGCCGGCGCCCCGTCGGCCGGGAAGCTGCCGCTGGCCGAGGTCGAGGCGACCCTCAACGCGGCGCTGTCCGACACCGAGGTGGCCGAGCAGGTCCGGGCCGGGCGACTGCTCCGGGCGGCCAGCTACGCCGGGTTCGGCGAGGTGCCCCGCCCGCAGCTGCGTCTGGTCACCGGAGGTGAGGACGAGGAGGAGGCGGCGGAGCGGCCGGCACGGCGGGACCGGGCGCCGGCTCAGCGGGCCCCGGACGGCCGCGCGGCGGACCGGGCCGCGGATCGGGCCGCCCAGGCCGAGCGGGCCGCCGAACAGGCGGCCCGGGCCGAGCGGGCGCGGCAGCGCCGGGCGTTGGAGCGGGAGCTGACGAAGGCGCGTACCGACCAGCAGCGGGCCGAGTCGGAGCTGGCGGACGCGGCGGCGGCCGAGCGCGACGGCGCCGGCACACTCGACGAGATCGAGACCGAGTTGGCCGAGCTGGAGCGGCGGCGCGCGGTCGCCGAGCAGGAGCTGAGCCGGGCGAAGCTGGCCCGCCGCGGGGCGGAACGGGCGCTCACCGCGGCCCGACGGCGCACCGGCGAGGTCGAGGCGGCCGTGGAGGCGCTGGAGGCCGAGGAGGGGGCTGCCGGGACGGACGGCGACGAGGCAGACTGACGTCGATGGACGGACGTGGGATGCGGGAGCGGCCGGCCTCGTCCGGCACGCGCGGGCGGCGCCGATGACGCCGGAGCAGGTCGCCGCGGCCAGCAAACCCCTGGTGCTCGACCTCGGCGACGCCTACAGCCGCTGCCCGATCACCCTGCGCCGGGCCCGGCTCCTCGGCATCTCCGGCTGGGCCTTCTACGTGAGCGGCCGCGCGGGCGCGCTCGGCGACGTCCGAGCCGAGACGGCCGCCGCCGCGCTCGGTTTCATCGCGCCGGACGCCGTGGCGGACGGATGGGACGGCGCGGCCCGCACCGTCCGGCCGTTCGAGGTGGCCGCAGCGACGCTCGCCGAATGCTGCCGGTGGGGCTCGCAGCACCTCGACGGGGTGCCCGGGGTCGACCGACTCGCCGGGCTGCTGGAACGCGCGGTGGCCGCGGCCGACGCGAGCGGCATGCCGCTCTTCGCCGCCTGGCGGGCGATGCCGGTGCCGGGCCGCACTCCGGGTGCCCGCGCCGCGGCGGCGCTGCGGCGGCTCCGGGAGCATTTCACCGGCGCCTACCTGCTCGCCGTCCGGTCCAGTGGGATGACGCCCCTGGAGGCGGTGCTGGCCGGGCCGGAGGGGGAGGCCGGCGCGATGGCCTGCGGCTGGCCGCCGCCCTACCCACCGGTCGGCCCGCTGGTCCGGCGCCGGCTCTGGGCCGAGGCGGTCACCGACCGGCTGGCGGCGCCCGCGTACGCGGCGCTCGGCCCGGTCGACGGCGCGGACCTGCTGGACCTGCTGACCGCGACCCGCGCACACGTGGGCCCGACCGTCCGCTCCGGCCCAGCCGCCTGACCGGCGGGCCTCCTTCGCGTCCCCCCGGGCCGAGCAGGGGCGTCCCTCCGCACACAGTGGCCGTCGGCGGGCGGTGCGACGTGCCGGGGGAAAATCGGCGGCGTGGCCGCCCGTCCCCTGCCAGGATCGGCGGGTGACCTTCCCCGCCGGCTGGAGCGCGCGCCGCCCCACCCTCGACGACGTCCCGGCGATCCTCGCGGTGGTGCACGCCGCGGACACCTTCGCCGTGGGTTACCCCGACTTCGACGCCGAGGACGTCGAGGCCGCGCTGACCGGCCCGTACGTCGACCCGGCCCGGGACTCCTGGCTGGCCCTCGACCCGGACGGGGACGTGGTCGGCTGGGCCGTCGTCGACAACCCCACGGGCGTCGGCCGGGAGTTCGTGGAGGTGTACGTCGACCCCGAACGCGGCCACCAGGTGCGTGAGCCGCTGTTGGCCCGCCAGCTCGACCGGGTCGCCGAGCGGGCCGCCGAACGCGAACTGCCCGCGCTCACCGTGCGCTGCGCCGTGTTCGAGCCGGAGCGTGACTGGCAGCGCAGCCTGGACGACGCGGGCTTCACCCTGGCCAAGCGCTACGTCCGGATGGACCGCTCGCTGGCCGACCTGCCCGCCGAGCCGCCTCCGCCGCCCGGGGTGACGGTCCGCCCGGTTCGCCCCGACGACGAGGTGGACCTGCGGGAGTTCCACCGCATCTTCGACACCGCGTTCCGGGACACTCCGGACTACGAGCCGCTGGGCTTCGCCGAGTGGCGTAAGAAGATCACCCAGCACGGCACCACCTGGGACGAATGGTTCGTCGCCGAGGTGGACGGGGTCGCAGCCGGCGCGCTGCAATCCTCCGACCAGGCGCTGGATCAGAACGAGGGCTTCGTCCGCAGCCTGTCCGTGCTGCCCGCGTTCCGCCGGCGGGGGGTGGGCGCCGCGCTGCTGCGCCGAGCCTTCAGCCGCTACGCCGAGAAGGGGCGGACGTCGGCCGGGCTGGGCGTCGACCTCACCAACCCGACCACCCCGCTCTCGCTCTACCGCTCGGTGGGGCTGCAGGAGACCCGCTGGACCGACATGTACGAGCTGGTCGTGCCCGCCGCGTCGCTGACCGTGCCGCCGGCCGGTGTGTGATTGACGACCCTGGCCCGGGCCGGCCGGCGGCCCACCCGGCGGCGGTAGCAGACTGGACGGGTGCGATACGCGCTACGCCGACGCGGTGCCGGTGGGGCGGGACCGCAGCTCGGTGACGTAGTCGTCCGGCGCGCCCGCCTTCTCGGCGGCGTTCACGATCTCGGAGAGGTACCACGACGTCGGCAGCCCGCCCTCGTACCCGTCGAAGACATAGACCCACGCGGTCACGTCCCCGTCGAGGGTGGAGACCCGGACGGTGAGCCGGCGGTAGGTCCCGGCGGTCACCCCCTCGATCTCGTCGAGCTGGGCGGCGTCGTAGGGGTGGATGTCGTAGAGCGCCACGAAGACCCGGTCGCCGGGAGACTCGACCACGGTGCTCACCGCGCCCTCCCAGCCGATCACGTCCTCACCCGCGAAGGTCAGCCGCCAGCCCTCCAGCCAGCCGGTGCCCACCATCGGCGAATGCGGACAGTAGGCGCGCATCCGGGCGGGATCCAGGTTTGAGCCGTACGCGGCGTGATGACGCACGGCGATGACGATAGCCCGGCGGACGGGTGGGGGAGAATACGACGGTGCGTGTCGGACGCGTTCGGGATAAGAAAGTCACTGTGAGCATCGACGAAGGGCGAACGCTGTGAGCCGGATCGTGATCATCGGCGGGGGGCCGGCCGGCTACGAGGCGGCTCTGGTCGCCGCGCAGCTGGACGCTGATGTCACCGTCGTGGAGGCCGAGGGGGCCGGCGGGGCGTGCGTGCTGTCCGACTGCGTGCCGTCCAAGACCTTCATCGCCAGCTCCGAGGTGGTGACCGGCTACCGGGACACCGAGGAGTTCGGGGTGCACTCCGACGGGCTGGAGGCGGTCACCGTCGACGCCCGGGCGGTGAACGAGCGGGTGAAGCGGCTGGCGCTCGCCCAGTCGACCGACATCCACGCCAAGCTGCTCAAGGCCGGAGTCACCTTCGTGGCCGGCAGCGCGCGGCTGGGCGAGGACACCCTCGGTCACACCCACCGGGTCGTGGTCACCCCGGCCGGCGGCGGGGCGGAATACACCATCGACGCGTCCACCGTGCTGGTCGCCACCGGCGCCACCCCACGCCAGCTGCCCACCGCGCTGCCGGACGGCGAGCGCATCCTCACCTGGCGCCAGGTCTACAACCTGCCGGAGCTTCCCGAGCACCTGATCGTGGTCGGCTCCGGTGTGACCGGCGCCGAGTTCGCCAGCGCGTACCTGGCGATGGGGATCGAGGTCACCCTGGTCTCCAGCCGTGACCGGGTCATGCCGCACGAGGACGCCGACGCGGCGTCGGCGATCGAGCGGGTGTTCCGCGCGCGGGGCATGAGCATCCTCAACAACTGCCGCGCGGACGCGGTCCGCCGCAGCGGGTCGGGCGTCGAGGTCCAGCTCTCCGACGGCCGGGTCGTGCACGGCTCGCACGCCCTGATCGCGGTCGGTTCCATCCCCAACACGGCCAACCTCGGGCTGGCCGAGTACGGCGTCGAGCTGGCCCGCGGCGGCTACGTCACCGTCGACCGGGTGTCCCGGACCAACGTGCCCGGCATCTACGCCGCCGGTGACTGCACCGGGGTGCTGCCGCTGGCCAGCGTCGCTGCCATGCAGGGCCGGATCGCGATGTGGCACGCGCTCGGCGAGGCGGTCCGCCCGCTGCGGCTGCGGACCGTCGCCGCGAACGTGTTCACCGACCCGGAGCTGGCCACGGTCGGCGTCTCACAGGACGAGGTGGACGCCGGCAAGGTCCCGGCCCGGCAGGTGATGCTGCCGCTCGCCGGCAACGCCCGGGCGAAGATGGACGACCTCGCCGACGGCTTCGTGAAGCTGTTCTGCCGGCCGGCCAGCGGCCAGGTGATCGGCGGCGTGGTGGTCGCCCCGAAGGCCAGCGAGCTGATCCTGCCGATCACCATGGCGGTGGAGAACAACCTCACCGTCAACGAGCTGGCCCAGACGATCACGATCTACCCGAGCCTGTCCGGCTCGATCACCGAGGCCGCCCGGCAGCTCATGCTCCACGAGCTGGAGTGACCTTCCCCAGGTTCACGTCGATCATGCAGTTGTGGTGGGCGGTACGTGACACTTCGCCCCTTACGTCAGGCACCACAACTGCATGATCGGCCTCTTCGGCGGGGCGGCGGGACCACGCGACCGTGCCGGCCACGACGGCGATCAGCGCCACCTCGGTGAGGATGAGTACGCGCTCGATCAGGCCGATCAGCATCCGGTCGCCGGGATAGGCCGACCACACCATCACCGCCGCCAGCACCAGGCTGGACAGCGCCAGGCCGCGTAGCCCGCGGGCGACCCGGGCCAGGTCGCCCCGGCGGGCGAGCAGCCAGCCGGCGACCGGGAGCGCCAGGAAGGCGACCACCGACGCGTACCGGTGCACGTACGCGGCGGTCGTCATCGGCGTACCGGGCTCGTTGGTGGGCACGACCGCGGCCAGCATTAGGCCCGCCACCCACGTCCCGAGCAGCAGGTCGGCCAGTCGGCCGCCGATTCCGACAGCCGGCCCGGGCAGGCCGGTACGGCGCAGACCGCGGAGCAGGACCGCGGTGGCGAGTGCGAGCACCACCATCGCGACGTCGATGACGCCGCCGCGGTCGGAGACGGCGAAGTCGCTGACCGTCAGCGACCAGGGGGACAGGTTCTCGTTCACCTCGACATGGCCGATCATCGTGAGCAGCGCCGCGAGGGCGATGCCTCCGAGGGCCAGCAGGCCGGCGTTCCGGGTTCCAGGCATGCCTCAGCCTGTCGCCGGAGCCACCCGAAACGGATCGGGGCGAGCCACCGAAATCGATCCCCGGGACCACCCCTAGGAACTGGGCTCGTCCCCCCGCGGGTGCGGCCGTCGCCGGCGGGTGGCGACCGGTGCGCGCGCCCGCCCGTTCCGCCGGCGCGGACGGTCAGTCGACCGGCACCTCGCGGCCGGCCAGCGCGACCTCCCCGGCCTCCTCGCCGCTGCGCGCGTGCCGGGCGCTGATCAGGGTCATCGTCCAGCCGGCCGCGGCGAAGCCGACCGCCGCCACACTGGCGATCAGCGCGAGCCGCCAGGCCGACTCGGTCAGCGCGGTCCCGCCGAGGTGCCCGACCAGCGCCCCGTAGGTCGCCCAGCCCAGCGCGGCGACCGTTTCGTAGAGGAGGAAGAGCCGGTACGGGTAGCGGCTGCGGCCGGCCGAGAAGCAGGCCGCCATCCGGCCGCCGGGCACGAAGCGGCAGAGCAGGATGACCAGCGGACCGGGCCGGCGCAGACCCTGGGTGACGCGGCCGGCGACCCGCCGGGTCCGGCTCGGTGTGGCGTGACGGGGCGCCCGTCGGTCGGGCGCGACCCGGCCGAGCAGGTAGCAGGCGAGATCCCCGCCGAGGACGCCGAGCGTGCCGACGGCGATGGTCACCGGCAGGTCCAGCCCGCCGTACACGGTGAGGGCGCCACTGGTGATCATGATGACCTGGGTGGGGATCACCGGGATGAAGGCGTCCGCCACGAGCAGGCCGAGCAGCGCGAGGTAGGCCCACGTCGGTGACCCGACGTCAGTCAGTAGTTCGGGCACGCCTGCCACCTCGCCGGATCCGGCTGATCGTGTGTACCGAGCCTGACGGCGTGTCCGGCGTCACCGTCGACAGCCCCGGCCGGTGGTGACCGCCGACACGGCAGGGCCACCCAGGTGCAACGACGCTTCCCCGTCCCCGGTTACGGGGTGTCACTGCGGTCGGCGGATCGGCGTCCGTCGGCGTACCGTTGTCGGCGCGCGGCCCCACGACCGTCGGATCCCCCGTTTCCGACGACCGGGCCGCCGAGGGCCGCCGGCAGGTCCCGTGCCGGCGGCCCACCCTCTCTCCACCGCCCGGAAATCCGGGTGCGGGCGCGCGTGCCGCGCGCGTACGGTCGCCGCATGAACAGCGCGGCCCTGACCACGACGCCGGGAGACCCCGGCGCGCCGCACTGACACTTCCGTCGACGAGGCCCCGGGGCGATCCGCCCCCGAGGGCCGCGCGGCGTTCGGAGACCAGATCGCCTCCGGGTCGTACCCGATCAAGGAGAGCGACATGATCGACCACCGCAAGCTCGGCCGGGAGCTGGACCTGTTCGTCTCCGACCCGCTGGCCGGCGCCGGGCTGCCGATCTGGCTGCCGGCGGGCGCCGCCGCCCGGCACGCGGTCGAGGAGTACGTCCGGGAGCTGGAGCGCCGCGCCGGCTACCAGCACGTCTACTCGCCGCCGCTCGGCAAGCGGGAGCTGTTCGAGCGCTCCGGGCACCTCGGCTACTTCGCCGACGACATGTTCCCGCCGATGCGGCTCAGCGCCGATGACGAGTTCGTGCTCCGCCCGGCGCTCTGCCCGCACCACGCCCTTGTCTACCGCGCCCGCGGCCGCTCCTACCGCGAGCTGCCGCTGCGCATCGCGGAGCTGGGTGGGATGTACCGTGCGGAGCGCTCCGGGGTGCTCGGCGGGCTGTCCCGGGTGCGGGCCATCTCGCTCAACGACGCGCACAACTTCTGCGCGCTGGACCAGGTCGGCGACGAGGTCGCCGAGATCCTCCGGCTGATCCGCGAGGCGCACGCCGCGCTCGGCGTCCGCCCGGCCGGTTTCCGGCTGTCGCTGCGGGGGCCGGGACAGAAGTACGTGGGCGACGACGACCAGTGGGCCCGGGCCGAGGAGCTGCTGCGCGGCGCACTGGCCGGGGTGGAGTACGTCGAGGCGCCCGGGGACGCGGCCTTCTACGGCCCGAAGATCGACATCCAGATCGTCGACGCCGGCGGCCGGGAGTCGACCCTCGCCACCGTCCAGCTCGACTTCGACAAACCGGAGCGGTTCGACCTGTCGTACACCGACCGGGACGGGTCGCGGCGGCGGCCGGTGATGGTGCACCGCAGCCTGGTCGGCAGCATGGAACGCCTCTTCGCGTACCTCATCGAGGTGCACCAGGGCGCCTTCCCGGCCTGGTACGCGCCGGTCCAGCTGGTGGTGCTGCCGGTGGACGACGGGCAGGCCGCCGCCGCGGCCGACCTCGCCCGGCGGGGCGAGGCGGCCGGGCTGCGGGTCGAGGTGGACGCGGCCGGCTCGCTGGGCGCCCGGGTCCGGGACGCGGCCCGGCGCCGGGTGCCGTACGCCGCGGTGATCGGGCCCCGAGAGGCGGCCGACGGGCGGGTCGCCCTGCGGCTGCGCGACGGCCGCGGGTTGGACCCGATTCCCGTCGACGCCGCGCTCGGGTTGGTCACCGGCGTGGTTGCCGCCCGCTCCGCCGACCTGCTGCCGGACGCGCCCGACCGAGGCGGCCCGGCGCTGCCGGAACTCGGACCGGCCGCGGGCGCCCACGGCGGCTGATCCGCGGGCGCCCGGGGCGGCTGACCCGGTCACGACGACAGCGCTCCCTGGGCCGGTGCGGGCCGCCGGGGGGCGTTGTCGTCGGGCTCCTCGGTGTCGGTGAGCGCCTGACTGAACTGCGACCGGTACAGCCGGTGGTACGCGCCGTGCGCGGCGAGCAGTTGCTCGTGCGTGCCCTGCTCGACGATCCGGCCGTTCTCCATCATCAGGATCAGGTCGGCGTCCCGGATGGTGGAGAGCCGGTGCGCGATGACGAAGCTGGTCCGGTCCGAGCGCAGCGCGGCCATGGCCCGCTGGAGCAGCACCTCGGTACGGGTGTCCACCGAGCTGGTCGCCTCGTCCAGGATCAGCAGCGACGGCTCGGCGAGGAACGCCCGGGCGATCGTGATGAGCTGCTTCTCACCCGCGCTGACGTTGCTGCCCTCCTCGTCGATGACCGTGTCGTAACCGTCCGGCAGACTGCGCACGAACCGGTCCACGAAGGTGGCCCGAGCGGCGGCGAGGATCTCCTCCTCGGTCGCGTCCGGCCGCCCGTACGCGATGTTGTCCCGGATGGTGCCGCCGAACAGCCAGGTGTCCTGCAGCACCATCCCGATCCGGCCGCGCAGGTCGTCGCGGCGCATCGTGGTGATGTCCACGCCGTCGAGCGTGATCCGGCCGGCGTCCAGCTCGTAGAACCGCATGATCAGGTTGACCAGGGTGGTCTTGCCGGCGCCGGTCGGGCCGACGATCGCCACGGTGTGACCCGGCTCGGCGACGAGGGACAGGTCGTCGATCAGGGGCTTGTCCGGGTCGTACCGGAACGAGACGTGGTCGAACTCGACCCGACCGTGCGGGTCGGTCACGCGGGCCGGCACCGCCGGGTCGGGGCTCTGCTCGTCGGCGTCGAGCACCGCGAAGACCCGCTCCGCCGAGGCCACCCCGGACTGGAGCAGATTGGCCATCGAGGCGACCTGGGTCAGCGGCTGGGTGAACTGCCGGGAGTACTGGATGAACGCCTGCACGTCACCGAGGCTCATCGAGCCGGAGGCGACCCGCAGGCCGCCGACCACGGCGATCGCCACGTAGCTGAGGTTTCCGATGAACATCATCGACGGCATGATGATTCCGGAGATGAACTGGGCCCCGAAGCTGGCCTGGAACAGCTGCTCGTTCTTCGCGGTGAAGGCCGCCTCCACCTCGCGCTGCCGGCCGAAGACCTTGACCAGCTCGTGGCCGGTGAACGCCTCCTCGATCTGCCCGTTCAGCTCGCCGGTGTGCGTCCACTGGGCGATGAACTGCTTCTGCGAGCGCTTGGCGATGCGCTGGGTGACCACCACCGACAGCGGCACGGCCACCAGCGCCACCACGGCCAGCAGCGGCGAGATCCAGAACATCGCGCCGAGCACGCCGACCACGGTGAGCAGCGAGGTGAGCAGCTGACTCAGCGTCTGCTGGAGGCTGGTCGAGATGTTGTCGATGTCGTTGGTGACCCGGCTGAGCAGCTCACCCCGGGGCTGCCGGTCGAAGTAGGGCAGCGGCAGCCGGTTGAGCTTCTCCTCCACGTCCGCCCGGAGCGTCAGCACGGTGCGCTGCACCACGCCGTTGAGCAGCCAGCCCTGCCACCACATCAACACGCTGGCGGCCAGGTAGAGGGCGAGGGCCAGCATCAGCACCCGCCCCAGCGCGGTGAAGTCGATGCCCGCCCCGGGCACCGGGTCCATCCGGGCCAGCATGTCGGCGAAGGCGTCGTTGCCCGACGCCCGGGCCGCCGCGACGGCCTGCTCGGTGGTGGTCCCGGCCGGGAGCTGCCGGCCGATGACGCCCGTGAAGATCAGGTCGGTGGCGTGGCCGAGGATCTTCGGCCCGGCAACGCTGAAGCCGACGCTCACCACCGCCAACGCGATGATCAGCACCAGCTGGAGCCGGTGCGGACTCAGCCTGCGGAGCAGCCGCCGGGCCGACGGGCCGAAGTCCATCGACCGCTCGGCGGGCATCCCGGCGCCCATCCACGGCGGACCGCCGCGCTGGCCACCGCCGGGCAGCCGCTTCGGCGTCCGCCCGTCGCCGGCCGGCTTCTGCTCAGGTACGGGAGCCGTCCGCTCGCTCATGCCGGCACCTCCGCCGTCTGCTGCGACGCGACGATCTCGGCGTACGTCGGGCAGCTCTCGATCAGTTCCTCGTGCCGTCCCACCCCGACGACCCCTCCGTCCTCGAGCACGATGATCTGGTCCGCGTCGACGATCGTGGAGACCCGCTGGGCCACGATCACCACGGCGGCGTCCGCGGTGACCGGCCGCAGCGCCGCCCGCAACCGCGCGTCGGTGCCCAGGTCGAGCGCGGAGAACGAGTCGTCGAACAGGTAGATCTCCGGCTCGCGGACCAGGGCCCGCGCGATCGCCAACCGCTGTCGCTGGCCGCCGGACACGTTGGTGCCGCCCTGCGCGATCGGCGCGTCCAGCCCGCCGGGCATCTGGGCGACGAAGTCGGCGGCCTGGGCGATCTCGAGCGCCGACCAGAGGTCGGTGTCGGTCGCGTCCGGGTTGCCGTAGCGCAGGTTGCTCGCGATCGTGCCGGTGAACAGGTACGGGCGCTGCGGCACCAGGCCGATGCGGCGCCACAGTTCGTCCGGCGCGAGGTCCCGTACGTCCACCTGGTCGACCAGGACGGCGCCGGCGGTGACGTCGACCAGCCGGGGGATCAGCGACAGCAGGGTGGTCTTGCCGGCGCCGGTGCTGCCGATGATGGCGGTGGTCGTCCCCGGCGCGACCCGGAAGGAGATGTCCCGGAGCACCGGTTCCGCGGCGCCCGGGTACTGGAAGCGCACCCCGCGCAGCTCCAGGTCGGCCCGGGCCGGCACCTGGCTGACCGCGCCCGCCGCCGGCACCACCGACGAGTCGGTGTCCAGCACCTCGACGATCCGCTCGGCGCAGACCGCCGCCCGCGGCACCATCATCAGCATGAAGGTGGCCATCATCACGGCCATCAGGATCTGCATCAGGTACTGCAGGAAGGCGGTGAGCGCGCCGACCTGGATCGCACCGGAGTCGACGCGTTGCGCGCCGAACCAGAGCACCGCGACGCTGGAGACGTTGAGCACCAGCATCACCAGCGGGAAGATCAGCGCCAGCAGTCGCCCGGTGCGCAGCGCGGTGGCGGTCAGGTCGGCGTTGGCGACGCCGAAGCGGTTCGTCTCGTACGGCTCACGGACGAACGCCCGGACCACCCGGATACCGGTGATCTGCTCGCGCAGCACCCGGTTGACGATGTCGATGCGGGTCTGCATGAGCCGGAAGCCCGGCACCATCCGCCGGATGACGAGGCTCAGCGCCAACGCCAGCACCGGTACGCAGACCAGCATCAGCCAGGAGAGCCCGAGGTCCTCGCGGAGCGCCATCACCACCCCGCCGACGCTCATGATCGGGGCGGCGACCAGCATGGTGCAGCTCATCAGCACGAGCATCTGCACCTGCTGCACGTCGTTGGTGCTGCGGGTGATCAACGAGGGGGCGCCGAACCGGGCGACCTCCCGGGCGGAGAACCGGTTGACGTGCGCGAAGATCCTCGCCCGGGCGTCCCGGCCGAAGCCCATCGCGGTCCGCGCGCCGAGGTAGACCGCCGCGATCGAGCAGACGATCTGGACCAGGCTGACCAGGAGCATCCAGCCACCGGTCCGGACGATGTAGTCGGTGTCGCCGCGGGCCACGCCCTGGTCGATGATGTCGGCGTTCAGGCTGGGCAGGTAGAGCGACGCCATCGTGCCCACGAACTGGAGCGCCACCACCGCGGCCAGCGGTCGCGAGTAGGGGTGCAGGTGGTGTCGGAGCAGTCGGATCAGCATGCCGGGTCTCCCGGCTCGTGGTGGGGTTCGGTCATGCGTGGGTCCTCTCCACTACCGATGACCTCCAGCAGGAACTCCCGGATCACGGCGGCCTTCGCGGGGTCGGCGTCGACCGAGGTGAGTGGCCGGCCGGAACGGATCAGGGCGCTGAGCGCCGACAGCCGCTCCCGGCCGGCCGGGGTGATGGCGAGCCGGACGCTACGCCGGTCGTTCTCGTCGCGCTGTCGCTCGACCAGCCCGTCGCGTTCGAGGGTGTCGACGATGCCGGTCAGCGTCGCCGGCCGGACGTAGCAGCGTTGGGCCACCTCGCGGTGCGGCAGGGTGCCGTGGTGGGCGAGGGTCATGAGGGTGACCATGCCGGCCTGGGTGAGGTTGAACTTCTCCGCGAGGATGCGGTTCCACCGTTGGCTGACGAGGTGACCGGCGGTCACCAGCAGCCGGCCCATGGGCACGTCGTCGAGGGTGAACAGGCTCACGAGGGCTTAGGTTAGCCCCCTGATAGTCAGGGGCCAAACGAAATAGCGGCGGCTGCGGCGACGAAGACGATCTGCAGCGCCGTACGCGGCCACAGTGGGGTCACCGGGCGCCCGGCCAGGGTGAGCCGGCGTCGGGCCGCCGAGACGTTCGCCGGGAACATGGCGAGCATCAGCAGGCCCAGCCCCGCCGCCGCCCAGCGTGCGGTCGTCGGGACGAGCAGCGCGGCCGCGCCGGCCAGCTCCAGCACGCCGGTGGCGGCGACCAGCAGGTCGGGCCGGGGCAGGCCGGGCGGCACCATAGCGATCAGCCCGCGGCGTCGGGGTTCGGTGAAATGCGCGACGCCGGTCAGCACGAACATCAGGGCCAGCCCGACGCGCAGCGCGGGGAGCCAGCCGTCGAGGGCGTCGACGCCGGCCATGCCGGCCAGCCGGGCGAGCGCGGTGCCGACGATCAGTGCGATCAAGGGAGCCACGGTTTCCTCCTCGAGCCGGACTTGTCGCTGACAAGATTGCCCACCGGGTGGCATCTTGTCAATGACAAGATAGGATCGGGCCATGACCGGAACGCGTGGCTACCATCACGGCGACCTCCGCCGTGCCCTGCTCGACGCCGCCGTGGAGGTGATCGGCGAGTCCGGGCCGGCCGCCGTCAGCCTGCGGGACCTCGCCCGGCGGGCAGGCGTCTCGCACGCCGCCCCCGCGCACCACTTCGGGGACAAGGCCGGCCTGCTCACCGTCCTCGCGGCGCAGGGCTTCGACCTGCTCGCCGAGACGCTGCGCGGCGCGGACGGCGACCTGCTCGCCTCCGGCGTGGCGTACGTCGACTTCGCCGTCCGGCACCGCGCGCACTTCGAGGTGATGTTCCGGCCCGAGCTCTACCGGCCGGACGCGCCGGAGGTGCAGGCGGCCCGGGACCGCGCCGGCGACGTGCTGCGGGCCGGGGTGGTCGGCCTCGCCAACCGCGACGGCAGCCCGGCCGACCCCGGACGGGACGCCCTCGCGGCCTGGTCGATCGTGCACGGATTCGCCACGCTCTGGCTCGCCGGCGCGCTACCGCCCCGCGTCGGGGACGATCCCCGGGAGGCGGCCAGAGTGGTCATCAGCCGCCTGCTCGAGTAACCACCGCACCGTTTAGCGAAGCGGCGGCCAGCCGGCCCGGCCCCGGTCACCAACTGGTCGGCAGCGGCATCCCCTCGGTGTAGCCGGCCGCGCTCTGCACGCCGACCAGGGCCCGCTCGTGGAACTCCGGCAGGTCGCGCGCGCCGGCGTACGTGAAGGCGCTCCGCACCCCGGCGATGATCTCGTCGATCAGGTCCTCCACCCCCGGGCGGTTGGGGTCGAGGTACATCCGGGCGGAGGAGATGCCCTCCTCGAAGACCGCCTTGCGGGCCCGGTCGTACGGGCTGTCGTCGGCGGTACGGGCGCTGACCGCGCGAGCCGAGGCCATGCCGAAGCTCTCCTTGTAGCGCCGGCCGTCGGGGTCGGTGTAGAGGTCACCGGGGGACTCGTAGGTGCCGGCGAACCAGGAACCGATCATGACGTTCGAGGCGCCCGCGGCGAGGGCCAGCGCCACGTCCCGCGGGTGCCGCACCCCGCCGTCGGCCCACACGTGCCGGCCGAGTTCCCGGGCCGCCGCCGCGCAGTCGAGGACGGCGGAGAACTGTGGCCGCCCCACGCCGGTCATCATCCGCGTGGTGCACATCGCGCCGGGGCCGACCCCGACCTTGATGATGTCGGCCCCCGCCTCGACGAGGTCGCGTACCCCCTCGGCGGTGACCACGTTGCCGGCCGCCACCGGGACGCCCGGGTCGAGCTTGCGGACGGCCCGCAGCGCGGTGATCATCCGCTCCTGGTGGCCGTGCGCGGTGTCCACCACCAGCGTGTCGACCCCGGCTTCCAGCAGCGCCGCGGCCTTGCCCGTGACGTCGCCGTTGATGCCGATCGCGGCCGCGATCCGCAGCCGGCCCGCGTCGTCCACCGCCGGGCGATAGAGGGTGGCCCGCAGCGCGCCCTGCCGGGTGAGCAGGCCGACCAGCCGCCCGTCCGGGTCGACCACCGGGGCGAGCCGGCGGCGGCCCGCCGAGAGCCGGTCGAAGCCGGTACGCGGGTCGGCGTCCGCCGGCACCGTGTGCAGCTCGGTCGACATCACGTGGCGCAGCTGGGCGAAGCGGTCCACGCCCACGGTGTCCGCCTCGGTGACCACACCCATCGGCCGGCCGGACGCGTCCACCACGATCACCGCGGCGTGTGCCCGCTTCGGCAGCAGGTGGATGGCATCGCCGACGGTGTCGGTCGGGCCGAGGGTGATCGGCGTGTCGTAGACCAGGTGCCGCTGCTTGACCCAGGCGACGACGTTCGCCACCACCTCGATCGGGATGTCCTGCGGGATGACCGCTATCGCCCCGCGGCGGGCCACCGTCTCGGCCATCCGCCGGCCGGCGACCGCGGTCATGTTCGACACCACCAGCGGGATCGTGGTGCCGGTGCCGTCGCCGGTGGACAGGTCGACATCGAGGCGTGAGCCGAGGTCGGAGCGGGCCGGCGCCATGAAGACGTCGTTGTAGGTCAGGTCGTGCGCGGGGACCGCGCCGTGAAGGAACCGCACCCGGCCATCATTCCTGCCCGCAGGCCGCATTGCCGCCGGTGGTTGCGGAAAACACCACCACCGCGCCGCTCAACCCGCCAGCAGCGCCACGGCGAGCCCGGTCATCAGCACGGCGATCGCGCCGTCCAGCCATCGCCAGGCGGCGGTACGCGCGAGCAGCGGCGCGAGCCGGTGCGCCCCGGCGCCGAGCGCGGCGAACCAGGCGACGCTGGCCAGGGCGGCGCCGATGCCGAACGCCCACCGGTGCGGGTGCTGCTGCGCGATGCCTCCGAGCAGCAGCACGGTGTCGAGGTAGACGTGCGGGTTCAGGTACGTGAAGGCGAGACAGGCCAGGACCGTCGCGCGCAGGGTGGTGGGCGGCCGGTCGGTCGGCACCAGCGCCCCGGGTCGCAGGGCCCGGCGGGCGGCGAGGGCGGCGTAACAGAGCAGGAAGGCGGCGCCGGCCCAGCGGACCGTGGCCAACAGCGCCGGGCGGCCGGTCACCAGCGAACCGACCCCGGCGATGCCGGCGGTGATGAGCGCGGCGTCGGACGCGGCGCAGGTGAGTACGACCGGAAGCACATGCTCGCGGCGCAGCCCCTGGCGCAGGACGAAGGCGTTCTGCGCGCCGATCGCGACGATCAGGGCGATGGAGACGGAGAAGCCGGCGAGGGCGGAGCTGAGCACGTCCCGACGGTAGGCCGATGCCTCCCATGAGTCGAACTAAAGATTTTCAGGCTGATTAAGCTGTGCTGATGGACGGCCTCGACTCGACCCAGCTGCGGACCCTCGCCGCGGTGGTCTCGGAGGGCAGCTTCGAGGCGGCCGCCCGCCTGATGCACATCACGCCCTCGGCGGTCAGCCAGCGGATCAAGGCCCTGGAGGAGTCGGTCGGCCAGGTGCTCGTCCGGCGAGCCCGTCCCTGCGTGGCCACGACGGCGGGCGCGCCGTTGCTGCGCCTCGCCGGCCAGCTCGTGCTGCTGGAGCGGGAGGCGTTGGCGGACGCCCGGGGCGCGGTGACCGCCGAGCCCACCCGGACCCGGTTGGCCGTGGTGGTGAACGCCGACTCGCTCGCCACCTGGTTCCCCGCCGTTCTGGCCCGGGTGCCCGAGCGGCTCGGGATCTCGTTCGACATCCGGCAGGACGACCAGGACCACACCGCCGACCTGCTCCGCGAGGGCTCGGTGACGGCGGCGGTGACCGCTCAGCGGGAGCCCGTCCAGGGCTGTCGGGTGCGCCCGCTCGGCGCGATGCGCTACCGGGCCCTCGCCGCGCCGGCGCTGGTCGAGGCCCACTTCGCCGATGGGCTCACGACAGCCGCGCTGGGCGTCGCGCCGGTGGTCGTCTTCGACCGCAAGGACCGGTCGCAGCACCGCTTCCTGCGTTCGGTGACCGGGCGGGCGCTCGACCCGCCGGTGCACTACGTGCCGTCCGTGCCGGCCTTCAGCGCCGCGGTCCGCCTGGGCCTCGGCTGGGGCCTCGTGCCCGAGCAGATCGCCGAGGACGACCTGAGGGCCGGGCACTGCGTCGACATCGCCCCGGGGCGGCATCTGGACATCCCGCTGTACTGGCAGCACTGGCGGCTCGAGTCCGAGGTGCTGACCGCCGTGACCGCGGCCGTCCGCGCGGTGGCCGCCGAGCTGCTCCGCTGAGCGCCGGCCGTCAGGAGATGGTGCAGATCGGCGCGCCCGCGGTGATCACCGCGCCGACCTCGGCGCTCAGCCCGCTGACCGTGCCGGCCTTGTGCGCGTGCAGCGGCTGCTCCATCTTCATCGCCTCGAGCACCACGACCAGATCCCCCTCGGCGACGGTGTCCCCGTCCGCGACAGCGATCTTGACGATCGTGCCCTGCATCGGCGAGGTGAGCGCGTCACCGCTGACCTGGGCGCCGGCCTTCGCGCCACCGCCTCGGCGGGCGGGCTTCCGCGCGGCCGGCGTGGCGGTGGCCGTACCCGCGCCGAGGCCGGCCGGGAGGCTGACCTCCAGGCGCTTGCCGCCCACCTCGACCACGACGGTCTCCCGCTCGGCCGGTTCGCCGGCGGGACCGGCGGCGGCGGTGAACGGCGGCACCGTGTTGTCGAACTCGGTCTCGATCCACCGGGTGTGCACGGTGAACGGCTCGGCGGTGAACGCCGGGTCCCGCACCACCAGGCGGTGGAACGGCAGGGCGGTGGCCATACCGTCGACCACCATCTCGTCCAGCGCCCGGCGGGCCCGCTCCAGCGCCTCGGTCCGGGTCTCCCCGATGATGATCACCTTGGCCAGCAGCGAGTCGAAGTTCCCGCCGATGACGTCGCCGGCCGAGATGCCGGTGTCGACCCGTACGCCGGGGCCGGTGGGCAGCCGCAGCGCGGTGACCGTGCCCGGCGCCGGGAGGAAGCTGCGGCCCGGGTCCTCACCGTTGATCCGGAACTCGATGGCGTGCCCGCGCGGAGTCGGGTCCTCGGTGATCCGGAGCTTCTCGCCGTCGGCGATGCGGAACTGCTCGCGGACCAGGTCGATGCCGGCGGTCTCCTCGGTCACCGGGTGCTCGACCTGAAGCCGGGTGTTGACCTCCAGGAAGGAGATGGTGCCGTCGACGCCGACCAGGTACTCGACCGTGCCGGCGCCGTGATAGCCGGCCTCGCGGCAGATCGCCTTCGCGCTGTCGTGGATCTGCGCCCGCTGGGCGTCGGTGAGGAACGGCGCGGGGGCCTCCTCGACCAGCTTCTGGTGCCGCCGCTGGAGCGAGCAGTCCCGGGTGCCGACCACGATGACGTTGCCGTGCTGGTCCGCCAGCACCTGCGCCTCGACGTGGCGGGGCTTGTCCAGGTAGCGCTCGACGAAGCACTCGCCGCGCCCGAACGCGGCGACCGCCTCCCGGGTGGCCGACTCGAACAGCTGCGGGATCTCCTCCATCGTGCGGGCCACCTTGAGCCCGCGCCCGCCACCACCGAAGGCCGCCTTGATCGCGACCGGGAGGCCGTGGTCGACCGCGAAGGCCATCACCTCGTCGGCGCTGCCGACCGGGTCCGGGGTGCCGGGCACCAGGGGAGCGCCGGCCCGCTGCGCGATGTGCCGGGCGGTGACCTTGTCGCCGAGGTCGCGGATCGCCTGCGGGGTGGGGCCGATCCAGGTCAGCCCGGCGTCGATGACGGCCTGGGCGAAGTCGGCGTTCTCGGAGAGGAAGCCGTAGCCGGGGTGCACCGCGTCGGCGTCGGCCTTCGCGGCGATGTCGATCAGCTTGTCGATGCGCAGGTAGCTGTCCGCCGCGGTGTCGCCGCCCAGGGCGTACGCCTCGTCGGCGAGGGTGGCGTGCAGGGCCTTCCGGTCCGAGTCCGCGTAGACCGCGACGCTGCCCAGCCCGGCGTCGCGGCAGGCGCGGATGACGCGGACGGCGATCTCGCCGCGGTTGGCGATGAGTACCTTGCGCACCGTGGGGGCTCCTCCCGGGAGGTCGTTGACCGGGAGTGTATCGGCCACCCTGCGGGCCCTAACGATCGCTCAGTGTGGGATGCCGCACTGTCACATCCGGCCATAGTCAAACTTGCTTATTACGCTTGTCCGGTGTCTGCCACTCGCATGATGATTCTCGGACTGGTCAAGTGGATGCAGCCGGTGCACGGCTACGACGTACGACGTGAGCTGCTGAGCTGGAACGCCGACAAGTGGGCCAACGTGCAGCCCGGCTCGATCTACCACGCGCTGCGCAAGCTGACCGAGGAGGGGCTGCTGCGGGCGGTCGCCACCGAGCAGGTCGGCGGCCGGCCGGCCCGGACCACGTACGAGGTCACGCCGAAGGGCGACGACGAGTTCGAGACGCTGCTGCGCGGCTTCTGGTGGAAGGTGCAGGAGGTGCCGGACCCGTTCGTGGCCGCCTTCTCCTTCCTGCCGGCGATGCCGCGCGAGGAGGCGGCCGCCGCCCTGCGCAACCGGGCCACCCAGCTCGGCGCCGGGGTCGAGTGGCTGCGGGCCTCGCTGGAGTCGGACTGGGTGCGCGACACCAAGCCGGTGCACGTGGCCTGGATGTTCGAGCTGTGGTCGGCCCGCGCCGAGGCGGAGATCGCCTGGTGCGCGCGGATCGCCGAGCGGATCGAGTCCGGAGTGTCGTACCTGCCTGCTGGGCTGGACCGCGCGGAGGGTTGGTCGGGGTGGCAGGAGCGGCTGCCGGAGCGACCGGCCGACGCGGAATAATCAACGTTGACCACAGAAGTTATATCGCGTTAGCCTGCTCCCGGCACAACGGGGGGAGTGCGCCGTGTGGCGTCCCCGGGGCAGGCGGCGGCCGGCACGGCCCGGCCCGGACGACCAGGAGCAGAGATGATCGAGACCAGAGGGCTGCGGAAATCGTTCCGCTCCCGCGCGGGGCGGGAGACGAAGACCGTCGACGCCGTACGGGGGGTGAACCTGGAGGTCGCCGAGGGGGAGATCTTCGGTTTCCTCGGCCCGAACGGCGCCGGCAAGACCACCACCCTGCGGATGCTCGCCACGCTCATCGAGCCGGACGGCGGCGAGGCCACCATCGCCGGCGCCGACCTGCGGAAGGACCCGGCAGAGGTGCGTCGCCGGATCGGCTACGTGGCCCAGGGCGGCAGCACCTGGGACGAGTCCACCGCCCGCGAGGAACTGGTGCTCCAGGCCCGGCTCTACGGCATCAGCAAGGCCGAGGCGCACCGGCGGGCCACCCACGCGCTGGAGGCCTTCCAGCTCAGCGAGTTCGCCGACCGCAAGTCCAAGACCTACTCCGGCGGCCAGCGCCGCCGGGTCGAGATCGCGCTCGGCATCATCCACGAGCCGAAGATCGTCTTTCTGGACGAGCCCACCACCGGCCTCGACCCGCAGAGCCGCGCGCACATGTGGGACGAGATCCGTCGGCTGCGCTCCGAGGGGATGACCGTCTTCATCACCACGCACTACCTCGACGAGGCCGACGCGCTCTGCGACCGGATCGCGATCATGGATCACGGCGAGGTGGTCGCCGAGGGCACCCCGGCCGAGCTGAAGCGGGAGATCTCCGGCGACGTGGTGCAGGTCGGCCTCGACCTGGCCGCCACCCCGCAGGCCGCGCAGGCGCTCGACGGCGAGCCGTACGTCAACAAGCTGGAGACCGCCGACGAGGGCGGGCTGCGGCTCTACGTCGACGAGGGCGCGACCGCGATCCCGCAGATCCTCCGCCGGCTCGACCAGGCCGGCCTCGCGCTGCACTCGATCGAGCTGCACCGACCCAGCCTCGACGACGTGTTCCTCACCAAGACCGGCCGCTCGCTGCGCGAGTCCTGACCCCAGGAGACCACCATGAAGCTCGCCCGCGACACCTGGCTCATCTTCCAGCGCCAGATCCAACTGCTGCTCCGCAACCCGGTCTGGGTCTTCGTCGGCGTCTTCCAGCCGGTGATGTACCTGCTGCTCTTCGCCCCGCTGCTCAAGCCGGCGCTGAACGCGCCGACCCAGGCAGAGGCGTACAAGATCTTCGTACCCGGCCTGCTGGTGCTGCTGGCCATCTTCGGCGGCCTGTTCCAGGGCTTCGGCCTGATCGCCGAGCTGCGCGCCGGCGTCATCGAGCGGTCCCGGGTCACCCCGGTCAGCCGCCTCGCCCTGCTGCTCGGCCGTTCGCTGCGGGACGTCGTCTCGCTGATCGTGCAGGCCGTCATCATCACCCTGCTGGCGCTGCTGTTCGACCTGCGGGTGTTCCTCGGCGACCTGCTGCTGGCGTACCTCATGCTCGCCCTGATCGCGCTGATGACCTCGGCCGTCTCGTACGGCGTCGCGCTGAAGGTCAAGAGCGAGGACGCGCTCGCCCCGCTGATGAACACCGTCGCCCAGCCGGTGCTGCTGCTCTCCGGCATCCTGCTGCCGCTCACCTTCGCGCCCGGATGGCTGCAGGGCATCGCCGACTGGAACCCGTTCTCCTGGGCCGTCGACGGCACCCGCGCGCTCTTCGCCGGCGACCTGGGCAACGACAAGGTGTGGCAGGGGCTGACCATCACCGCGGTGCTCGCGGTCCTCGGCGTCGTCTGGGCGGCGCGCCAGTTCGCCCGCAGCGTCCGCTGACGGGAGAGCTGCCTCTCACTCGGGGCGGGGCACCGGGCCGGCGCTTGTAGCGTAAGGTCCGTGCCCCGCCTCACCCATGACAGGATCACCCGGCTCGCGTACGCCCAGCTGGGCCTGTGGGGCTTCTTCCTCTACGGCTTCGGGCCGGTCGTGCCGCTGCTGCGGGACGAGCAGGGCACCTCGGCCGCCGTCGCCGGTCTGCACAGCACCGCCATCGCGGTCGGCTCGCTGGTCGGCGGGGCTCTCTTCGCTCCGGTCGCCGGACGGATCGGCCGCAACCCGGCCATCTGGGCCGGCCTGGCCGGGGTGGCCGCCGGCGTCGCCGCGTTCGGCGTCCTCCGCCCGCTGCCCGCGACCCTCGCCGCGGTCGCCGTGATCGCCACCTTCGGCATGATGGTGATCAGCGGCGTCTCCGTCGTGCTCACCACGCGACACGGCGCCGCCGCGCCCGCCGCGTTGACCGAGGCCAACGCCGCCTGCGCCGGCATGGGCATCCTCGCCCCGCTGGTGATCGGCGCCTCCGTCGACGCGGGGCTCGGCTGGCGGCCGGTGATGGCCGTCGAGGTCGGGCTGATCACGCTCGTCGCGCTCGCCGCGCTGACCTTGCGGGTACGCCCGCCGAAGGGCGCCCCCGCTCCCGCGGCTGCCGCCGACCCCGCCGGAGTGTCCGCCCCGGTTGCCGCCGATCAAGTCGCGGCGACCGCCGTGCGCGGCGACGGCGTGGCCACGGCGAGTGCGACCGGCGGCGCCGCCGATCGGGCCGTGGTGGCGGCACTGAGCGGCGATGGTCTGGCCTCGGCGAACGCCGGACCTGCATCGGCGGGGGCCTCCGCCACTGCCGATCTCGCCGGGGGCACGCGCTCCTCGGCCGGCGCCGGCGGCGTCGCCGGCCGCCGGGGCGACTCGCGGGCGGTGGGGCGGTTGCCACGGGCGTACTGGATCGCCTGGACCCTGATGGCGGTGACCGGCTCGATCGAGGTCTGCCTGTCGCTCTGGACCGCCGACGTGCTCCGCTCGCATGCGGGGTTGAGCGCCGGCACCGCGAGCGCGGCCGTCGCCGCGATCGTCTGCGGGATGTTCCTCGGCCGGCTGGCCGGCGGCCGGATCGCGCTGCGGCTGCCGCCGATCCCGCTGCTGCTCGGCGCGCTGGGCGTGTCGCTGGCCGGGTTCGCCCTGTTCTGGTCCGCGTCGGTCGGCTGGCTCGCCGTCACCGGGCTGGTCGTGCTGGGCCTGGGGAACGCGCTCCACTACCCGCTGGCCATCTCGATCGCGCTCGCCGTCGCCGGTCGGGCCGCCGATCGGGCGGCCGGCTGGGCGTCGTACTCGATGGGGATCGGTTTCGGGATCGCGCCGGTCGTGCTCGGCCGGGTGGCCGACGGGGTCGGCCCGCACCTGGCGTTCCTGCTGCTGCCGGGGTTCATCGCGGTCGCCGCGCTGCTCGCCGTCCGCCTCGGCCGGTCGCTGCGCGCCAACCGACCGGCGCCGGAACCGCTCGCGGTCCCGGTCGCTTGATCGACACCAGGTCAGGCCACGTGGCCTTGTCTGGAGCCGCTGCGGTCGCTTGAGGGGGTCGCGGGGCGCCGCAGCGGGCCGCTCGCGGTCGCGCTCGCTTGATCAACACCGTGTCAGCGACATGGCGCAGTCCTGCCGAGCAGGATGGCGCCATGTCGCCGACATGGAGTGGATCACGCCGCGAGGCGCGGCGATCATCCCGCGCGACGCGGTGGGGCCACCGTCAGCGAACCCGGGCCAGCGTGAGCCCGTCGGCGATCGGCAGCATCACCGCGTCCACCCGGACGTCGGCCAGCACCTCGTCGTTGAACGCGGCGATCGCCCGGTCGCCGACGTCCTGCGGCGCGATCACGCGCCCACCCCGCAAAACGTTGTCGACCGCGATCACACCGCCGGGGCGCATCCGGGGCACCAGCTCGGCCCAGTAGATCGGGTAGCCCGTCTTGTCCGCGTCGATGAACGCGAAGTCGAGGTACCGGTCGTGCGGTAGCTCGCGCAGCGTGTCCCCGGCCGGACCGATGCGCAGCTCGATCCGGTCGGCCACTCCCGCCCGTGCCCAGTAGCGCCGGGCGATGCCGGTGTACTCCTCCGAGATGTCGAAGCAGGTCAGCCGGCCGTCCTCGGGCAGGCCCCGGGCGATCGCCAGGGAGGAGAGCCCGGTGAACGTGCCCACCTCCACCGCCTGCCGCGCGCCGAGCAGCCGGGTGAGGAACGTCAGGAACGCGGCCTGCTCGGGCGCGACCTGCATGGTCGCCTCGTCCGGCAGCACGGCGCGGGTCTCCTCGGCGAGGTCACGGATGATCTCGTCGGGTGGGGAGCCGTGCCCGACCAGGTACGCGTGCAGCTCGTCGGTGAGTGGGATCGACTTGGTGGTCATGCGTGGACGCTAACCGAGCGGCTCCGTCGACTGGCCGCCCGGCGCGACCTTCGTCCAGAGATCCGTGATCCGCAGGTCCAGTTCGGCGAGGAGGCGGCGCAGCAGCGGCAGGGAGAGCCCGATGACCGTGCTCGGATCGCCTTCGATCCGCTCCACGAACGGGCCGCCCAGCCCGTCGATGGTGAACGCGCCGGCCACCGCCAGCGGCTCACCGGTGGCGACGTACGTGTCGATCTCGTGGTCAGTGACGTCGGCGAAGTGCACGATGGTCGAGGCGACCGCCTCGGCGCGCCGCCCGGCCGTGGCGTCGACCAGGCTGTGTCCGCTGTGCAGCACCCCGCTGCGCCCGCGCATCCGTTGCCACCGCCGCCTGGCGTCCGCCGCGTCGGCCGGCTTGCCCAGGATCTCGCCGTCGAAGGCGAGCACCGAGTCGCAGCCGATCACCAGCAAGCGCTCGTCGGCGGCCGGGCGGAGCCGGGTGAGCACCGCCTGCGCTTTCAGGCGGGCCAGTTCCAGGCAGAGTTCTTCGGCACGGTCGGTGACGACCAGGGACTCATCCACGCCGCTGACCAGCACGTCCGGCTCGATACCGGCGGCCTGGAGGATCTTGCGACGGGCGGGGCTCGCCGAGGCGAGCACGAGGCGGAGCGGCAGCTGATCGGGCACCCCGCCGACGTTACCGGCTGACCCGCGGCGGTGCGTCGCGTCGACCGCGCCCCGCGAGTCCGCGACGCATCGCCCATGACCGCCCCAGCCGAAGCCAGCACCTGCCCGGCCTACATGCTGACGGGCCGGTGCGTCTGCCCTGCCTCGTTCAGCGACTGATGCGTGGCGGCGGATCGTCGCCGCGCCGACGCCGCCGAGCGATGACCGCCCAGGTCGCGCCGGCGGCCACGATCACCCCGAGAGTCACCAGCCCGCGGACTGTCGCGCGATCGTCGCCGCCCGGAGCCGCCGTCGCGGTCGGGCCGCCGCCGACCGGCGCACTCGCCGTCGCCGATTCGAACCCCAGCGGCGGTACGTCCGCCGTCAGCGCCGCCACAATGTCGATGACCCCGTAGCCGTACTCGTCGTCGCGCCCGGGCGGCCCCTTGTCGACGGCCGTGGCGGTCAGCCGATGCGCGACTTCACGCGCCGGCAGGTCCGGGTACTTGGACCGGATGAGCGCCGCCGCCCCCGCCACGATCGCAGTAGCGTCAGACGTGCCCGTGCCTTTGCGGTACTTCCCGTCGATGCTAGTGCTGTAGATGTCCACAGCCGGTGCCACCAGGTCGACCTCTGGTCCAGAAGTCGACACGAGGGCGTGCTTCCCATTTCGGTCTACGCCGCCAACTGCAATGACGCCATTTACAGAAGCCGGAAAAGCCACCTCAATATCCTCGGGCCTATTTCCCGCAGCAGCAACTACAACGATGTTCGACGCTATTGCCGTGTCCAGTGCCTGACCGCCCCATCCGGCTGTGAAGCGATGCTTCCGCCACCGTTCCCCTGGAGGCATGGCGCTACGGTGGCGGTTACTACGAGCAGCGCGGCGAGCGCGTTTGGTAGGGAGATGGCTTCACCGGCCAAGACCGATTGCGGGCCCTGGGTCAAGGGGTTCGTCGTCGTCTGGCGGGCGGACTACCGGCGTTACACCCTTATCGGTCTCCCACGGGTTATCCGGGTCCCAATAGTGCGGCTCGACGTCCTCAGGCTTCCATGGGCCACGCCTTCCCGGTGTCCTAACAAGACCGTTTGTGACATTGCCGCCGAAGCCAGGCGTGCCGCCGACAGGAAAAGTCCCTTGGCTGCCGGGAAAGTTGCGGCCGCCGCCAGGGCGGGAGCCGGCGCCACCGCTCGGAGCAGTACCGGCCGCACCGCCGCCGATTACTCCACCGACGGGATTAATTCGACGGGATGGTGAGGTTCCCCCTCCGGTCGGGCTAGGGCTAGTGTTTTGAACACCGCCGATGAGTCCGCCGAAAGGAGCGGGGCGATGCGGGGGTGCACTTCCTGTCGGTCCGTTATTGGTCCCGCTGGCCGGCCGGCTCTCCATTCCAGATGGACGGCGCGCCGATCCGGACGCGTTGCGCCCCTGAGAAACGGTTGGAGGCAAGTTCGGCGGAAGGCCGGCGTGCGGGGCAGGGCTAGGGGGCGCAGTCGGCACTGGCCCCGGCAGGCCGGCATGTGATGGGCCGGAGGCTACCCCGGTACCGACACCACCCAGTATCGGCCCAATCCCAGGTGCGCTCGTCGTAGGCGCTGGCACAGGGGTAGCTAGCGATCGTTGATTTGTCCGTGTGCTACTAGCTGCGGCGAGGGGCACGGGGATGATCGGCGCAATCACTGGCGCGTTGCCGGAACTGTCGTAGATATCCGGGTCTCCCGGGTCCCGCCGGGGCCGAGCGGATGGCGGCCTCTGCAGCATTACTTGGGCGTGTTGGAGTTCGCCGCTGAGGCCGTACATGATGCCGCGCGCCTGGACGTTCAGCAGTTCCAGGTCGGCGTCGGTCACCGGTTGGTCCGGGACGCGGCTGCCCATGGCTGCCTTCGGGTCGGCGGCTGTCGCCTCGTACGCGCGCTTCTGCTGGAGTTTGGCCGCGTACTCCTCATGGATCTTCTGCAGTGTGGCGCGGGTGCCGCTGATGGCCTGGGTGGCGGCAGCGAGCGCGGTGTAGTTGGTGGCGGCGGCGTCGTGGGTGCGCCGCACCTTGTCGATGAGCTCGTCCAGTTCGCCGAGGTAGGCGCGGGCGGCCGGGTTGGTCTCCGGTGGCCACGCGTCGGCGAGGCCGCGCCGGTATTCCTGGAGCCGGCTCAGGTGGGTCTGCGCCAGGTCGCACACCTTGCGCCAGCCGGCGACCTGCCGCCAGTGGTTGGCGGTGTCGTGGTCCTGCAGGCAGGCCCACATGCTGTTGACGTCCATGAGGTGCCAGTCGGTGAGGCCGGACGCGCGGCCGCCGCCCCTTTCGATCACGGCAGCACCACCGGCCCGTCGCCCGGCCCGGTCGGGTCTCGTAGCACCACCGACGGGCCGGCCGGCGTCACCGTGCGCGGGTCGGCGAGGGCGTGCTCGACGTCGACCACCCGGGCCGCGGAGAAGGCGTCGCTGCCGGCGTACCGGTCGGCGACGGTGCCCGCGGCGGCGGCCAGGTGGCCGGTCGCGCCCCGGACACCCCAGACCATCTCGACGGCGGCCTGCTGGGTCTCGTGGTGCGCCCGCAGGAAGTGGACCAGCTCGATGAAGGCATCGCACGGGTTGGGCAGGGGGGCCGTCATGTCCTCGGCGATATAGGACAGGTGCGGCGCGTAGTTGCGCTCGACCTCGGAGGCGAGCCGGTCGGCGAACTCGCGTAGCTGTCGGATGTCTGCCTCGATGCCGCCGTGGCCGTTCAGCCAGGCCGCTGGGCCGTCCTCCTCGGGGATCACCGATCCTCCCTCACCGTCACGGCACCATTTCCCTGAGTGAGGTTAACGGCTGGGAGCGACGCTGGCAGCCCCCGCGCGCCGTCGGATCGACCCCGGGCGGCCGCGGACCACAGGATCAGACGCGGGCGCCCGGGCGGGTGTGGATCAGCGGGGCAGGCCGGACGTACGCCAGGCGCCGGAGCCGGCGACGGGCGCCGCGCCGGACGGCCGCCCGCTGCGCGCCCAGGTGGACACGGCCACCGGCGCGGTCGCGCCGGACGGCCGCGACCGGACGACGATCGCGCCCACCAGCGCGGCCAGTTCCTCGGCGGTCGGGACGCCGCGGACGACCCGGAACAGGGGCTCTTCGGCAGACATGACGCCAGCGTACGCGCCGAAGGACTTGACCTTCACCGCACAGTGGCGTGCCGGCGGTGTGGTGGTCGGTGCCGCCGGGTACCGTCTCTGCGATGTCGAACGCGCTTCCCCAACTTGTCGCCGACCGGTACCGGCTCATCTCGCCGCTCGGTCAGGGCGGCATGGGTCGGGTGTGGAAGGCGCGCGACGAGGTTCTGCACCGCGACGTGGCGATCAAGGAACTGGTCCCGCCGCCGAGCCTCACCGACGACGAGCGTCGTGAGATGCGGGAACGGTCGCTTCGGGAGGCGCGGGCGATCGCCCGGCTGAACAACATCAACGTCGTCCGCATCTTCGACGTGCTGCGCACCGACGGCGATCCGTGGATCGTCATGGAGTACGTCCCGTCGAAGTCGTTGCAGGACACCCTCGCCGAGTCGGGTCCGGTGACGCCGGCGCGGGCGATCGAAATCGGTCTCGGGGTGCTCGGCGCTCTGAAGGCCGCGCACAAGGCCGGGGTGATGCACCGGGACGTCAAGCCGGGCAACGTCCTGCTCGGCGACGACGGCCGGGTGGTGCTGACCGACTTCGGCCTCGCCACCATCCCGGGCGACCCGAACGTCACCCGCACCGGCATGGTGCTCGGCTCGCCCGCGTACATCGCGCCGGAGCGGGCCCGGGACGGCACCGCCGGGCCGGAGGCCGACCTCTGGTCGTTGGGCGCCACCCTCTACGCGGCGGTCGAGGGCAAGTCGCCGTACGCGCGCCCGTCGGCGATCGCCACCCTCGCGGCGCTCGCCACCGAGCCGATGCCGCCGCCGAAGAACGCCGGCCCGCTCAAGGCGGTGCTCCAAGGACTGCTGCGCAAAGACCCGAGCGAGCGCATCAACGCGGAGGTGGCCGAGCGGCTGCTGCGCCGCGCCAACGGCAAGCGCTCGCGGGGCATCTCGCTGCTCGACGGCGTACGCCGGCCAGGGCCGAATGGTCCGCGTGAGCCGCGTCCGACCGTGGTGCCGGCCCCGCGTCCGGCCGAGCGGACCGTCCCGCCGGCCACTCCGCCGGCACCCCGCACGCCCCCGGCTGCCGCGGCGGCTGCCGGTGCGATCACGGCGGGTGCGGCGAGCGCCGAGGACGCGACCGCGAAGGTCCCGGCCGGCGCCGACGCGGACCCCACCACGAAGGTTGATGCGCCGTCCACTGCGGACGCCGGCCCGACCAGCAAGGTCGCCGATCTGACCGGCACGGACGCCGACCCGACGCGCAAGGTCGCCGACCCGACGCGCAAGGTCGCCGACCCGACCAGCGCGGTCGCGGACGGCGCGCCGGCGGCCGAGGCGCCGACGACGGTGACGCCGGTCGAGCCGGTCTCCCCGGCGCCGGCGACCCGCGAGCCGGCCAAGCCGACGTCCGTGCTGCCGGTGAGCCCGCCGGCGGCGCCGGCCGGGCGTGCGCCCATCCCGCCACCGACCGGTACGCCGGCCGACCGTAAGCGACGCAACCTGCTGATCGGCGCGCTGGTGGCCGTCCTGCTCCTCGGACTGGCCATCGCCGTGCCGCTGTTGGCCGACGGAGACGACCCCAAGGGCGCGGGGCAGCAGGCTGGTGCGACCAGCGGCCCTCCGACGCCGTCCACTCCGCCCAGCTCCGCGCCGCCGACCAGCGTGGCGCCCAGCCCGACCCCGTCGGCGACTCCGTCCACCGACTCGAACGCGCTGCCGGCGGGCTGGAAGCTGCACCGGGACCCGGCCGGCTTCGCGCTGCCGCTGCCGGACGGCTGGGTCCGCCGCAACGCCGGCCAGGACACGATCGTCTTCGACGAGGTCAACGGGGTGGGCGAGCTGCTCGTCCAGTGGACGGACACGCCGAAGTCGGACGCGTACGCGGACTGGAAGCGGATCGAGCCGGCCCGGAAGAACATCGTCGACAACTACCAGTACCTCGACATCAGGCGCTGCGACTTCTGGAAGACCTGCGCCGATTGGGAGTGGCTGGAGACCCGCGACGGGACGCGGATCCACGTCCGCAACCGAGGCTTCGTCACGGCCAGCAACCGGGGCTACGCCCTGCGCTGGGAGGTCGCCGACAAGGACTGGCAGGCCAAGCTGGCCGACTTCGACCGGATCGCCAAGGGCTTCGTGCCCGACCGCCAGGACTGACCCGCCGGGATTCGCCGCCGGCCCTGACCCGCGGGACTCGCGCCGGCCCTGACCCGCGGGATTCGCGCCGACGTAGGCCTGCGGGATTCGCGCCGGCGCAAAACTGACCCGCATGGCCTCCCGTCGTCCGGGGTACCTGACCTTCGACGACGGAAGGAGGTACGACATGGGTTACCGACGGAGGGACGCCCGACCTCGGGTGGCACTGTGGATGCTCGTCGCGCTCGGCGACGCGGTCCTGCTCCTGGCGACCATCGGCGTTCCGGCGCTCATCGCGTTGCTCAGCGTCGTGGCCGTCACCGTCGCCGGGGTGGGTGCCTGGCGGGTGACCCGGCGGAGCGCCCTGGTCCGCGAGGACGCGATGACCGCCCGGGTCGCGGTGCCGATGGGACACCGGCGCCGGGCCTGACCCGGCAGGTGACGGCGGGCGTGTGGCCGCGGAGATGGCGGCCCGCTACCGCTGGCGTGGCGGCAGCCGGACCAGTTGTCGACCGTACGGTCACAGCCGATCCCGCTGCCGCCAAGCGCCTCGCCGGATGAGATCAGGGCGTGTTGTTCGCCAGCGCAATCAGGCGGGAGCGGTCGCCGTTCCAGTAGTTGCGGTCGACGTTGCCGCTGATCCCGGAGACGGCGCCGGTGCTCGTGTACTGCCAGAAGCTCCAGACCGGCGCGCCGGCCGGCAGGGTGCCCGGGGTGCTGGCCCAACGGGCCAGCCAGAGCGGGTGGTTGGCCCACGGCCCGCTCCAGCTGCCGGTGCACTGGTTCCAGAAGCTGGTCGTGGTGTAGATGACGGCGTAGCGGCCGGTGCGCGAGCGGTAGGTGTTGAGGAAGTCCTGGACCCAGTTGCGCATGCCGGTCGTGCTGAGGCCGTAGCAGTAGCCGCCGCTGTACGGGTTGGCCTCCAGGTCCAGCGCCGCGGGAAGGGTGCGGCTGTCCGCCGACCAGGCGCCGCCGTTGGAAGCCAGGTAGTTGGCCTGGGCCGCGCCGGAGGAGATGTTGGGCCGGGCGAAGTGGTACGCCCCGCGGATCACCCCGGCGTTGTACGCGTTGACGTAGTTGGCGTTGAAGTTCGGGTCCTTGTAGCTCGTGCCCTCCGTGGCCTTGATGAAGGCGAACTGGATGCCGGCGTTGCGGACGCTCGTCCAGTTGATGCTGCCCTGGTAGCGCGACACGTCGATGCCGGGCGTGGTGGCCGCGGCGGCCGGACCGGCGGTGGCGACCAGGGCCGCGGCGGCGGTGGCGAGGACGGTGAGGCCGGCCGCGAGGAGCCGGCGCAGGGGGGATCGGGTGGGGAGCATGGGTACCTCCAAGAGGGCCATCGATTGATGCACATCTTTGGAGGTAATCACCCTAGATCGCAAGGGGGGCTAAAGAAACTTTCATCGACGGCGTCGTGGCCACCGGATACCTGTACGCGCCGTACCCGCGTCGGTGCACCCTGTGACGGGCGTGTCGTCGCCGTCGGACGGGTCGTACCGGCGGGCCGACGGGCCGGTAGGCTCGCGCCCCATGGTGTCGTTCGACGGGCTGACCGATCTCTGGGACCGGCTGTTCAGCGCGCAGCCCGACCCGCCTCCGCTGCTGGTCCTGCTGACCGCGCTCGGAGCGCTCGTCGTCGTCTCCACCCGCCTGCCGTGGCGGATCGCCCGCAACGCGATCACCATCGCCCACGAGGGTGGCCACGCGCTCGTCGCCCTGCTCACCGGTCGCAAGCTGCGCGGCATCCGGCTGCACTCGGACACCTCGGGGCTGACCCTCTCCGCGGGTCGACCCAGCGGGCCGGGCATGATCCTCACCCTGCTCGCCGGCTACATCGCCCCGCCGCTGGTCGGGCTGGGCGGCGCGTGGCTGCTCGGCGGCAACCGGATCACGCTGCTGCTCTGGGTGGCCGTGGTGCTGCTGCTCGCCATGCTGGTGATGATCCGCAACGCGTTCGGCGTGATCTCGTTGTTGGTCACCGGCGGCGTGGTGCTCGCCGTGTCCTGGTACGCGTCACCGCAGGTGCAGGCGGCGTTCGCGTACGCCGGCGTGTGGTTCCTGCTGCTCGGCGGCGTACGGCCGGTGGTAGAGCTGCAACGGCTGCGCTCCCGGGGTCGGATGCCCGCCTCCGACGCCGACCAGTTGGCCGGGCTCACCCCGTTCCCGGCGTTCTTCTGGGTCACCGTCTTCGCCCTGGTCAACCTCGCGGTCCTGCTGGCGGGCGCGCTCCTCCTGACCGGCCCCATCCTGACCGACGCCGGCCTGACCCTGTGACGGCTTCCGTCGATCATGCAATTGTGGTGCCTCATAAAAGCCGCGAATCGGCCCGATCCAGGCACCACAAGTCCATGATCGACGGTGTGGTTGAAGGGAGAGTGTGGGCATGAGGTACGTGGTGATCGGGGCGGGGGCTGTCGGGGGCACCATCGGGGTGCGGTTGGCGTCCGCCGGGTACGGCGTCACGTTGGTGGCTCGGGGGGCGCATCTGGCGGCGATCCGGGAGCGTGGACTGACCCTGCGCCAGCCCGAGCAGGAGCACATCGCCCGGCTCCCCGCCCTGGACCGCCCGGAGGGTCGCCCACTGCCCGCCGACACCGTGCTGGTGCTCACCGTGAAGTCGCAGGACACCGAGGCGGCGCTGGCCAGCTGGGTGGACGCCCCGGTGGAGGGCGGCGGCACGGCCGGCGAGCGGCTGCCACTGCTCACCGCGCAGAACGGCGTCGCGAACGAGCCGGCCGCGCTGCGGTTCTTCGCGCGGGTGCACGGCGTCTGCGTGTGGCTGCCGGCGACCCACCTCGAACCGGGTGTGGTCGTGGCCAACGGTCACCCGCACCCCGGGATCCTGCACGTCGGCCGCTATCCGTCCGGATCGGACGACACCGACCGTACGGTCGCCGCCGAGCTGGCCGCCGCCGGCTTCGTCGCGCCCGTCCGGCCGGACGTGATGCGTTGGAAGTACGGCAAGCTGCTGGGCAACCTGGGCAACGCCCTCCAGGCGCTGTTCGGCCGGGACGCCCCGGACGGCCTGGCCGACCGGATCCGGGCCGAGGGCGAGGCGGTGCTGGCCGCGGCCGGGATCGCGCACACCGATCGGGCCGAGGAGGCGACGGCGCGGGGCGATCTCGTGCAGCACCGGCCCGTCGGCGGCGAGCAGCGGGCCGGCGGCTCCACCTGGCAGAGCCTGGCCCGGGGCGCCGGCTCGGCCGAGACCGACCAGCTCAACGGCGAGATCGTGCTGCTCGGTCGCCTGCACGGCGTACCGACGCCGGCCAACGCCGCAGTGCAGCAGGCGGTACGCCGGGCGGTGCGGGAGCGGATCCCGGCCGGCGAGTTTCCCCGCGCCGAGCTGGCGAAATTGCTCGGCTGAGCAGGCAACCGCCGGCACCGGCCGGCGCGTGTCCCCTGCGACCGTCACGGGGGAGGTAACCAGGTGCCGGACGTCGAGGGATTCGACGAGTTCTACCGGGGCAGCCGGCAACGGCTGCTCGGCTTCGTCTACGTACTCACCGGCGACCTCGCCGAGGCGCAGGACGCGGTCCAGGAGGCGTACATCCGGGTCTGGCAGCGCTGGTCGACGGTGAGCGGCTACGACGACCCGGAGGCGTGGACACGGGTGGTCGCCACCCGGATCGCGGTGAGCCGGTGGCGCAGCCTGCGCAGCCGAGCCCGCGCCTACCTGCGGCACGGCGCCGTCGAGACGACTCCCGGCCCGGGCACCGAGACGGTCGAGGTGGTGGCGGCGCTGCGCCGGCTCCCGGAGGAGCAACGGACCGCGATCGCCCTCTACTACCTGCTCGGGATGCCGGTCGCCGAGGTGGCCCGCGAGACCGAGGCGCCGGTGGGCACCGTCAAGGCCCGCCTCTCTCGGGGGCGTGCCGCGCTCGCCGGGCTGCTCGCCGTCTCTGATCTGGAGGAGGCCGCCGATGCGTGACGACCTGGCGTTCGTCGAGAAGGTGCAGCGGGACCTGCGGGACGTGCGCTGGCCCGGTCCGGAGGAGATCCGCGCCCGCGCCCGGCGGCGCAACTGGCGCAACGTCGCCGCGGCGGCCGCCGCGCTGGCGCTCGCCGGCGTCTCCGCCATCGCGGTCGTCGCACCGGGCCGGTCCTCGACACCTCCGACCGCCTCGGTCGGTCCGAGCGTGCCCGTCCGTGCGGAGATCACCACCGAGGCGCTGCTCCGGCCGACCGATCTCGGGCTGGCGTCGGCGGACACCCAGCTCACCGACTCGGGGCTGGCGGAGCCGATCCGGATAGACGACATGCTCGGCGCCTGCCGGACGAGCCAGGGGCTGTCGCAGACCTGGCCGTCCCGCTGGTCGCGATCGCAGACCCTCCTGACCGCGCGGCCGGACGGCGTCGACCTCGCGCCCAGCGACGTGGTGGCGATGCAGGACGTCTACCGGCTCACGCCGGGGGGAGCCGAGACGTTCCTCGCCGATTTGGACCAGATCATCGCCCCGTGCGTGCAGTGGCGCAGCGTCGGGCCGTACGAGTGGAAGGGGCGGGCCGGCACGGCGGAGGCGGTGCACCAGTGGCGGATCGTCCGGCGGGACTTCGCGGGGGACGACGCCGCCATGGTGCAACACCTCGTGTCCCCGGCCCGCGACATGAAGACCGGCGAGACGTTCGGCGACGTGACCCCGCCGACCTACAAGGCGATCATTCGGGTCGGCGACCTCGTCGCGGTGCTCGGCCTCGGGCGGCACGGCACCGAGTCCGAACTGCTCCAGCTCGCCACGGTGGCGGCCAGCCGGATGTGTCAGGCGGCGAATCCGGGCTGCTGAGTCCGCCGTTGATCCGTGCAACTTCGCGGAAACTGCGGCCTCCCGCAACCCGGAGGCGACACTTTCCCCGAAGTTGCACGGATCTTGGCGCCGCCGACGACAACGGCGGCGCCGCCGGCGCCGACCGGCGTCAGCTCACAGCGGGATGTTGCCGTGCTTCTTCGGCGGCAGCGTCTCGCGCTTGGTCCGCAGGACCCGCAGCGCCCGCACGATCTGGGTGCGGGTCTCGTGCGGCGGGATGACCGAGTCGACGTACCCGCGCTCCGCGGCGACGTACGGGTTGGCCAGGGTGTCCTCGTACTCGGCGATCTTCTCCGCCCGCAGCGCGGCCGGGTCGTCCGCACCCGCCAGCTCGGAGCGGTAGAGGATGTTCACCGCCCCCTGCGCGCCCATCACCGCGATCTGCGCGGTCGGCCAGGCGAAGTTCAGGTCCGCCCCGAGGTGCTTGGAGCCCATCACGTCGTACGCCCCGCCGTACGCCTTGCGGGTGATGACGGTGACCTTCGGGACGGTGGCCTCGGCGTACGCGTAGATCAGCTTGGCGCCCCGGCGGATGATGCCGTCCCACTCCTGCCCGGTGCCGGGGAGGAAACCTGGCACGTCCACGAAGGTCAGCACGGGGATGTTGAACGCGTCGCAGGTCCGCACGAACCGGGCCGCCTTCTCCGACGCCGCGATGTCCAGCGTGCCGGCGAAGTGCATCGGCTGGTTCGCCACGACGCCGACCGGTCGCCCCTCGACCCGGCCGTAACCGACCACCATGTTCTGCGCGTACAGCGGCTGGACCTCCAGGAACTCCCCGTCGTCCAGCACGTGCTCGATGACCCGGTGCATGTCGTACGGCTGGTTGGCCGAGTCCGGGATCAGGGTGTCCAGCTCCCGGTCCTCGTCGGTCACGGCCAGCTCGGCCGGGGCGTCGTAGACCACCGGCTCGTCCAGGTTGTTCGACGGCAGGTACGACAGCAGCGCCTTGACGTACTCGATCGCGTCCTCCTCGTCGGTGGCGAGGTAGTGCGCGTTGCCGCTGCGGGTGTTGTGGGTGCGGGCGCCGCCCAGCTCCTCCATCGCCACGTCCTCGCCGGTGACCGTCTTGATGACGTCCGGGCCGGTGATGAACATGTGCGAGGTCTGGTCGACCATCACGGTGAAGTCGGTGACCGCCGGGGAGTAGACGGCGCCGCCGGCGCAGGGGCCCATGACCAGCGAGATCTGCGGGATCACGCCGGAGGCGCGGACGTTGCGGAAGAAGATCTCGCCGTAGAGGCCGAGGCTGACCACGCCCTCCTGGATCCGGGCGCCGCCGGAGTCGTTGATGCCGACCACCGGGCAGCCGATCTTCATGGCGAGGTCCATCACCTTGACGATCTTCTCGCCGAAGACCTCGCCGAGCGAACCGCCGAAGACCGTGAAGTCCTGGGCGAAGACGCAGACCTGCCGGCCGTCCACGGTGCCGTAGCCGGTCACCACCCCGTCGCCGTACGGGCGGGTCTTCTCCAGCCCGAACGTGGTGGACCGGTGCCGGGCCAGCTCGTCCAGTTCGACGAAGGAGCCCTCGTCGAGCAGCAGCTCGATCCGCTCCCGGGCGGTCTTCTTGCCCCGGGCGTGCTGCTTCTCGACCGCGCGCGCCGACCCGGCGTGCACCGCCTCGTCGACACGGCGCTCCAGGTCCGCCAGCTTGCCGGCGGTGCTGTGGATGTTGGTCCCGGTCTCGGTAGTCACCCAGGGAATATAACGATGGTTCAGGACGCCGCCGTTGTGCAGTTCGCCTCAGCTTCCACCGGCGCGTTCCTGGAGGCCCGGCAGGTGGCTGCGGGGTGGGCCGTAGGCTGGCGGGATGCCGGGCTCGCCGTACACCGATCTGGACCGCCCGCCGCTGTCGGCGGCGCGGCTTCGGCGCGCGCTGGTCACCCCGTACGGCCCCTGGAACCGGCTGGAGCTGCGGGCCGAGACCGGCTCGACCAACGCCGACGCGGCCGAGGCGGCCCTGACCGGTGAGCCGGAGGGCCTGGTGGTGGTCGCCGAGCGGCAGACCGCCGGGCGCGGTCGCCGCGGTCGGGTCTGGCAGTCGCCGCCGCGGGCGGGCATCGCGACCAGCGTGCTGCTCCGGCCCGGCGAGGCCGCCCCGGAGCGCGGCTGGCCGGCGGCGCCACCCACCGGGTACGGCTGGCTGCCGCTGCTGGCCGGCGTCGCGCTGGTCGAGGCGGTGGCCCGGCTCGCGGAGCTGGACGCGGCGCTGAAGTGGCCGAACGACCTGCTGATCGGGGATGCCAAGTGCGCCGGGGTGCTCGCCGAGGCGGTGCCGGGGGGGTCCGCCGCCCAGCCCTCGGCTGTCGTGCTCGGCATCGGGCTCAACGTCACGCTTCGCGCCGACGAGCTGCCGGAGAACCCGACCGGGCTGCCGGCCACCTCGTTGCAACTGGCCGGCGCCGCGGCGACCGACCGGGACCCCCTGCTGCGGGCGTTGCTGCGCGGGCTCGCCGACTGGTACGACCGCTGGCGCACGGCCGGTGGCGACGCGGTGACCAGCGGCCTGCGGGAGGCGTACCTCGCCGCCTGCGCCACGGTCGGCAGGCCGGTGCGGGTGCTCCTGCCCGGCGGCGACGAGCTGACCGGTACCGCCGTCGGCGTGGACGCCGACGGGCAGCTGCTGGTCGACACCCCCGACGGCCAACGCCACCTGGCCGCCGGCGACGTCCTCCACCTCCGCTGAGGACCTCCGCCACCTCCGCCGCCTTCGCGCGCTCACCCGGATCCCTCGGTCCCGGTAGGTGATCGCGGCTTCCGCCGCCTCCGCTGCCGGCCCCGTCGACCGCCGCCGACTTCTGCGCCGCCCGGGCTCCTCGACCGCCCGCGCCGCCCGGCGGTCTCGGCCGCGGTCTTGCCCGGGTGTCCCGGCGAATGGGAGGACGGCGCGAACCAGGGACGAAAAGTGCAAGATCGCGAAGGCTGCCCGGGGCCGCCCGCGCGGCTGATGCCCGGACGTGCGGTGACCGGTTACGGTCAGCCCGTCCGTTCCTGCGAGGAGGTTTCCGTGGCGTTCCCCGAAGACGTGCTCACCGAGGACGAGCATGTCGTTCTGCACCTGCACCCGCACTGGAAGGCGCTGATCCGGCCGGTCGTCGTGCTGGTGCTCGCCGTCGCCGCGGTGGTGGCCGGCGTGCTCCTGCTCCCCTCGGGCGGCGGTGGCTCCGTCGCCCTGGCCGTGATCGGCGTCGTCGCGCTGGTCGCGGTGCTGTGGTTCGGTCTCTGGCCGTTCCTGGTCTGGCGCACCACGCACTACCTCTTCACCAACGAGCGGGTGCTGCTCCAGCACGGCGTGTTCTCCCGGGATCGGCGGGACATCCCGCTCACTCGGGTCAACGACCATGCGATGAACCAGCGGTTCGTCGAGCGGCTCCTCGGCTGCGGCACGCTCACCATCGAGTCGGCCGGCGAGCGCGGCCAGTCCGTCCTGGCCGACGTGCCCCGGGTGGGCCAGGTGCAGACCAAGCTGTACGAGCTGGTGGAGGCACAGCACGACAAGCACTCGCTCGGCGACGGCGAGATGCGCGAGATCCTCGCCGACATGAGCGAGGGCAAGCCCCTGCGCGACCCCTCGGCCTGATCCTGCCGCGGCGAACGCGGTCTACAGGTTGATCATGAAGTTGTTGCCCCGACATGCCGTGCTCGGCGGCAACAACTTCATGATCAACCAGGGTGGTGTCAGACCGGGGTTCGGGGCCGGAGCGGTGGGGTGGGGGTTTAGCGGCGGGGTGCTCGGCGCGTGGCGGCCTGGAACTCGGCGGCGAACTCGGCGTCCAGGTCCGTCGCCAGTCGAGCGTCCAGTGCGCCGGGACGCCCCTGGGCCGGCGTGCCGGACTGGCCGGCGGCCGGCGCCGCGCTCGCCCGGCCCGGCTTGTCGCCGGCCGGCGGCGGCTGGGACTCCTCCAACTCGGTGACCGACTCGGCCAGCTCGGCCACCGGGTCCATCTCCGCCATCGTGTCCCACTCGTCCCGGGGAAGGCGGTGCCAGTTCTTCTCGTCCGGGACGGGGGCGGGCTGGAAGACAAACGTCCGGTAGGACCAGAACCGGAACATCGTGCCCAGCAGGACGCCGGCGGTCTTGGCCACGTTCAGCGCCAGCAGGCTGGTCACCCCGAGGCCGTACTTCGCCGCGGCGAGTACGCCCAGCTCGATGAGCAGGCCGGTGGCGTTGAAAAGGAAGAACAGGACGTACTCGCGCCGGAGCGCAGACTTGGGTCGATCCCGGTACGTCCAGTGACGGTTCATCAGGTACGACGTGATCGTGGCCACCACGGTGGCGATCACGGTGGCCTTCAGTTGGCCGTCGACGAAAACGGTCAGTGCCAGCGCATTGAACACCGCGTAATTGATGACGGTGTTGATGCCGCCGACGATGCCGAATTTGAGCGCCTCGTGGATGAACTTCTGCCAGCGCTCAGGCAGCAGGCGGACAAGACGCATGCGGAACACCTTAGGGCAGTGGGTTGGGCCGACCGGCTCCGGCCGGTCGGGATGGGCGGTAGGTCACGCCCCGTGGCCTCGGTGAGGCTTCGCTTCCGGAACGGCTGGGGTTCCCGCCTCGACGAAGACGAATCGTCGGTAGGACCAGAATCGGAACAGCGTCCCCAGCCCGGTGCCGACCACGAAGCTGGCGATGTTGTCGGCGAGCGGGGTCTGGAACACGTCCGGCCAGATGCTGCCCAGCCCGTAGCGGCTGAGGGCGAGACAGGCCACGGCGATGCCGAGGCCGACACCGTTGAAGAAGAAGAACAGCGCGTACTCGCGGGCCGGGTTGTTGCGCTGGCGGTGTCGCCAGGTCCAGAACCGGTTGCCCAGGAAGGCGACGGTCGCGGCGATCACGGTGGAGATGGTCTTCGCGGTGACCTGCTCCAGGCCCTGTGCCGTGGTCAGGTAGTTGAACAGCGCGAAGTCGATGAGGAAGGCGATCCCGCCCACGGTGGCGAACTTGCTCAGCTCGTGGACGAGGTGGCCGAACCGGTCCAGCAGCGCGCGGACGAGACCTCGGCGGGTCGGTGGAGAGCCCGATCGCTCCCGGGTCATCGTGGCGGCCACGCGCAGACTCTACCGGCTGCTGACACGTCGCACGGGTAGCAACAGCGAGCGGGGGCGGCCGGCATCGGCAGGCCCTCCGGCGTCCGCGGTGGACATGAACGGAGCGTAACCGGAGGGACAGCGGATCCGGACCGGATCGGCGGAGCCGGGTGGTTTCCGGGTGACCGCGATCGGGCGTCCGACGGTCACCTCACGATCGAGGGGCGCCGAAGGTTCACCGCAGGATTTGCGTGAAACTGCGCGCAAAAACGGGTATCAGATCGTGATGCCGCAGCGTGGCCGTACCTTGTGCAGTTCTTCACAACCAGTCCCACTGACTCGGGGGGCTGCCCGGTTTACGCTGAGCGCAATCCCAGGTTTTCACGAAGGCGACGCGGTTCGCGCGCCGAGACTCGTGCATCCCATAGATCGGTCAGCGTCGACCACAAGGAGATGTGTCATGGTTGCTCCGGCTACTGTTCGGGGTATCGATCAGGCCCCGACGTCCCATCCCAAACTGCTCGCCTGGGTCCGTGAGGTCGCGGAACTGACCACCCCCGAGCGGGTGGTCTGGGTTGACGGGTCCGACGAGGAGTGGCGTCGTCTCACCGACGAGCTGGTGGACGCGGGCACCCTCGTCCGCCTGAACCCCGAGAAGAAGCCGAACTCGTTCTACGCGCGGACCGACCCGTCGGACGTCGCCCGGGTCGAGGAGCGCACCTACATCTGTTCGGTGGACGAGGCGGACGCCGGCCCCACCAACAACTGGATGGCGCCGGCCGAGATGAAGCGCGTCATGACGGACCTCTACCGCGGGTCGATGCGTGGCCGCACCATGTACGTCATTCCGTTCGTCATGGGCCCGGTCGAGGCGAAGAACCCCATGTTCGGCGTCGAGATCACCGACAGCCCCTACGTGGTCGCCTCCATGCGCATCATGACCCGGATGGGCGCGAAGATCCTCGAGGCGATGGGTGACGACGCCGACTTCGTGCACGCCCTGCACTCGATCGGTGCCCCGCTCGCCCCCGGCCAGCAGGACGTCGCCTGGCCCTGCAACGAGACCAAGTACATCTCGCACTTCCCGGAGACCCGGGAGATCTGGTCGTACGGGTCCGGTTACGGCGGCAACTCGCTGCTCGGCAAGAAGTGCTACTCGCTGCGGATCGCCAGTGTGATGGGGCGTGACGAGGGCTGGCTCGCCGAGCACATGCTGATCCTGAAGATCACCTCGCCGGAGGGCCGGGTCTACCACATCGCCGGCGCCTTCCCGTCGGCCTGCGGCAAGACCAACCTCGCCATGCTCGAACCGACCATCCCCGGTTGGAAGGTCGAGACCATCGGCGACGACATCGCCTGGATGCGCTTCGGCCCGGACGGCCGCCTCTACGCCGTCAACCCGGAGTACGGCCTCTTCGGCGTCGCGCCCGGCACCGACTGGAAGACCAACGCCAACGCGATGCGGACGCTGGACCGCGGCAACTCCATCTTCACCAACGTCGCCCTGACCGACGACGGGGACATCTGGTGGGAGGGCATGGGTGAGCCGCCGGCGCACCTGATCGACTGGAAGGGCAACGACTGGACGCCGGAGAGCGACAACCTCTCTTCGCACGCCAACAGCCGGTTCTGCACCCCGATCACCCAGTGCCCGATCCTCGCCGAGGACTACTACGACCCGAACGGCGTGCCGATCGACGCGATCCTCTTCGGGGGCCGCCGGCGCGACACCGTCCCGCTGGTGACCGAGGCGCGCGACTGGGTCCACGGTGTCTACATGGGCGCCACGCTCTCCTCGGAGACCACGGCCGCCGCGTCCGGCGCCGTCGGCGTGGTGCGCCGTGACCCGATGGCCATGCTGCCGTTCATCGGCTACAACGGCGGCGACTACTTCCGGCACTGGATCGAGATGGGCAAGGGCGCGGACGGCGACGAGTCCAAGCTGCCGCGCATTTACTACGTCAACTGGTTCCGCAAGGACCCGGAGGGCAACTTCCTCTGGCCCGGCTTCGGCGAGAACTCCCGCGTGCTGAAGTGGGTCATCGAGCGGATCGAGGGTAGCGCCGAGGCGGTGGAGACCCCGATCGGCATGGTGCCGGCACCCGACGCGCTCGACGTCGACGGGCTGGACATGACCCCGGAGGACGTCCGGATCGCGCTGAAGGTCGACCCGGAGGAGTGGCGCGACGAGTTGCCGCTGGTCACCGAGTGGTTCGAGAAGTTCGGTGACAAGCTGCCCGGCGTGCTCTGGGCGGAGCTGGACGCGCTGCGGGCACGGCTCGACGCGGAGCAGCCGCAGCGCTAGGTGTACCGCGCCCCCGGGTGGGGCATCATCGGATCCCATGAGGACGGCCGCCGAGACCGAGGTCCGGCGGCCGTCCGCCGTCCGCGCACTGACCTCGCTGCTCGCGGTGACCGCGGCGGCCACCGTCGTGGTCGAGCTGCTCAACTGGTGGTACGCCCCGGAGCAGGGCTTCGGGCTCGCGGTCCGGACCGGCTGGGCGATGCTGCGCTCGCTGGGCTTCCTGGTGCTGATCGGGCACGTCCGTCGAGGTCGGACGGTTGCCCGACCGTTCGGGCTGATCCTCGCGGTGACCACGGTCTTCGCCGTCGGCCGGCTCATCGTGCCGCGCCAGGGTCTGCCACCAGCGCCCGGGGTGCTCGGCTTCGCGTTGCTCACCGGGCTGTGCGCCGCGGTGGTCTGGCTGCTCTACCGCTCGCCCGCCCTCGCCGGGCACCTGGTCCGGCATCGCCCCCGGCTGGTCATCGACCGGTCCGGCATCTCCTGGCGGGAGGTGCCACCGCGCCGCCCCGAGGCCAGTGGCTGGTTGCTCACCAGCCGGGTGGCGGCGTTCACCTACAGCCCGCTGATGCTGGTGCCCGCCCTCGTCGCCGGGGGCGCGGTGCTGGACGGCCGGCTGGTCGCCGTGCCCGCCGTGCTGATCTGGTTCGGCGCCGGGGTGGTCACCAGCTACGCGGTACTCCTGTGCACCGCCTTCCTCATGCGCGGGCGACGCTGGGCCCGGGGCCTGCTGGTCGCCGTCACCGTGGTGGTGCTCGCCGTCGACCTGCCGCTCTGCCGCTGGCTGCTCGGCGTGGACGGCCTGGTCCGGGACGGCGGACCGCTCGTCGCCGCCGCCGGCGTCGCGTTGTACGGCCTGTGGCGCGCCGCCCGCGCGGAACAAACCACCCCAGCCTGATCCCCCGGGGTTCCTCGAACCGTTGATCATGAGGTTCGCGACGCCTCCGGAGATCGAAACCGCCACGAACCTCATGATCAACGGTGTCGGCAGGTGGGAACCGTCGGGCGGGTTGCCGGTGCGGTATCGGTGATTGTGAGCGCACACCGGGCAGGATGGGCCTACGGGCCAGCCGACCCGGTGCGCCGGGCGACCGCCGGAGGAGGGCGACGCGGTGAGCGACGAGTTCGACGTGGCGGTGGTCGGGGCCGGCCCGGCGGGGTCGGCGGCCGCGCTGGCGGCGAGGCGGGCCGGTGCCCGGGTGCTGCTGCTGGACCGAGCGGACTTCCCCCGCGACAAGGCGTGCGGCGACGGGATCGCGGCCCACGCGCTGGACGTCCTCGACGAGTTGGGCGTACGGGACGCCGTCGCCGGTTACCCGCCGCTCCCGGCGCTGCGGCTGGTGGGCCCAGGCGGCGGCACGGTCGCCAAGGTGCTGCCCCGGCCGGCGTACACGGTGCCCCGGGAGGTCTTCGACGCCCGGCTGGTCGCCGCCGCGGTGGCGGCCGGCGCCGAACTGCGCCGGCACACCGTTCGCCGGATCGAGCAGCGCGCCGACCGGGTGGTGCTGAACGGGGAGCTGACCGCGCGGGCGGTGGTCGGCGCGGACGGGGCGGGGTCGGTGGTCCGCCGGGCGCTCGGCCACCCGGTGAACCCGGACCGGCACCTGGCGCTGGCCATGCGGGGATACGCGCCGGCGCTGCCCGGGCCGCCCGAGCAGCTCATCGTCACGTCCGGGGCGCGCTGGCCGGCGTACGCCTGGTCGTTCCCGATCGGTGACGGCCGGGCGAACGTCGGGTACGGCGAGGTGCTCCGGGGTGAGGGGCTGACCAGGGCGTACCTGCTCGACCGGCTCGCGGCGCTGCTGCCCGACACCGACCCGGCGACCGTCGACGGTCTCCGCGCCCATCACCTGCCGCTCTCGACGCACCGCCCGGCACCCGGACGGGGGAGGGTCGTGCTGGCCGGCGACGCGCTCTCGTTGATCAGCCCGTTCACCGGCGAGGGGATCTTCTACGCCCTGCTCTCCGGGGCCCTGGCCGGCGCCGCGGCGGCCGGTTCGCCGGCGCGGGCCGCGGCGCGGTACGCCGACACGCTGCGCAGTCGGCTCGGCACCCATCTGCGACACAGCTCGATGGCGGCCTGGTTGGCCCGCCGTCGCCGGGTGGTCGACTCGGCGGTGCGTGCGGCCCGGCGGGACGACCGGGTCTACCGCACGATCGTGGAGCTTGGCCTGGGCGACGGACGGCTGGACGCCCGTACCCTCGCGATGATCGGCATTGGTCTTCCGGCGCGGGATCGGCCTCCCCAGCGGTGATCCGCCCCGCCGGTCGCTACGCTGCTAGGTGATGTCTCTGCGGAACCTTCTCTACTCCGTGTACGAGCGGCGCCTCACGGCGAAGCTCGCAGGCAAGCCGGTGCCCCGACACGTCGGCGTGATGTGCGACGGCAACCGGCGGTGGGCCAGGGAGATGGGGTACGTCGACCCGAACGACGGGCACCGGGTCGGCGCCGCCAAGATCAAGCATGTGCTGGGCTGGTGCGACCAGGCCGGTATCGCCCACGTCACCCTCTACCTGCTGGCCACCGACAACCTCCGGCGGCCGGCGAGCGAGCTCGACCCGCTGCTCCAGATCATCGAGGACCTGGTGGTGGAGCTGGCCGAGGAGGGCAATCCCTGGCGGCTGCGGATGGTCGGCGCGCTCGACCTGCTGCCGGCGCAGACCGCGACCGCGCTCAAGGCGGCCGAGGAGCGCACCCGGGAGCGTAGCGGCGGGGCCGAGGTGAACATCGCGGTCGGCTACGGCGGTCGGCGGGAGATCACCGATGCGGTCCGCTCGCTGCTGCTCGAGCACGCGGCCGCCGGTGGCACCATCGAGGAGTTGGCGGAGGTGCTGGACGTCGAGCACATCGCCGAGCACCTCTACACCCGCGGCCAGCCGGACCCGGATCTGGTCATCCGGACCAGCGGTGAGCAGCGCCTCTCCGGGTTCATGCTCTGGCAGTCGGCGCACTCCGAGTTCTACTTCTGCGAACTCAACTGGCCCGACTTCCGGCACATCGACTTCCTGCGGGCGCTGCGCTCGTACGCCAACCGCCAACGCCGCTACGGCGCCTGACCGGCGGCCCTCGCCCGGGCCGTCAGGTCAGGTGGTGGGCGGCTTCGGTGAGGAAGTCGCCGAGGGCGGCGGGGGAGTCGATGGTGAGATCGGCGGCGTCGGCCACCTCCTGACCGGTCTCCGGGTTGGCCACGGCGACGCAGACGCCGAAGAAGTCCGGGTCCGCGGCGGCCCGGGCACGCAGCGCGGCGAACGCCTTGATGTCGGAGACGTCGTCGCCGAAGTACCAGGCCGCCTCGGCGTCGCGGATCACCTCGCCGATCACCATGCCCTTGTCCCGGTCGACCGGTGGCTTGAGTTCGAGCACCATCCGGCCCGCCTGCACCCGCAGCCCGAGCCGGTCGGCCTGGGCGCGACCCCACTCCTGCACCGCATCGCCCAACTGCCGAGCGGTACGCCAGTGCAGCGCCACCGACAGCCGCTTGTACTCGACGAGCGTGCCCGCGGGGAGTTCGGCGCGGGCGAGGTCGGCGAGCTCGGCCATGGTGGGCACCCAGGGCAGCGCGGCCGGCTCGGTCACCGTCTCCCCGCCGGAGTGACTGTGTTCGAGGCCGTAGAGGCCGTAGAGATCCACCCCGTCGAGGCCGCCGAGATGCGCGCGGAGGAACTCCACCGGCCGGGCCGACACGATCGCGATCCGTCGGACCATCGGGGCGAGCGCCTCGATCGCCGCCAGCACCTTCGGCGCGGGCTGGACCGCGGTCGGGTCGTCGTCGACCGGCGCGAGCGTGCCGTCGAAGTCGAAGAAGAGCACGGTCCCGCCGGCTCGACCGGCGGTCGTGCGCCAGGCCTCATCGGCGTCCAACGGAGTCCTCGGCTGCTGGTTGCCCACATTCAACGGCGGCACGCGCGTCAGCGTACCCCGGCTCCGGCGGCTCATTCGTGGCCGATAAAAGCCCCTCGGCGAGGGCGGAATGATCAGCGTTCAGCGGCTCCCCGACCCCGGCGCCCGAAGGGCACGACCGCCGCCTCCTGCCCGTGGCTGAGCAGGTAGCCCTCCACGAAACCGGTGTTGCGGTCGCCGGTGTGCGACTCGATTTCGTTCAGCCGGGCGACCAGGAACTCGGTGAGCGCGCTGATCCGGTCGTTCAGTCGCTCGTGCAGCTCCGCCAGCACGGCCAGGACGACCGAGGTGCCGGCGATGGTGAGAGCGAAGAGGTTCACGAGCATGGGAAGCTGCCCGCCGTTGACCACGAGGGTCACCGCGTTCCCGGTGACGCACAGCGTCAACGACACCGTGGCCACCACGACTGCCAACCATTTCAGGGTCATGGACAGACCCCTCCTTCTGTCCCGCAGGGCTGGGTTCGGCCTTGTCCCGTCCCCCCGCCGACGACGAGCCCAAGCAGTACGAATAGGGACGCTAGCGTGCCCGTTCCAGCCCCGGAGCGAAACGAATGAGTCTGACCTGCTGTTCTTTCGCCATCTGAGGAACTAACCGGCCTGCTGTCCTCGCTTTCGGACATCGACCGGGAGAGTCGGGCGATAAGCGAGGTAGCGAATGGTTTCGCGGATGTGGAACTTCTCCGCGTCCGAGACGTTCGGATCGACCAGCCGGCGCAGCAGCGCCTCCACGTCGGGATCCATCGGTGGAGGAGGCTGGTTCCCGCGCGGCGCGGCGGCGGTGCGGTCCCAGCCGAGGGCCGCGAACGCGGCGGCCGGGTTGAGGCCGAGCCCCTCGCAGAAGGCGACCACCCGCTCGGCCTCCGGGTCACTGGCCCAGTCGCCGCGTACCCACCGGTTGATGGTCTGCCGGGAGACGCCGGTGCGGCGGGAGACCTCGGTGCCACTCCAGGCCCGGGTCGCACGTGCCTCATCGAGGGCACGCCGGACGAACGTCGCAAAGGCGATCTTCCGTGCGTTGGCCGTCTCGGTCACCCCGTGACGGTACGGCCAGTCGGCCCGGGATGAGGGCCCTGGCACGCTGCTGTCACGCGAACGTGACGGACCATTCGGATTTCCGGTAAACGATCCAGCGCCGCTCCTGAGGGGTATCACCTGGGCAGAATAGATGCCCGTAGGTGTCGGGGTAAACGGACGAAAAGCTGATACTGTCACGCTCATGGGACAACCTACGGTGTGTCACGTGCCTGAGACGATCGGTGCTCACATGCGTCACATCTTCGGTGCAGGGGAGGTGTGGTGACCGAACTAGCAACCCGTGCCCAGGCCTTCGGTCTGATCGCCCAGGGGGTCGATGCCGGCCTGAGCGCCCCCTGGCGCCTCTACCTGGCCCGGGGCTGCCGTTACCTCTCGCTGAGCGTGGGCGACCGGACGGAGTGGAACGCCTGGCGTACCCACCTCGGCTGCCCCGAGCTGAGCGTCCGGGTCTACGACGCCGGCGGCGAGATCCGGCGGTCGTCGGTGGCGGAGGTGGTCCTGGACGGCTGCCGGATCAGCGTCGAGCTGGTCGAGGAGGTCAGCACCGACGACCTGGACCGGCTGCTGGTCGCCGATCCCACGAGCGTCGAGCCGGAGGAGCGATGACCCGGCACCCGCGGCACATCGGAGGGGCGCGATGAGCCCCTTCCTCGCGATCTTCCTGGTACTTGTGCTCGGCGCGACCAGCTACGCGGCCGGGCGGTTGCACGGGCAGCTCAGCTACCGCATCGGCTACCGGTTCGGCTACCGGCAGGGCTACTTCGACGGCGACCGTGGCGCCTGGAACCGGCGCCGCCGGGACGCGCAGGCCGCCATCGCGTCGGCGTTGTCCGCGCCGCCGAGCACGCTGCAGGTGAGCGGCACGGTGGCCCGGCCCGGCACCACGTACACCGGCTCGTCGTTCACGGCGCCGGCCGCCCCGGTCACCGGGCGGCACCCGACCGGCACCCTCGTCCGGCGAACCGGTTAGACGGCCGACGGGGCGCCCACGGGCGCCTCGGCGGCCGCCGAGCAGGCGCGGTGCGTCGTCCGCGGCGGACACGCACCGTCGGGGCCACGTCAGACCGGTGACGGTGGTCCCACCGGCCGGGATGCGCGCAGGGGGCATGCATCCCGGCCGGCTCCGCCGCCCACGGCTCGGCAGCCGGCGTGCCCGATCGCGCCGGCTGCCGCCGGCCGCGCGGCTGTTCACACACCGGTCCCCGGAGATCCACGATCGCCCCCTAGCCGGGGGGCCCGTACGCGGCTAGCGTCTAGGCATGGCACGGGGTTCTCCCGGGCCAACCGGTTGCCCGGACCTGCGACCTCGCGCACGGGGCCCGCATCCGACCCCGTGTCTGCCCGGGCACCGGAGGAGGCGGAACGCGGGTGGCGGGTGCCCACCTGCCGGAGCAGGCCTGTGACGACTCGCCGTACCACCGCCGGTGCCGACCAGACCCCGGCCGCGACTGCCACGACCCGCCGCGCCACCCGGAGCCGCCGCACGGCGGCCGCCGCGTCGGCCGACGCCAAGGAGCCCCGACCAGACGGCCAGGTCTATGTCCTGGACACCTCGGTACTGCTCTCCGACCCTGCGGCGTTCCACCGCTTCGCCGAGCACGAGGTGGTGCTGCCGCTGGTGGTGATCTCGGAACTGGAGGGGAAACGGCACCATCCGGAGTTGGGCTGGTTCGCGCGCCAGTCGCTGCGCATGCTGGACGAGCTGCGCGTGCGGCACGGCCGCCTGGACCGTCCGGTGCCCGCCAACGACGCCGGCGGCACCCTGCGGGTGGAGCTCAACCACACCGACGACGGGGTCCTGCCGCCCGGCTTCCGCACCGAGTCCAACGACGCCCGGATCCTCTCCGTGGCCCTCAACCTGGCCACCGAGGGTCGGGCGGTGACCCTGGTCAGCAAGGACATGCCGCTGCGGGTCAAGGCCGCCTCGGTCGGCCTGCGCGCGGACGAGTACCGGCACGGCCAGGCCAGCGACCCGACCTGGACCGGGATGTCCGAGCTGGAACTGAGCGAGGAGCAGATCGGCCGGCTCTACGGCGGCGAAGCGATCGACCTGGACGGGGCGGCGGGGCTGCCCTGTCACACCGGCCTGGTGTTGCACTCCGCGCGGGGGTCGGCGCTCGGCCGGGTCCTGCCGGACAAGTCGGTGCGGCTGGTCCGCGGCGACCGGGAGGCGTTCGGTGTGCACGGGCGCTCCGCCGAGCAGCGGATCGCGCTGGACCTGCTGCTGGACGAGTCGATCGGCATCGTGTCGCTCGGCGGGCGGGCGGGCACCGGCAAGTCGGCGCTGGCGCTCTGCGCCGGGCTGGAGGCCGTGATGGAGCGGCGCCGGCATAAGAAGGTGATCGTCTTCCGACCGCTGTACGCGGTCGGCGGCCAGGAGTTGGGCTATCTGCCCGGGTCCGAGTCGGAGAAGATGTCGCCCTGGGCGCAGGCGGTCTTCGACACCCTGGGGTCCGTGGTGCACGAGAACGTGCTCGAGGAGGTCACCTCCCGCGGTCTGCTCGAGGTCCTGCCGCTGACCCACATCCGGGGCCGCAGCCTGCATGACGCCTTCGTGATCGTGGACGAGGCGCAGTCCCTGGAGCGGGGGGTGCTGCTCACCGTGCTGTCCCGGATCGGGCAGGGCTCCCGGGTGGTGCTCACCCACGACGTGGCGCAGCGGGACAACCTCCGGGTCGGCCGGCACGACGGGGTGACCGCGGTGATCGAGGCGTTGAAGGGCCATCCGCTCTTCGCCCACGTCACGCTCAGCCGTTCGGAGCGGTCGCCGATCGCCGCGATGGTGACGGATCTCCTGGAGGATGTCCCGACCTGATGACTGTTATGTCCGGGTTCATCCGGATTTAGCTTGTGGCGCAAGTCACAAACATGTCCGGTGGTTTCCCATCGGCCTCACTGTGCGCGATGGTGTCCCACGAGCGCCCGCGCACCGGAAAGATCGCCGAGCATCGTTCGTCACACCAGGAACGAGATCGGCGGGATCCGGTACGTCGGCTGCGACCGGCTGCGGTCGGGGCGCTCACGGCGCGGGGACGGGGCCCCGAGGGCCCGACACCGCGCCGTGTCCTTGCCCCCGACGAAGGGACCACTTCGTGAGTCGGCTGTGGAGCCGGTTGGGTGCCCGTACGGCCGCCGTCGCACTGCTCTCCGTGGGTGTTGCCGGCGGCTTCTATCTGGGCGAAGACCGGGAGACCCAGCAACAGGGCCTCACCGCGCAGGTCGGCGCGGAGGTCGACCAGGCCGAGTACGAATACCAGCGGGACCGGCAGGCCGCACACCAGATGCAGTCTGCCAAGCAGCGCGCGGCCGAGTACCAGGCCAAGCTGCGGGCCGCCGAGGCCGCCAAGGAGGCAGCCGAGCGGGCCCGGAAGGCCGAGCAGGCCGCGGCGTCCCGCAAGCGCGAGCGCGAGGCCGCGGAGAACGCGCCCGCCAAGCCGTACACCGGGCCGATTCCGGCCTCCTGCGAGGAGTACAGCGGCAACCGGAAGATCGGCTGCGCCGAGATGATCAAGGCGGGCTTCGAGATCGCGGAGTTCCCCTGCCTCGACAAGCTCTGGAGCAAGGAGAGCGGCTGGAACCACAAGGCCCGCAACTCCTCATCCGGTGCGTACGGCATCCCCCAGGCGCTGCCCGGCAGCAAGATGGGTTCGGTCGCCGACGACTGGCAGACCAACCCGGCCACCCAGATCAAGTGGGGTCTGGGCTACATCGAGGGCCGGTACGACACGCCGTGCAAGGCCTGGGCGCACTCGCAGAGCAGCGGCTGGTACTGATCACCACGCGACGACGGCGGGGCGGGTGGAGCACCACCCGCCCCGCCGTTGTTCGTCCGGTGCGGCGGGACGTGAGTGGCGGCCGGCCGGGTTTGCTGATAGCAGTTGGAGGGTGACCCTGCTCCCCGGAAGTGGCGACCCCAACCGGTTCGGCACCGAGGCCTTCTACGCGGCGCTCGGCCGGGCCTTCGTCGCGATGTGCGCGGTCGTGCCCTTCCTCTTCCTCATCGAGGCGATCGACCAGGGCCTCGCGTTCGGACTGGACTCCACCGCCGGCATCATCCCGCACCGCATCGACGGTCTTGACGGGGTCTTCTTCTCTCCGTTCCTGCACCACGGCTTCGACCACCTCTACAGCAACAGCATCCCGCTGATCCTGCTCGGCACCTTCGTGCTCGCCGCCGGCGCCCGCCGGTTCCTCTGGTCCACCCTGGTGATCGTCCTGGTCAGCGGGCTCGGTGTGTGGTTCACCGGCTCGTCGAACACCGTGGTGGTCGGTGCGAGCGGGGTTATCTTCGGCTACCTCGGCATCCTGCTCACCCGGGGCATCGTCGAGCGCAGTTGGTGGAACTTCGCGGTCTTCCTGCTGGTCGGTCTGCTCTACGGCTGGCAGCTCGTCGGAATCCTCCCCACCGACGACCGGATCTCCTGGCAGGGGCACCTGTTCGGGCTGCTCGGCGGGGTGATCGCCGCCATCCTGTTCCGGCGCCGCCGCTCCGACCGGGGCGGGCCCTACCACTCCGAGTCCACGCTCTCGCTGCCCTGACGCCAGCGGGCGCCGCCGCTCCGCCCCAGCCCGCCCGGCCCCGCCCCGCCCCGCCCCAGCCCGCCCGGGCGCGCCCCGCCCCGGCGCGGCGCAGCGCGCGCCCATGCCGGGCGTGCTCATGATCTGCGCAACTTTCCGGATGTTGCTGTCTCCCAATCCTCCGAGGGGGCAACTTCAGGGATGTTGCCGCCTCGATGCGGTCCCCGGTCCCGGCTCGGCCTTGGTGCCGCGGGTTGGGTCCGGGTCAGCTCGAGCCTCGATGCGGCGGCTCGGGCCCGGGGAAGGGCTCGGGCCGCGGGCAGGGTTCGGGCCTCGGAAGGGCTCGGGCCTCGGGGGGTGTGTGGCGGCGGCGTCGCGAGCTTTCGCGCGGCGTCCTGGGACATGCTTGCCCGGGCGGCACCGCCGCCCTACCGTCGGCATCAGCACGCGTTGATCCGCGAGCGGGAAGCGACGGTACGCCATGCGCGAGGTCGATGTCGCAGTGATCGGGGCCGGTCCGGCCGGTCTCTTCGCCGCGTACTACGCCGGGTTCCGAGGGCTCTCCGTGGCGGTGATCGACGCCCTGCCGGAGCCCGGCGGCCAGGTCACGGCCATGTACCCGGAGAAGCTGATCCTCGACGTGGCGGGCTTCCCGTCGATCAAGGGCCGCGACCTGGTGGCCAACCTCGTCGCCCAGGCCGCGCCGTTCGCGCCGCGGTACCTGCTCGGCACCCGGGCGGAGAAGCTCTCCTACGCCGACGGGCACCCGGTGCTCGGCCTGGCCGGCGGGGAGCAACTGCGGTGCGGCGCGGTGATCGTCACCGGCGGGCTGGGCAGCTTCACCCCGCGCCCGCTACCGGTCGCCGAGCACTTCGTCGGCACCGGGATCGTCTACTTCGTACCGCAGCCGGCCGAGCTGGCCGGCCGGGACGTGCTGATCGTCGGCGGGGGCGACTCCGCCTTCGACTGGGCGTTGACGCTGCACCCGCTGGCCCGCTCGGTGACGATGGTGCACCGGCGGGAAAAGTTCCGGGCGCACGCCGCCACGGTCGCCCGGGTCCTGGCGCTGCCGATCCGGGTCGTGGTCAACGCCGAGGTGACCCGGCTGCACGGTGACGGCGCGGTCAGCGGCGCGGAGATCACCGTGCGGGGAAGCGCCGCGGAGACGCTGCCGGTCGACACGGTCGTCGCGGCGCTCGGCTTCACCGCCGACCTCGGCCCGCTCGCCGAGTGGGGGCTGCGGCTGGACCGGCGGCACATCGTGGTGGACAGCACGATGGCGACCAACCTGCCGCGGATCTTCGCGGCCGGCGACATCACGGAGTACCCCGGCAAGGTCCGCCTGATCGCCACCGGCTTCGGCGAGGCGGCGACGGCGGTCAACAACGCGGCCGTGGCGATCGACCCGGCCGCCCACCTCTTCCCGGGCCACTCGTCGGACGGCACCTGACCCGGACCGGTACCGTAGGCGGCTTTCCGCGTGGTCGGATTCCCGCCGCCGCCGCCGCTGCCGCTGTCGCTGTCGGTCATGCCGCGCGGCTGACGCGGCCAGCCGGTCAGGGCAGGCCGATCAGGTCGGCCATCAGCCCGACCTGGTGGTCGAAGTACGCGTCCCGGTGCGGCAGACTCCGGTTGATCCGGCCGAACAGCTCGAAGCTGATCAGGCCGAAGAGCTGCGTCCAGCCGGCCATGCCCCGAGCGAGCAGCGCCTCCGGCAGCTCCGGGAAGAAGGCGTCGGCGAGTTCGGTCAGGTCCTCCCGCAACGGTGCGGCCAGCTCGTCGGCCGGGGTCGGGGTGAGCAGGCCGGCGGCCAGCCCGTCGCGGAGGACGCCGACCAGGGTCAGCGGTGGCCGCTGGGCCGGGCCGATGGTGTCGTCGGGAGCGGCATATCCGGGCACCGGGCTGCCGTAGAGCAGCGCGTACTCGGCCGGATGGGTCAGCGCCCAGTCGCGGGCGGCCCGGCACGCGGCGTGCCAGCGCCCACGCAGGTCGTTCCGGTCGACCGCGGCGTCGGCCGCCTCCACCGCGTCGCCCAGCGCGTCGTACGCCTCGATGATCAGGGCTGTCAGCAGCTCGTCCCGGCTCGGGAAGTAGCGGTAGATGGCCGACGAGACCATGCCCATGTCCCGGGAGACCGCGCGCAGCGAGAGGTTGGCGCCGTCGGTCGCGAGGTGCCGGCGGGCCACCGCCTTGATCTCGGCGATCATCTCGGCGCGGACCCGGGCGCGGATCGAGGGTGCGGACATGGATTCACTCTGCCACATGAGAGAGCGCGCGTCCAAAACTAGAGCGGTGCTCTTGACACGGCCGCCGCCCTGCCGCATTCTGGTGTCAGTCGAGAGCAGTGCTCTCGCAACGAAGCTCTGCGTCGAAAGGTGACCTCCCATGGCACTGCACGTGATCGTCGGCGCCGGACCGGTCGGCACCGCCACCGCTCTTCTGCTCGCCGAGCGGGGTGAGCGAGTCCGCCTGGTGACCCGGCGCGGCACCGGCCCCGAACACCCGGCCGTGGAGCGGGTGGCCGCCGACGCCACCGACGCCGACCGGCTCGGCACGCTGGCCGAGGGCGCGGAGGTGCTCTACAACTGCGCCAACCCGCCGTACCACCGCTGGTCGACCGACTGGCCGCCGCTCGCCGCCGCGCTCCTGGCCGCCGCCGAGCGGGCCGGGGCGGTGCTGGCCACGGTGGGCAACCTCTACGGCTACGGGCCGGTGGAGGGCCCGATGACGGAGGCGACCCCGCTGCGGCCGAGCAGCGTCAAGGGCCAGATCCGGGTGCGGATGTGGACCGACGCCCTGGAGGCGCACCGCGCCGGCCGGGTGCGGGTCACCGAGGTGCGCGGCAGCGACTACCTCGGTGCCGGTGCCCAGTCGGTGGCCGTCATGCTGGTGCTGCCCCGGGTGCTGGCCGGGCGGCGGGCGACGGCCCCGGCCGACCTGGACGCCCCGCACAGCTGGACGTACGTGGGCGATGTCGCCCGGACCCTGGTCGCGGCCGCCGGTGACGAGCGCGGTCTCGGCCGACCCTGGCACGTGCCGAGTACACCCCCGGTCTCCCTGCGCGCCCTCGCCGAGCGCGCGGCGACGCTGGCCGGCGCGCCGGCGCCGAAGCTGTCCCGGCTGCCCTACCCGGTGCTCTGGCTGGGTGGCGTGTTCAGCCCGCTGGTCCGGGAGTTGCGCGAGGTGGCCTACCAGTTCGACCGGCCGTTCCTGCTCGACTCCCGCGCGGCGACCGCGACGTTCGGCATCGAGCCCACCCCACTCGACAAGGTGCTCGCCGAGACCCTCGCCGGGCTACGCCGCTGACGATGGTCGCGGGCCCGTTCCGCGCGGGCCCGTTCCGCGCGGGCTCGCAAAGCGGCGGAGCGCTCAGCCCCGGCTGCTCAGCCCTGGGGCTCACCGCCGGGCACTCCAACGCCGGAGGGCTCAGCGCTGGGGCGCGAGGGCGGCGACGAGCACGGCGACCATGGTGAGGGCGGCGCCGATCAGCGTGGTGGGGCCGGGATGGGAGGCCGCCGTCGGCAGGGCGAGGTCCAGCAGGACCGCGCCGACGACCTGGCCGGCGATGGTGGCCAGCCCGAGCAGCAGGACGCCGGTGAAACGCACGATGGCGGCGGCGATCGCGATGAACACGATGCCGATCGGACCGCCCAGGTAGAGCCAGGGTTCGCTCGGCAGGCTCCCGGCCGGCCAGCCGCGTACGGCCACGTCGACGGCGAGCGCCACGAGCAGCGCGACCGTACCGACGGTGAAGTTGACCAACGTGGCGGTCAGCGCGCTGTCGGCGGCGGCTCGGACCCGCCCGTTGACCGCCTGCTGCCAGGCGATGCCCACCCCGGCCAGCAGCGGCAGCACCGCCAGCGCCAGCGCCTGCGGCTCGCCGAGCCGGTCGCTGACGGCGATCAGCACCGCGACCACGGTCAGCACGGCGCCGGTGAGCCGCTGGCCGGTGACCGGCTGCCGACCGGTCGGGCCGATGCCCGCCCGGTCGACCGCCAGGCTGCTGCCCGACTGGCCGGCGACCACCGCCACGGTGAACACGGCCACCCCGAGCGTGCCGATGGTGAGCCCCTGGGTGGCCACCAGGAACGCGCCGCACACACCGCCCAGGCACTGCCACGGCCGCAGGGAGCCGGCGGCGAGCGCCTTGCGGAGGGCGACCAGGCCCCGGCGCCCCGTCGGGGTGGCCGGGACCAGGGCCAGCAGCACCAGCAGCCCCAGGCCGAAGGAGACCACCGCAGCGGCGAAGCCGTCGTCGAGGCGTACGCCCAACTCGCCGTTGATCCGGGACTGCACGGCGACGGCGACCCCGGAGACGCTAGCCAGACCCACGCCGACGATCCGGCGGGTCGCCGGCAGGGTGGCCTGGACGGTGGTGCCCGCGCTCACTCCTGCTCGGCCAGGGGTCGGCCGTCGAAGTCGACGGCCGAGTAGAGCGCCAGCTTCTCCAGCCGGTGGTACGAGTCGATCACCCGGATCGTGCCGCTCTTGGACCGCATCACGATGGACTGGGTGTATGCGCCGCCCGCCCGGTAACGCACCCCGCGGAGCAGGTCCCCGGAGGTGACGCCGGTGGCGACGAAGAAGCAGTTGTCCCCGGTGACCAGGTCGTCCGTGGTGAGCACCCGGTCCAGGTCGTGCCCGGCGGCCAACGCCTTCTCCCGCTCCTCGTCGTCCTTGGGCCAGAGCTTCGCCTGCATCACACCGCCCATGCACTTGAGCGCGCAGGCCGAGGTGATCCCCTCCGGGGTGCCGCCGATGCCCATCAGCACGTCGACGTCCGACTCGCCCCGGGCCGCGGCGATCGCGCCGGCGATGTCGCCGTCGGAGATGAACCGGATACCCGCACCGGCCCGTCGGATCTGGTTGACCAGGTCCTTGTGGCGGGGCCGGTCGAGGACGCAGACCGTCACCTCGGAGATGTCGGTGCCCTTGACCTTGGCGATCCGGCGGAGGTTGTCGGCGACCCCGGCATTGATGTCCACCACGTCCGCGTAGAGCGGGCCGACGGCGAGCTTCTCCATGTAGAAGACCGCGCTCGGGTCGAACATCGCGCCCCGCTCCGCGACCGCCAACACCGCCAGGGCGTTCGGCATGCCCTTGCTCATCAGCGTGGTGCCGTCGATCGGGTCGACCGCGACGTCCACCTCCGGACCGGTGCCGTCACCGACCTCCTCACCGTTGAAGAGCATCGGCGCGTTGTCCTTCTCGCCCTCGCCGATCACCACGACGCCCCGCATCGGGATCGAGTTGATCAGCTTGCGCATGGCGTCGACGGCGGCCCCGTCGCCGCCCTCCTTGTCACCGCGGCCGACCCAGCGGCCGGCGGCCATCGCCGCCGCCTCGGTGACCCGGACCAGGTCGAGGGCGAGGTTGCGGTCCAGATTCTGTGGAATCCGGGTCCTGGTGTTCGTCATGACGGCTCCTCCTCGCGACGGTGCGGGGTGGACCGGCGCCACGGGACGTCCCGCGCTGCCGGCTTTGTCGCTGATCCTCACACGATGGCGGACCGGGCGCGGGAGCGGGGCGGTGATGGCCCGGATACCGCCGGTCGGGCGGCTGCGAGAATGGCGGCGTGGAACCCGCACAGCCTGCCGACCGCGTACCCGCCGAGCCGACCCCGACCAGTGGCCCGACCCCGACCGGTCGCCCCTCCTCGCCCGGTAGCCCCTCCTCGACCGGCCCGGACATCCCGCCGCCGGTCGACGGCGAGCCCGCCCTTGTCGAACCGGCCGGGACCGGAACGCCAGCGCAGCCGGCCGCGCCCGCGCCGGGGGCGCAGACGGCCGCGGCCGGCCAGCCGCCGAGCGGCCTGTCGCCGGCGGGCGTCCCGGGTCCGACGCCGACGGGCGCCCCGGTGGACTCGCCGACGCCGCCGGCCGCGGTCGACGCGCGCCGGTCCGAGCGGTCGCCCAAGGACATGGCGATCTCGCTGCTGGTGCTGCTGATCCCGATCGCCCTGCTGCTGGCGTTCTACCGGGGATTCCTGGGCGGAGACGAGGCCAACACGGTCGACCCGGCGCCCGCCGTCGAGCAGGCCCGGGCGGCGAACGCCTTCCCGGTCAGCCAGCCGGCCGACCTCGGTTCCGGCTGGCGCACGGTCAGCGCCAGCTACCGGTCGGTCGACGGCGGCGCGAACCTGCGGATCGGCTACGTGACCCCGGAGGGCCAAGGTGCCCAGCTCGTGCAGAGCAACGTCCCGGCCGAGCAGCTGCTGCCGGCCGAGCTGACCGACCGCGCGCAGCCACAGGGCCAGGCCGACCTGGCCGGGCGGAACTGGCAGCGGTACACCGCCCGGGAGAACGAGCAGGCGCTGGTGCTGCTGGAGCCAGGCCGGACGGTGATCGTGGTCGGTGACGCCCGGGAGGCCGAACTGCGCCAGCTCGCCGCCGCACTGAGCTAGCCGTCGCGCTCAGCGGAACGCCGGGGACGGCGGGCCGGCGCGGGCATCGGACCGCCGGTGACGTCGGGCCGCCGGAGGCGTCGGACCGGCGGAGGCGTCGGGCGGCCGGGACGTCGGGCGGCCGGGACGTCGGGCGGCCGGGACGTCGGGCGGCCGGGACGTCGGCCGGCGGGAGCGTCGGGCGGGCGGCGACGTCGGGCCGCCGATGGCAGGTGAACGGACCGTGTCCCGTTGATGTCCGACCGGTCGGCTACGCTGCCCCGGCTGATGCCCGGGCGGTCTCATCGCCCGGGCGCTTGTCATACCTGGAGAAGAGACGACCGTGAACATTCGACGGTGGAGCGTCGGCGTTGTCGCCGCCACCCTGTTCATCCCCGCCATGGCCGCCTGCAACTCGAAGACCGACGAGCCCGCGGCCGGCGGCTCCCCCGCCGCGGCCGTCCCGGCCGACCCCAAGGAGGCGCTGCTCGCTTCCACGAAGGAGCTCGAGAAGGGCAACTTCACCTTCACCCTCGCCGGCGACGGCATGACCGGTCAGGGCCTGGTCCACAAGCCGAGCAACAGCGCCCAGGTCACCATGACGATGGACGACGGCTCCGGCACGTCCATGGGCATGGAGCTGATCTACATCGAGCCGGAGAGCTGGGTGAAGCTCGACCTGGGCGAGCTGGGTGACATGATCCCCGGCGCGGCCGCGACGAAGGACAAGTACCAGCACCTCGACCAGTCCAAGGTCAAGGACGCGGAGGCGCTCAGCCTCAACATGCAGGACGTGGACCCGGGCGACAGCGCGACGCTGCTCAAGGGCATCAGCGACGTACAGAAGACCGGCGAGGGCGCGTACGGCGGCAAGCTCGACGCCTCCGCGGTGACCGACTCCGACGCCCTGGACGCGGACCAGGTTAAGGCGCTCGGCGCGCAGGCCAAGGCCCTGCCCTTCACCGCGAAGCTGGACGCGCAGGGTCGCCTCACCGAGCTGGTGATCTCGGTTCCCGCCGCGGGCGAGACCAAGGCGCACGACATCAAGGTCACCTACGCCGACTACGGCAGCGCCACCGCCGCGCAGAAGCCGCCGGCGGACAAGGTCGTCGAGGCGTCCGAGCAGACGTACGAGATGTTCAAGTAGGTCGAACGACGGCGACGGGGGCGGCTGCGGCCGCCCCCGTCGTGTGTCCACGAGGGTCACCCGGTCGGGGCAACCGGACAGCAGGGTGATTGTGCGGCGCGCCGGCAGGGAACAGGAGGAGAGCGGACCCCGGTCGGGCAGCCACCGAGGCAACCGGCCACCGGGACCGCGCGGCGCAGCCGAGGGTCGTTGCGCCGCCCGGCTCCGGCGCCGCCAGCTGCGTCGGGTGACCCTTTTGGGAGACACAGATGAATGTTCGACGACTCAGCGCCGGCCTGCTGGCCGCCGCGTTGTTCACTCCGGGTCTCGCGGCCTGCAACGCCAACGGCACCCCGGGCGGCTCCGCCTCGCCGACCGCCACCACCTCGACGACGGCCACCGCCTCCGGTAGCGCCTCGCCGGCCAGCGGCGACGCGAAGCAGGCCCTGCTCGCTTCCACCACGGCGATCCGCGACGGGAACTTCCGGTTCACCATGACCGGTGTCGGCAGCACCGCCGAGGGCCAGGTGCACGAGCCGAGCCAGAGCGCGCAGATGCGGGTGTCGATCGGCGACGCGTCCTCGGACCTGTCGATGACGCTCGACGTCGTCCACTACCGCCCGGACAGCTGGGTGAAGGTGGACCTGGGCGGCAAGGCCGCCAGCAGCGTGCCCGGCCTGCAGAACCTCAACCTCGGCAAGTACCAGCACCTCGACCAGACCCGGATCAAGGGAAACCGCAACCTCGGCTTCGACTTCGACAAGCTCGACCCGGCCGGCAGCGAGGTGCTGACCCAGGGCATCACCGAGGTCCGGCAGACCGGCGAGGGTGCGTACAGCGGCACCATCGACCTGTCGAAGGCCGCCGAGGCGGGCTCGATGGACGCCAACGTGATCACCGCGCTCGGCCCGCAGGGCCAGTCGGTGCCGTTCACCGCGAAGCTGGACCCGCAGGGCCGGCTCAGCGAGCTGGTGATCCAGATCCCGGCGGCCGGCCAGGCCAAGGCGCAGGACGTCCGGATCACCTACTCCGACTACGGCAACGCCACTGCCGCGCAGAAGCCGCCGGCCGCCCAGGTCGTCGAGGCCCCGCTGGAGCTCTACAACCTCTTCAACTGACCGGGTGCGTCAGGCCGATCACGCGGTCGTGGTGGGGGATGGGTGCCACCGCATCGCCCATCACCACCGCTGATCGGGGCGGGTCAGGAACTCTGCTCCTGCCGGGCGGCGTCGATGCGGGCCCGGGCGCCGTCCAGCCACCGCTGGCAGATCACCGCGAGCGCCTCGCCGCGCTCCCAGAGGGCCAACGACTCCTCCAGCGACGTGCCACCGGCCTCCAGCCGCTCCACCACGGACGCCAGTTCGGCGCGCGCCTGCTCGTAGCTGAGCCGCTCGTCCGGCCCGGCCTTCGTCTCGTCAGTCATCGGCTCCATCCCAGCACACGCCGGTCCGCCCGGCTCACCCGTCCACCGTCGCGGCCAGCTCACCGTCGGCGAGGCGTACGCGCAGCGGGTCGCCCTTGCCCACCTCGGACGCCGCGCGCACCACATGCCCGTCGGCGCGCTGCACGATCGCGTACCCCCGGTCGAGGGTGGCCGCCGGCGAGAGCGCGCGCAGCCGGGCCAGGGTGTGCCGCAGCTCGTCCTCGGCGGCGGTCAGCCGATGGTCCAGGCAGCGTCCGGCCCGCTGGCGCAGCGCGGTCAGGTCGGTGGCCCGCTGGTCCACCATCACCTGTGGCCGGGCCAGCACCGGCCGGGAGCGCAGCGCGTCGAGCCGGTGCGCCTCGCGGTCGACCAGGTTGCGGACCGCCCGCTCCAGCCGGTTCCGGGCCTGGCCGATGAGGCGTACCTCCTCGGCCAGGTCGGGGACGACCCGCTTGGCCGCGTCGGTGGGGGTCGAGGCGCGTAGGTCGGCGACGTAGTCGAGCAGCGGGGCGTCCGTCTCGTGACCGATGGCGCTGACGACCGGCGTGCGGCAGGCGAAGACCGCCCGGCAGAGTGCCTCGTCGGAGAAGGGAAGCAGGTCCTCGATGCTCCCGCCGCCCCGGGCGATGATGATCACGTCGATGGTCGGGTCCGCGTCCAGGACCTTCAGCGCGTCGACGATCTGCGGCACCGCGCCCGGGCCCTGGACGGCCACGTTGACGGTCCGGAACTCGACGGCCGGCCAGCGGCGCCGGGCGTTGGTCAGCACGTCGCGCTCGGCTGCCGAGGCCCGACCGGTGATCAGGCCGATCCGGTGGGGCAGGAACGGCGGCCGGCGCTTGCGGGCCCGGTCGAAGAGCCCTTCCGCGGCGAGCAGCTTCTTCAGCTTCTCCAACCGGGCCAGCAGCTCACCGAGGCCCACTTGGCGGATCTCGTCCGCGCGCAGGCTCAGCGTGCCCCGGGCGGCGTAGAACTCCGGCTTCGCGTGCAGCACCACGCGGGCGCCCTCGCGCAGCTCCGGAGCGCCCGTGTCGAGGACGTCCCGGTTCGTGGTGACGGTCAGGCTCAGGTCGGCCGACGGGTCGCGCAGGGTGAGGAACACGGTGCTCGCCCCGGGCCGGCGGCTGATCTGCGCCACCTGCCCGTCGACCCACACCCAGCCGAGGCGGGCGATCCAGGCGCCGACCTTCTGGCTGACCACCCGGACCGGCCACGGCTCCTCGGACGTGCTCCGCTCCACCTCACCCGTGCTCACGCGCCCACCCTACGGACCTTGCCGGTGATCAAGAAGTTTGCGTCACCCGAGGCGCGTTTCCTGACGCAAACCTCTTGATCACGTGGGTGGAGTCGGGCCTCGATGGGGCGGCGTGCGCTTGGGGCGGAATGTCTGATTTTGGGGGGTCGGCGGGGGAGGCGCGCGCTGTTGGTGCGCCTCTCCGTCGGCCCTGGGTGGTGGCTGTGGTGACGGTCGCAGCCGATGTCCCGTTCCCGCGCGGCACGTACGATGGGCGGGTGACCGAGGCTCAGGCGACTCCCCAGACCGGCAAGCGCGTGCTCCTGGCCAAGCCCCGCGGCTACTGTGCGGGCGTCGACCGTGCGGTGCAGACCGTGGAGGAGGCGCTCAAGCTCTACGGTGCCCCGATCTACGTACGCAAGCAGATCGTGCACAACAAGCACGTGGTGCAGACGCTGGAGGCCCGGGGCGCGATCTTCGTGGAGGAGAACGAGGAGGTGCCGGAGGGCGCCACCGTCATCTTCTCCGCCCACGGGGTGGCACCGGAGGTCTACGAGCAGGCCCGGGCGCGCTCGCTGAAGGCGATCGACGCGACCTGCCCGCTGGTCACCAAGGTGCACCAGGAGGCGAAGCGGTTCGCCGCCGAGGACTACGACATCCTGCTGATCGGCCACGAGGGACACGAGGAGGTCATCGGCACCGCCGGTGAGGCCCCCGCGCACATCCAGCTGGTCGACGGCCCGGAGGGCGCCGACCACGTCACCGTCCGGGACCCGGACAAGGTGGTCTGGCTCTCCCAGACCACGCTCTCGGTGGACGAGACGCTGGAGACGGTGGCCCGGCTGAAGAAGCGGCTGCCGATGCTCCAGTCGCCGCCGAGCGACGACATCTGCTACGCCACGTCCAACCGGCAGCACGTGGTCAAGGAGATCGCGCCGGAGTGCGACGTGGTGATCGTCGTCGGCTCGCGCAACTCGTCCAACTCGGTGCGGCTGGTCGAGGTCGCGGTGGACGCCGGCGCCCGCGCCGGTCACCTGGTCGACTTCGCGCACGAGATCGACGACACGTGGCTGGAGGGGGCGCGCACGGTCGGCCTGACCTCCGGCGCGAGCGTGCCGGACGAGCTGGTGCAGGAGGTGCTGGCGTTCCTCGCTGCGCGGGGCTTCGCCGACGTCGAGGAGATCACCACCGCCAACGAGCGGCTCACCTTCTCGCTGCCGCAGGAGCTCAAGCGGGACATGCGCGCCGCGGCGGCCCGCGGCTGAGCCCGTCGGGAACGGTGGGGCGTCCTGGCGCGTCCGATACGGGTATGAGGACCCTTCGGTTCGCCGTCGCCGCGCTGGTCGCCGGCGCGGCACTGAGCGCTTGCGGCAGCCAGGACGGCACCAGCACGCCCACCCCCACCCTGACAACGGGAGCATCGCCGGTGACCGAGCAGCCCTCGAGCCCCACACCGTCCACACCGCCGAGCGGCCCGACCGTCGGGCCCTCCGGCTCGCCGACCGGCGCGGGCACCCCCACCCCGTCGCCGCCGGCGGGCGGCCGGTCGCTGACCGGCATCGTCACCTCCGGCGTCGAGCCGGGCTGCCTGCTGCTCGACGGCTACCTGCTGATCGGCGGGCCCCGGGACGTGCTGGCCGTGGGCGCGCGGGTCACCGTCAGCGGGCGGGTGGTTCCCGACATGATGACCACCTGCCAGCAGGGCACACCGTTCGTGGTGGAGAGCGCGCGGCGCTCCTGACGCCGGCGGCCCGGCGGCCGCTGGTCTGGGCGGTCGCGCGGTCGCTCCTGGCCCGGGCGGGCGTGTGGTCGCTCCCGGCCCGGGCGGCCGTGCGGATCAACGGGCCGGCAGCTCGCCGTCGGGCGCGTCGACCAACTCCGGCGGCCGACGCGCCAGCTCGCCGTCGGGCGTGTCGAGCAACTCCGGCGGCCGACGCGCCAGCTCGCCGTCGGCCGTGTCGACCAGCTCGGGCGCCTGCGGCTGCCGCGGTGCCAGCTCGACCTGCGGCGGCGCGGCCAGCTCCTGGTCGGAGACGCCCAGCTCGGCGAGCTTTCGGGCGCTGACCAGCACCCGGGCCTCCAGCGAGCCGACCGCCCGGTTGTACGCGGTGACCGCGCTGCCCAGCGCGGAGCCGAGCTTGCCGACGTGGTCGCCGAGCGTGGCGAGCCGGCCGTGCAACTCGCGGGCCAGCGAGTGCACCGCGGCCGCGTTGCGCGCCAGCGCTTCCTGCCGCCACGAGTAGGCCACGGTGCGCAGCAGCGCGACCAGCGTCGCCGGGGTGGCCAGCACCACGTTGCGGGCGAACGCGTGCTCCAGCAGCGTCGGATCGCGCTGGAGGGCCACGTCGAGGAACGGGTCGGCCGGCACGAACAGCACCACGAACTCCGGTGTGCTGTCGAACGCGGCCCAGTAGGACTTGGCGGCCAGCCCGTCGACATGGGCCCGCAGGTGCCGGGCGTGCGCGTCGAGGTGGCTGTCCCGGCCGCGCTCGTCGCGCGCCTCCATCGCCGTGAGGTAGGCGTCGAAGGGCGCCTTGGCGTCGACCACCACCGACCGGCCGCCGTGCAGCCGGACCACCAGGTCTGGGCGGACCACCTGGTGGTCGGTCGCCGAGGTGACCTGCTCGGCGAAGTCGCAGTGCTCCAGCATGCCGGCCGCCTCGACGATGCGGCGCAGCTGGTGCTCACCCCAGCGGCCCCGGACCTGCGGTGCGCGCAGCGCCGCCACGAGCTGCTTGGTCTCGGTGCGCAGCTCGCCGGAGACCGCGCTCATCGAGCGGACCTGCTCGCGTAGCTCGGCGTAGGCGTCGACCCGGTCGTGCTCCAGCTCGGCCACCCGCTGCTCGTAGCGGCGGAGAGTGTCGTGCAGCGGAGCGACGGCGCGGGCCACCGCCTCCTGGGACTGGGCGGTCGCCTCGTAGCTGAGCGCCCGCATGGACTGCTCCAGCCGCCCCTCGCCCTCCCGGGTGGCGCGCAACGTGGCGTCCAGCCGGGCGATCTCGGCCGCGGAGCGGGACCGGGCGGCGAGCCAGCCCACCGCGCCGCCGGCGCCGAGGCAGAGCACCACCACGGCCAGCGTCGGGAAGTCCATCACTGAAGCTTGCCAAACGCGTACGACTTCGCCGGTGCGGGTACCTTCGTGCCCATGGAACTTCTGCTCGTGATCGTCCTCGTGGGGCTGGTGGTCGGGGCCTTCGTCTGGTGGCGGCGCGAGTCCGCCGCGCGGGAGGCCCGCAGCCTGGCCGACGTGCGGGCGGACGCCCAGCGCTGGTACGAGCGCCTGGGCGGCCAGGTGATGAATCTGCACGGCGACGCGCCCGCGGTCCGGCAGGCGCTAGTCGACGCCGGGGAGCGCTACAACGCCGCCGGCAGCCAGCTGGAGCAGGCTCGCAGCGTGCAGCAGTATCGGCTGGCCCGGGAGACCGCGCTGGAGGGGCTCGCGTACGCGCGGGCGGCCCGGATCGCGCTCGGCATCGACCCCGGCCCCGAGCTGCCGCCGCTCCTCGCCGCCGAGGGCACCGGCGAGCTGACCCGCGAGCGGCAGGTCGAGGTGCAGGGGCAGACCTTCAAGGCCGGACCGCAGCCGGGCCGGGACACCCCCTACTACTACCCCGGTGGGCGCTACCAGGGGCGTCCGGTACCGGCCGGCTGGTACTCGACGCCGTGGTGGAAGACCGCGCTCGGCGCCGGCGCCGGCGTGCTGGGCGGCATGCTGATCGCCGACGCGCTCTTCTCGCCGGCCTTCGCCGACCCGGGCTACGGCTACGAGGCCGGTTACCAGGAGGGCTTCTCCGACGGCGCCGACCACGGCGACGGCGCGGGTGGCGAGGGCGGCGGCGACATGGGCGCCGATATGGGCGGCGGCGACTTCGGCGGCGGTGACTTCGGCGGAGGCGGCGACTTCTGAGTCCACCGGCGGGTGCACGATCCGCCCGTGCCGGCCCGGGCGACCGGACCGGCGGCGACCGCCGTGGCGTCGGCTGGCTCGGGTTCGACCGAGAAGCGTGATGACTCTGCGGCATAAATATGCCTCCGAGTCATCACGCTCGCATGCATGCTGCCCCCGCGAGCCGCGAGCCGCGAGCCGCGAGCCGCGAGCCGCGAGCCGCGAGCCGCGAGCCCGTAGGTCAGCCGGTGTTGCGCATTCCGGCGGCGATGCCGTTGACCGTGGTGAGCAGCGCACGCTCCAACGCCGTACCGTCGCTCGGGGCGCGACGGCCGCCCGGCGCCGTGGCGACCGCCCGGCCCGCGGCGCCCGAGTCGCGGTACTGCCGCAGCAGCGCCACCTGGAGGTGGTGCAGCGGCTCCAGGTAGGTGTCCCGCACCGCGAGGGTGCGCTGGAGGACCGGCGAGTTCTCCAGCAGCGCGGGCGAGGCGGTCACGGCGAGGACCTCGCGCTTGGTCAGCTCGTACTCCTGCTCGATCTTCTCGAAGATCGGGTGGAGCTTCTTCGGCACCAGCGACTCGACGTACCGACGGGCGATCGTCAGGTCGGTCTTGGTCAGCATCATCTCCACGTTGGACAGGAACGTCCGGAAGAAGTGCCAGTTGCGGTGCATCTCGGCGAGCACGTCGGCCAGCCCGGCCTCCCGGGCCGCGGCGAGCCCGGAGCCCACGCCGAACCAGCCGGGGACGATCTGGCGGGTCTGCGTCCAGCCGAACACCCACGGGATGGCCCGCAGCCCGGCCAGGCCGGCGCCGGTGTTGGGCCGCTTCGCCGGACGGGATCCGATGTTGAGCGCGCCGAGCAGTTCGGTCGGGGTGGACGCCCAGAAGTACGCGGGCAGGTCCGGGTCCTCCACCAGCGAGCGGTACGACCGGTACGCGGACTCGGACACCACGTCCATCGTGGCGTCCCACCGTTCCAGCAGCTCGGCGGGCTGGCGCGGCGCGGTGTGCAGCAGGGTGGCCTGGAGCACCGCGGCCAGGGTCAGCTCCAGGTTCTCCCGGGCCAGCGACGGCAGGGTGTACTTGTCGGAGATCACCTCACCCTGCTCGGTCACCTTGATCGCGCCGTCCAGCGTGCCGTACGGCTGGGCCAGGATCGCCTCGTGCGTCGGCCCGCCGCCGCGACCCACCGTGCCGCCCCGGCCGTGGAAGAGCCGCAGGTGGACCCCGTGCCGGGCGGCCACGTCACGCAGCGCCCGCTGCGCCCGGTGGATCGACCACTGGCTGGTGGTGATGCCCGCCTCCTTGTTGGAGTCGGAGTAGCCGAGCATGACCTCCTGCACGTCGCCCCGGGCCGCGACCAGCGCCCGGTACGCGGGCAGCGAGAGCAGCTCGTCCAGCAGCTCGCCGCCGGCGTTGAGCTCGGCCGGGGTCTCCAGCAGCGGCACGAACCCGATCCGGGCCCGGCCGGTGTGCACGTCCACCAGCCCGGCCTCCCGGGCCAGCACCACGGCGGCGAGCACGTCGTCCACACCGAGCGTCATCGAGATGATGTACGACTCGATCACCTCGGTGCCGAACCGGTCCTGCGCCTCCCGGATGGTCCCGAACACGTCGAACGTCTTGCGGGCCGCCTCGGTGAGCGGAGTGTCCAGGGTAGAGAGCGGACGACGGCCGGTCAGCTCGTCGGCGAGCAGCTTGGTGCGCTCCAGCCGGGTCAGCGCCGGGTAGTCAGACACCTCGCCGACGGCCGCGTAGAGCTGGGCCAACACGGCGTGGTGTGCCTCGGCGTGCTCCCGGACGTCCATGGTCGCCAGGTGCAGGCCGAACGCCGAGACGGTGCGGATGCTGGAGGCGAGCCGGCCGACGGCGGTGAGCTGGCCGGAGTTGCGGGCCAGCGAGGCGCGCAGCAGTTCCAGGTCGGCGATCAGCTCGGCCGAGCCCCGGTAGTCCCGGCCCGGCACGTGCGCGGTGCCCTGGCGCAGCCGCTGCCGGGTGTTGGCCAGCTTGGCCTTCACACAGCGGGCCTTGAGCCGGTAGGGCTCCTCGGCGTTGACCCGGCGGAACCGGGGCGCCACCTCGGGCAGCGCGTCCAGGTCGGCGGCGAGGCTGGCGGAGAGGTCCAGCGAGACCCCGCGCAGCCGCCGGGAGACGGACACCTCGTTGATCAGGTGGTCCATCGCCTTCTCGGTGGCCTCGATGCCGTGCTCGTGCTGGATCGTCAGCACGTCGCGGGTCACCGTCGGCGTGACGAACGGATTGCCGTCCCGGTCCCCGCCGATCCAGGTGCCGAAGCTCAGCGGCCGGGCCGTCGGGGAGGTCTCCACGCCGAGCGTCCGCAGCGTGTCGGCGAGGTCGTCGAGGACCTGCGGGGCGGCCTCGGCGTACAGGTCGCGGAGGTAGTAGATGGCGTTGCGCGCCTCGTCGGTCGGGTCCGGCCGGTCCAGCCGCAGCTCGTCGGTCTGCCACATGAGGTCGAGCAGTTCGGCCAGCCGCCGGTTCGCCGGCCCCTCGTCGCTGGCGCCGTAGAGGATCGCGTTCGCCGTCTCGGTGTCCAACTCGTCGGCGATCGCCCGGAGCTTCGACAGGATCGACCGGCGGGCCGCCTCGGTCGGGTGCGCGGTGAAGACCGGCCGGACCGCCAGCCGGCGGGCCACCGAGGCGATCTCCTCGGCCGGCACCCCGCGCTCGGCGATCATCTTGGCCGCCTGGTCCAGCCAGCCGCCCTGCACCGCCCGGCGCCGGCGCAGGTCGCGGGCCCGGTGCACCTGCTCGGTGATGTTGGCCAGGTGGAAGTAGGTGGAGAACGCCCGGGCCAGCTTGGTGCCGGTGGTCACGTCGAGCGTGGCGAGCCGCTGGGCGGCGGTGGGGGCGTCGGAGCGGACCAGCGCGCGGATCTCCTCGACCAGGTCGAGCAGTGGGCGGCCCTCCTGGCGGGCCAGGGTCTGGCCGAGCAGGGTGCCGAGGCGGCGGATGTCGGCCCGCAGCGCGGCGTCGGGGCCGTCGTGGTCGTGCTGGTCGGTCACGGTGCGCTCCTTACGTCGAGACGAAGGACAGCGCTGTCCGACTCCCTGGATGGTATCCGCGCGGACCGGGATGTAAGGAGGGCCCCCAGGAGATCACCTTCCACCGGGCCCGCGCGGTCCGGTCCCGCCGCTGGTCGCGCCCCCCGGACCGGTCGGGTGATCTCAGCCACCGGCGGGCGCGGCGGCCCGGCGGTCCCGGGGGTGTTCTCCACCACCGGCGGCCGGGACGCGGGACGCGGTGGCGCGGCGACCCCGACGCAGGCTCGCGGAGCAACCATGCCGCCAGCCTAGGACCGCTTTCGCGGCGTTCGTGGTGATTCACCGCCCGGAAATCGCTTGGCCGCTCGGTTAGCTTCTGATCATGGTGTCGCTGCGCTACCCGCCCAAGCCGCGCCCGGGCGACCGGGTCGCCGTGGTCTCGCCGTCCGCCGGACTGCCGGCCGCCTTCCCGCACGTGTACGAGCTGGGACTGCGCCGGCTGCGCGACGAGTCCGGCCTGGAACCGGTGGAGTACCCGACCACCCGGATGGCGGGCGCCGACCCGCGCGACCGGGCCCGGGACCTCACCGCCGCCTTCGCCGACCCGTCGATCACCGCGGTGCTGGCCACGGTCGGCGGCGACGACCTGATCACCGTCACCCCGCACCTGGACGACGCGGTGCTACGGGCCAACCCGAAGCCGTACTTCGGCTACTCGGACAACACCAACGTCCTCAACCACCTCTACCGACTGGGCATCGTGGCCTACCACGGCGGGTCGGTGCTGGTGCACCTCGGCCGGCCGGGCGCGCCGCACCCGCTGACCTTCGACTCGCTGCGTGCGGCGCTGTTCACCTCCGGCTGGTACGACCTGACGCCGGCGACCGAGTGGGGCGACCAGCCGAACGACTGGCGCGACCCGGCCACGCTCACCGACGAACCGCTGATGCTCCCCGGTGAGGGCTGGCGCTGGCAGGGCCCGGCGACGGTGGTGCAGGGACGCACGTGGGGCGGCAACCTGGAGATCCTGCACTGGCTCATGGCGACGGACCGGGTCCCGTCCGCCGCGGAACTGGCCGGCTCGGTGCTGATGGTCGAGACCTCGCAGGAGCTTCCGTCCGCCACCGAGGTGTTCCGGATCCTGCGCAACATGGGGGAGCGCGGGCTGCTCGCCGGCTTCCCGGCGGTGCTGGTCGGCCGGGCCAAGGCGTGGGACTTCGACCGCCCGCACACCCTCGACGAGCGGCGGGCCTGGGCGGACGCCCAGCGGGCGGCCGTCACCCGGGTGCTCGCCGCGTACGCCGACGAGCCGGTGGTGGTCTTCGACGTTGACCTCGGCCACACCGACCCGCAGCTGATCGTCCCGTACGGCGGCGAGGTCCGGGTCGACGCGGTCGAGCGCCGGATCTCGGTGCGCTACTGACCGTCAGTCCTCGACGACGGCGTAGGCGCGGACCGGGAAGGTGCCCATGCCGGCGACCCGCGGCGGTGCGGCGGTGAACCGGAAGCCGGCCGGGGGCAGCGCGTCCAGGCCGGTCAGGTGCTCCACGATGGGGATGCCGGCGGCCAGCAGCGTGCTGTGCGCGGGGCGCTCCCCGCCGGCCGCCGGGCTCATGTCGTCGATGTTGATCGAGTCGATGCCGACCAGCGCCGCGCCCGCGTCGGCGAGGGCCCGGGCGGCGTCACCGGTGAGATAGGGCGCCTCCGGGGCGCCGTACCGGTCGGTGCCGAAGTTCGCGTCCCAGCCGGTGTGCAGCAGCACCGCGCGCCCGGCCACGTCGTACGGGGCCAGCATGAGCCGGTCCACCGCGCGGGTGCCGGCCGGCACGCGGACCACCACGCCGGGCAGGTCCACGAGCCGGTCGAGCGGCACGCCGCTCAGGTCGACCCCGTCGGCCCAGCGGTGCGCCGGGGTGTCCAGGTAGGTGCCCGTGTTGGCGATCATGTCGATCCGGGCCACCCGGAACTCGGTGCCCGGGGCGTAGTTGGCCCGGGACGCGGCGAAGGTCAGCCAGTCGCCGATCCGGGGCGCCGGCCAGCCGGGCAGGGTGGTCATCCCGTCGCCGATCACGTGACTCAGCTCGACGAGCCGGCGGCCGGTGCCGGACTCGGCGGCGGCGACTCCTCGGCCACCCTTGTGCGGCTCCTGGATGACCGTCTTGTCGGTGATCCGTACCTCGGCGACCATCAGCAGGCCGAGATGCCGGACCAGGAGCGCGGCGAGGTCGTCGTCGCTGATCTCCCGGCCGGGGATGTCCAGCCGGAACCCTTCGGTCCGCAGCCCGCCACCGTTGGCGAAGCTGATCTCCGCGTCGAACTGCGCCCGCCACTGCTCACCCATGCGGACACCCGACCACGACCCGTCGCCCCGGGTCAAGATCCACCATTCCGCGGCCCCGCCTGAAGGTGGCGGCAACTTCATGGAAGATGCTGCCTCCCGCACGCCGCAGGCAGCACTTTCCGCGAAGTTGCGTGGATCTTGCGGATGGGCAGGGGCGGACGGGGTGGGCGCGGGATGGGGGCGGCAGGTCGGTGGGCGGGGATAGGCTGGTGGGCGTGCACCCCCCGTCCGGCCGGACGAGGGGCATCTGTCGTGTGTCACGACTACGCGTGCCGACTCCCCTGGAAGTGATGTCACATGCTCACCGGTCTGTTCTCCGCCGCCCTGGCCGACCCCGGTCTGGCTCGGGCGCGTGACCTGGCGCGCTCCGGTGCCGCGCAGGTCGACGGGCTGGACCTCACCGCCCCGCCGGCGCTGCGCCCGTTCGCGGTCGCGGCGGTCGCGGCGGATCCCGGCGAGGCCGGCACCGGCGGCACGCCCGGCGGGGGCGCCGGTCGCCCGGTGCTGGCCGTGACCGCCACCACCCGGGAGGCCGACGACCTCGCCGCGGCGCTGGGCAGCCTGCTCCCGTCCGAGCAGGTGGCGGTCTACCCGTCGTGGGAGACGCTGCCGCACGAGCGGCTCTCGCCCCGCTCGGACACCGTCGGCCGCCGGCTCGCCGTGCTCCGCCGGCTGGCCCACCCGCAGTCGGCCGACGCGCACGGCCGCAGCGGCCCGCTGCGGGTGGTCGTCGCCCCGGTGCGCTCGCTGCTGCAACCGCAGCTCAAGGGACTCGGGGACTTGGAGCCGGTGCAGCTCGCCGCCGGGGTCGAGGCCGATCTGGAGGAGGTCGCCCGCCGGCTCATCGACATGGCGTACGCCCGGGTCGACCTGGTCACCAAGCGCGGCGAGTTCGCGGTGCGTGGCGGCATCCTGGACGTCTTCCCGCCCACCGACGAGCACCCGTCCCGGGTCGAGTTCTGGGGCGACGAGGTGGAGGAGATCCGCACGTTCGCGGTCGCCGACCAGCGGACCATCGAGCAGGTCGCCCAGCTCTGGGCGCCGCCGTGCCGCGAGCTGCTGCTCACCCCCGACGTGCGCCGGCGGGCCGCGGCGCTGGCCGAGCAGCACCCGGAGTTGGCCGAGATCCTGGACAAGCTGGCCGAGGGCATCCCGGTCGAGGGGATGGAGTCGCTCGCCCCGGCGCTGATCGGCGCCGACTCGATGGAGCTGCTGCTGGACGCGATGCCGGCCGGCACCCACGTGCTCCTCTGCGACCCGGAGCGGATCCGCACCCGGGCGCACGACCTGGTCCGTACCTCGGAGGAGTTCCTCCAGGCCAGCTGGGCCGCGGCCGCCGTCGGCGGCCAGGCCCCGGTCGACCTCGGCGCCGCCGCCTTCCGCAGCCTGGCCGAGGTACGCGCGGCCGCCGGGAAGCTGAGCCAGCCGTGGTGGACGCTCTCCCCGTTCGGCCTCGTCGAGGCGGAGGCCGCGCCGGCCCGCCAGCCCTGGGAGGACGCGCCGGAGGAGGTCAGCGTCACCCCGGACGACGCGATCGCGGTGACCCTGGCCGCCCAGCCGGCGCCGCTCTACCACGGCGAGACCGCCCGGGTGGTCGACGACCTGAAGCGCTGGGCCGGTGAGGGCTGGTCGATCGCGCTGGTCTTCGAGGGGCACGGCCCCGCCCAGCGGGCGGTCGAGGTGCTCCGCGACGCCGGGCTGGGCGCCCGGCTGACCGAGACCGTGCCGACCGCGCCGGCCCCCGGCGAGCTGCTGGTGGCCTGCGGCTCGCTGAGCGCCGGCTTCGTCGACGAGGCCTCCCGGTTCGTCCTGCTGACGGGCAACGACCTCACCGGCGGACGGGGCACCTCGACCCGCGACATGCGCAAGATGCCCAGCCGGCGGCGCAACACCATCGACCCGTTGGAGCTGAAGGCGGGCGACTTCGTCGTGCACGAGCAGCACGGCATCGGCCGCTACGTCGAGCTGGTGCAGCGCACCGTGAACGGCGCCTCGCGGGAGTACCTGGTCATCGAGTACGCCGCGAGCAAGCGGGGTCAGCCCGGCGACCGGCTCTTCGTCCCCACCGACCAGCTCGACCAGCTCAGCCGGTACGTCGGCGGCGAGCAGCCGACCCTGCACAAGATGGGCGGCTCGGACTGGCAGAAGTCGAAGGCGCGGGCGCGCAAGGCGGTCCGGGAGATCGCCGCCCAGCTGATCCAGCTCTACGCCGCCCGCAAGGCGTCCAAGGGGCACAACTTCGGCCCGGACACGCCCTGGCAGCGGGAGCTGGAGGACGCCTTCCCCTGGCAGGAGACGCCCGACCAGCTCGCGGCAATCGAAGAGGTCAAGCGGGACATGGAGCAGACCGTCCCGATGGACCGGCTGATCTGCGGCGACGTCGGCTACGGCAAGACCGAGATCGCGGTCCGGGCGGCGTTCAAGGCGGTCCAGGACGGCAAGCAGGTCGCCGTCCTGGTGCCGACCACGCTCCTCGTGCAGCAGCACTACAACACGTTCGCCGAGCGGATGGGCCAGTTCCCGGTGACGATCCGGCAGCTGTCCCGCTTCCAGACGCCTAAGGAGGCCGAGCAGACCCTGACGATGGCGGCCGAGGGCACGGCCGACATCGTCATCGGCACCCACCGGCTGCTCCAGGCCGCCACCCGGTTCAAGTCTCTCGGGCTGGTGATCGTCGACGAGGAGCAGCGGTTCGGCGTCGAGCACAAGGAGCACCTGAAGTCCATGCGGGCCTCGGTCGACGTGCTGAGCATGTCGGCCACCCCGATCCCGCGGACGCTCGAGATGGCGATCACCGGCATCCGGGAGATGTCCACCATCGCCACCCCGCCCGAGGAGCGCCACCCGGTGCTCACCGCCGTCGGGGCGTACGACGACCGGCAGGTGGCCGCGGCCATCCACCGTGAGCTGCTCCGCGACGGGCAGGTCTTCTACCTGCACAACCGGGTGGAGTCGATCGATCGGGCGGCCCGCCGGATCCGTGAGCTGGTGCCGGAGGCGCGGGTCGCGGTGGCGCACGGCCAGATGGGCGAGGAGGCGCTCGAGAAGGTGATGGTCGGCTTCTGGGAGAAGGAGTTCGACGTGCTGGTCTGCACCACGATCGTGGAGTCCGGCATCGACATCCCGAACGCCAACACACTGATCGTCGAGCGGGCCGACCTGCTCGGCCTGGCCCAACTGCACCAGATCCGCGGCCGGGTGGGCCGGGGCCGGGAGCGGGCGTACGCGTACTTCCTCTACCCGGCGGACAAGCCGCTCACCGAGAACGCGCACGAGCGGCTGGCCACCATCGCGCAGCACACCGAGCTGGGCGCCGGCATGTACGTGGCGATGAAGGACCTGGAGATCCGGGGCGCCGGCAACCTGCTCGGCGGCGAGCAGTCCGGGCACATCGAGGGCGTCGGCTTCGACCTCTACGTGCGGATGGTCGGCGAGGCGGTGCAGGCGTTCAAGGGCGAGCGCCCGGAGGAGGAGGTCGACGTCAAGATCGACCTGCCGGTCGACGCGCACCTGCCGCACGACTACGTCGGGGTGGAGCGGCTGCGGCTGGAGATGTACCGCAAGCTCGCCGAGGCCCGCGACGAGGAGCGGCTGCGCGAGGTCGTCGCCGAGATGACCGACCGGTACGGCGAGCCGCCCACCCCGGTGCAGAACCTGGTCGCGGTGGCCCGGTTCCGGCTGCTCGCCCGCCGGTACGGCCTCACGGACGTCAGCGTGCAGGGCAAGCACCTCCGGTTCGGCCCGCTGCCGCTGCCCGACTCGAAGCAGATGCGGCTCAAGCGCTACCACCCGGACGCGGTCTACAAGCAGGCCACCGAACAGGTCAGCGTGCCGCGGCCGAGCACCCGCCGGGTCGGCGGCGAGCCGCTGCGCGACCAGGCGCTGCTGGAGTGGTGCGCCCAACTGCTCTCCGACGTCCTCGGCGAGCCCGCCCTGGCAACGACGGCCGGCTGACCCACGCCCCCGCACGACGCGGTGATCATGAAGTTGTTGTCGCGACACGCCGGCGCGGCGGGCAACAACTTCATGATCGCCGGCGGTCGTACGGGGTGGACGGTGCGCAGGGTGGGGGGCGTCACAGCTGGGGGTTGGGCATGAGAGAGTGGCGGTCATGCGTGCTCGCCGTCTGATCGCCGCCGCCAGCGTCGCGGCCCTCGGTGTCCTCTCCCTCGCCGCCTGTGGGAAGTCCGCTCCGGACGTCGCCGCGTACGTCGGTGACACCAGCTGGTCGACCGCGCGGGTCGACGAGATCTACGACGACCTGCAGGCGAAGTACGGCGAGGCGGTCCGCCAGGAGGCGAGCCAGGCCGGGGCGACTCCGTCGCCGGACCAGCTGCGCTCCTCGGTGACCCGCCAGGACGTGCTCAATCTGCTGATCAGCCTGGAGCTGGGCAAGCGGGTGGCGGCCGCGAAGAACGTCCAGGTGCCGGACCAGGTCAGCCCGGAGGAGCTCCAGCAGGGCCTGCGGGTGCCCGCCGCGGCGGAGTACACGCGGCTCTGGGGCGAGTGGATCGACGTCTCGCAGGCGCTCAGCCAGCAGCTGCCGTTGGCCGAGCAGCTCAGCGACGACGCGGTGATGGCCGTCTACCGGGCGATCGCCAAGACCGGCGCGATCGACGGCGGGCTCTCGGTGGACCAGGTCCGGCAGGCGTTCGGCGACGGCGGTTTCGTCCGGGCCGCGTCGGCGCTCAGCGCCGCGCTTCAGGAGGAGGCCGAGCGGGCGGACATCGCGGTCAACCCGCGCTTCCGCACGGTCGGGGTGCCGTCGGTGGTCAGCACCGGCCAGGCGCTGGTCTTCTACTCGCTGCCGTACATCGACCAGAACGGTCCGGTCACCGACATCTCCACCCCCGAGCCGCTGCCGTCGGCCGAGCCGGCGGAGACCGCGGGCACCGACAGCTGAGCATGACCGATCGGATCGTCCTGCTGGTCACCTCGCCGCGGTTGCCGGCCGGGCTGCTGACCGCGGCCGCCTGGGACGTCGTACGGTCCGCGCCGGTGCTGACCGGCGCGGAGAGCGAGCTCACCGTGGCGATCCGCAGCGCGGGCGGCCAGGTCACCGTGGTGACCGAGGGCGTGACCCAGGCGCTGTTGGACGCGGTCGCGGAGCATCGCACCGCGGTCTGGCTGGCCGGACCGACCGGCGACGAGGCGGTCGCCCGCGAGCTGGGTCTTCGGTTGGCCCGCGAACCGGGTCTGGCCGAGTTGGAGCTGATGTACGGCTCATGGGACCCGCCGGGCGCCCGGCTGCTCGACGCGGTGACGGTGATGGACCGGCTGGCCTCCCCGGGCGGCGATCCGTGGAAGCGGGCGCAGACGCATCGGAGCCTCGCCGGCTTCCTGATCGAGGAGTGCTACGAGGCGTACGACGCGATCAGCGCCGGCGACACCGACGCGCTCCGCGAGGAGCTGGGTGACGTGCTGCTCCAGGTGTTGCTGCACGCCCGGCTGGCCGAGGAGCTGCCCGAGGGCGAGCGGTGGACGGTGGACGACGTGGCCGGCGGGTTGGTCGACAAGATGGTCCGTCGCAACCCGCACGTCTTCGCCGGCGCCGAGGCCGGGACGCTGGAGGAGATCACCGCCAACTGGGAGCGGATCAAGCGCGCGGAGAAGGCGCGTGGGTCGGTGCTCGACGGCGTTGCGCTGAGTCAGCCCGCGCTCGCCCTGGCCGCGAAGATCCTGGAACGCGCCGGTCGGGTCGGGCTGGCCGTGCCGCCGCCGCTCGCCGAGGGCCAGGTCGACCCGGAGGCGCGCCTGGGCGCGAGCTTGCTGTCCACGGTCGCCGCCGCCCGCGAGGCCGGCCTCGACCCGGAGGCCGCCCTCCGCCGGACGACGTTCGCGTACGCCGAAGCCGTCCGCGCCGCCGAGGCCGAGGCCCCAACCCCCACCGCCCCACCCACCGACCAGAGCTGATCAAGAGGTTCGGGTCAGAAGCCGGGCACTGGCTGACGCGAACGTCTTGATCAATGTGGCGCTGCGGGGCGTCGTGGGTGGCCGGTAGGGTCGGCGGGTGGAATCGTTTGCACCGCTGGCCGAGTGGATCGTCGAGGCGCTGCTGGAGAGCCGGCCCGGGCTGGCCACGTCGGCCGGCGACCACCGGTTCGACGACCGGCTGCCCGACTTCTCCCCGGACGCGCGCGTGGCCGACCGGGCGATGCTCACCGACGCGGCCAACGCGCTCTCCGAGCTGGACGCGGAGTCGCTCGAAATCGAGGAACAGGTGGACCACGCCCTGCTCAGCGCCCTGGTCGACCGGGAGCTGTTCGAGCTGACCGAGATCCGGGCGTACGAGTGGGACCCGCTGCAGCACAACCCGGGCCCCCTGCTGCACGCGCTGGTCGCCCGCCCGTACGCCCCGGCGGACGTCCGGCTGACCCAGCTGGCCGGGCGGCTGGCCGCCGTGCCGGACGCGCTGGCGATCGCCCGCGGCACGCTGCGTGACATGCCCCGCATCCACGCCGAGACGGCGGTCGGCCAGTTCACCGGCACGGCCGCCCTGATCCGCGACGAGGTGCCGCTGCTGCTCGCCCAGGCCCCCGAGCTGCACGGCCACGTCGAGCCCGCCGCCACCGCCGCGATCGCGGCGATCGAGGAGTTCGTCGCCTGGTTGCGCGCCGGTCTGGCGGCCGACGCCGGCCCGGGCCGCGATCCGCGACTGGGCCGGCGGCTCTGGGAGGCGCGGCTCTGGCACACCCTCGACACCGAGCTGGGCGCCACGGAGATCCGTCGGCGCGCGTGGGCCAACCTGGACCGGGTCACCGAGGAGATCCGGGAGGCGGCGGTCGAGCTGGTCGGCGGTCCGGCCGACGACGAGACCGTACGGCGGGCGTTGGACCTGCTCGCCGCCGAGCACCCGGACGACCACACCATCGTCGACCTGGCGGGCGTGACCCTGGACGAGGCGACTGACTTCGTGCGTGCCCACGACCTGGTCACCCTGGTCGGCGACCCCTGCGTGATCCAGGAGATGCCCGAGTTCGCCCGGGGCGTGGCGGTCGCCTACTGCGACTCACCCGGCCCGTTGGAGACCGCGGACGTGCCGACGTTCTACTGCATCGCACCCACCCCGGCGGACTGGCCGGCGCAGCGGGTGGAGTCGTTCTACCGCGAGTACAACGACCACATGATCCGCAACCTGACCGTGCACGAGGCGATGCCGGGGCACTTCCTCCAGCTCGCGCACGCCCGCCGGTACCGCGGGGCGACCCGGGTACGCGCGCTGGCCGAGTCCGGCCCGTTCATCGAGGGCTGGGCGGTCTACGCCGAGGAGCTGATGGCCGGGCTCGGCTTTGGTGGCCTGCCGGTGCGGTTGCAGCAGCTCAAGATGCAGCTGCGGATGACCATCAACGCGCTGCTGGACCAGCTCGTGCACTGCGAGGAGCTGCCCGAGGCCGAGGCGATGGCGCTGATGAGCGGGCGCGGGTTCCAGGAGGAGGGCGAGGCGGCCGGCAAGTGGCGCCGGGCGCTGCTCACCTCGACCCAGCTCTCCACGTACTTCGTGGGCTACAGCGAGGTCGCCGAGATCGCCGCGGCCCGGCCGGCGGACGTGCCGGTGCGGGACTGGCACGACGCGATGCTCGCCCACGACTGCCCGCCCCCGCGCCACCTGCGTACCCTGCTCGGCCTCTGACCGGGTCCCGGCGGCAGCCGGGCGATCCGGTCGCCGCGCGGGCTCAGCGCCGCGCCCGGGCGGCGGCCGCGTCGATCAGCCAGCGCGAGAGGGAGTACGCCGGCGGCAGCTCGGCCGGCAGCGCGTCCAGCGGGAACCAGCGCGCCCGCACCAGCTCGCGCCCGTCCACCACCGGTTCGGCGGTCGGGTCCGCGGCAGTGGCGGTGAAGCCGGTGAGCAGCACGCCGGGGCCGGACATCGCCCACGGCTGGCTCCCGAAGTACGTCGGCTCGTTCACGGCCAGCCCCACCTCCTCGCCGACCTCCCGGTGCACGGCGGCCTCCAGCGTCTCGCCCGCCTCGACGAAGCCGGCGACCAGCGCCCAGAGGTCGGTCGGCCCGTACGAGTGCCGCACCAGGAGCAGCTCGTCGGTGCCGCCGGCCCGGGCGGGGCGGGTGATCGCGACCAGCACCGCGGGGGAGAGCCGCATCGGCACGTACAGGTCGCAGTCGGGGCAGCGGCGCGCCGGCTCGCCCGGCACGTCGGCCAGCTCGGCCCGGCACGCTCCGCACCAACGGTGGCCGTGTCGCCAGGTCACCACCTGCAACGCCCGGCCGGCCAGCGCGGCGAGCGGCTCGGGCAGCTCGGCGGCGACCGCCCGCCAGCTCACCCAGCGGCCGTGATCTCCGGTGCCGGCCGCCGGCGCCCCGCCGGCTGACGCGTCGGGCGCCGGCCGCGCGGCGGCCCAGGCCGGCACGCCGTCGAGCGTGCCGAGCGGCACCCAGCCGTCGTCGTCGGGCAGGTCGGCGATCCGGGGAAACCGCCCGTCCGGCCCGATCAGCAGCTTCCGGCCGGCCACCAGCAGCGCGGGATCGCCGGGGCCGGGCGGCCCGGGGTGACCCGCGCCGGGCACGAACCGGGGGCCGGCGGTCACGAGGTGGTCGAGCGCCGGTCGACCACGCCGGCCCCGGGGGGCAGCTCGAACGCCGCGCCGTCGACCGTTTCCGAGTAGCGGCTCAGGGCTAGGTCCATCGCCTTGCCGTCGACCTGCCCGGTGAAGCTGCCGAGCACCCCCTCGGTGGTCACGCAGGCGCTGAAGTCGCCCGTCGCCTGCTCCACGTCCACGCAGGTGGCGTGGTGTCCGGCGAGGGTGGTGTCGCTCAGGTCGATGACCGCCGCCGGGTCGAGCGCTGCGGTGGTCAGCATCCCCACCACGATCGGCGGGGTGATCAGGCCGTGCCGCTTCGCCTCGGCGAACAGGGTCACCGAGGGCTTGCTGCCGGCGACCGGCGGCGGCGCGAGCGTGCACATCGTCCGGGCGCCGGTCGCGTCGCACCGGGTGGTCGCGTCGGCGGTGACGGTGAGTGTCCCGCCCGGGTAGCGGTATGCCGAGCGGGCCGGGTCCTGCGCCTGCGTGATGGCGGCCGTCTCGCCGCCGGGGAGCTGGTAGTCGGCCGAGTAGGTCAGCTCCAGCGCCCGGTCCAGCCGGGTGGCGAGGTCGTTGACCAGATCGGCCCGCCCGATCGCCCGTCCGGCGTCGTCGAGGGCCTGACAGCCGGTGACCGTGAGCGACGCGATGACCGACACGGCGAGCATGCGGAGAGTGGTCGAGGCGGCGGGCATGCCGCTCAGCCTGATAGATCGGGTCCACGCTACGCAAACCGGTTGCCGGTTGACGCCCGAGAATCCGGGAATGTCCGTGGAGGGCGGCCTTGGGGGCAGGTTTCGGACCACGCTCCGTGGCACCGCACGGCCCGCGCCCGCGCGTCGCCCGATACGCTGCGTTCAACACCTGCCTCAGCCGCACCGTCGCGGCTCGCACCGGAAACACACATACGAGGAGCGACTCAGTGGCAACCATCGAGGGAATCGTCGCCCGGGAGATTCTCGACTCGCGGGGAAACCCGACCGTCGAGGTCGAGGTCGGCCTGGACGACGGCACGGTGGCCCGCGCCGCGGTGCCCTCCGGCGCCTCCACCGGCGCCTTCGAGGCGATCGAGCTGCGCGACGGTGACGCCGACCGCTACCAGGGCAAGGGCGTCGAGAAGGCGGTCTCGAACGTCGAGGACCGCATCGTCGACCAGATCATCGGCTACGAGGCCAGCGAGCAGCGCCTCATCGACCAGAAGATGCTCGACATCGACGGCACGGACAGCAAGTCCGAGCTGGGCGCCAACGCCATCCTGGGGGTCTCCCTGGCGGTGGCGAAGGCGGCGGCCGGCAGCGCCGAGCTGAGCCTCTTCCGCTACCTGGGCGGCCCGAACGCCCACCTGCTGCCGGTGCCGATGATGAACATCCTCAACGGCGGCGCGCACGCGGACTCCAACGTCGACATCCAGGAGTTCATGATCGCGCCGATCGGCGCGCCGAACTTCCGCGAGGCGCTCCGCTCCGGCGCGGAGGTCTACCACGCGCTGAAGTCCGTCCTGAAGAAGAAGGACCTCTCCACCGGCCTCGGTGACGAGGGCGGCTTCGCGCCGAACCTGCCCACCAACTCCGCCGCGCTGGACCTGATCGCCGAGGCGGTCGAGAAGGCCGGCTACCGGCTCGGCACCGACATCGTCTTCGCGCTCGACGTGGCCGCGACCGAGTTCTGCGAGAACGGCACCTACACCTTCGAGGGCGCCGCGAAGACCGCCGAGGACATGAGCAACTACTACACCAAGCTCATCGGCGACTACCCGATCGTGTCCATCGAGGACCCGCTCTCCGAGGACGACTGGAGCGGCTGGCAGACCCTGACCGCGGCGGTCGGCGACCGGATCCAGATCGTCGGCGACGACCTGTTCGTCACCAACCCGCAGCGGATCGCCCGGGGCATCGCCGAGCAGGCCGCGAACGCCGTGCTGGTCAAGGTCAACCAGATCGGTTCGCTCACCGAGACCCTGGACGCGGTGGACCTGGCCCACCGGGCCGGCTTCAAGTGCATGATGAGCCACCGCTCCGGCGAGACCGAGGACACCACGATCGCCGACCTCGCGGTGGCCACCGGCTGCGGCCAGATCAAGACCGGCGCCCCGGCCCGTTCGGACCGGGTCGCCAAGTACAACCAGCTCCTGCGGATCGAGGAGGAGCTGGGCGACGCGGCGCGGTACGCCGGCGTGGGGGCGTTCCCGCGCTACCGTTCCGCCTGAGACGCGCGAGGCCTCGGGGGAGGGGTGTGACGATGCAGCAGCGCCGCACACCGGGTGGTCAGCGTCCCGCCCGCCGGCCCGGCCAGTCCGGCCGGCCGGGCGGGGCCCGCGGCGCCCGGGCGTCGGTCCGCGAGACCGGCGTGCGCGCCGAGCCACGCGGAGCCGCCGGTCGCGCGCCGGGCGCCACCCGGGGCGCCGAGGGCGTACGCTCCGCGAACCGGCCGGCGGCCGCCCGGCGCACCACGGCCGGTGGCACGGTCAAGCGGCTCTCCGCACCCCACCCCCGACGCCTGACCGGCCGGGCCACCGTGCTCTTCGCGGTGCTCATCGCGCTCGCCCTGGCATACACCTATCCGGTCCGCGTCTACCTCGACCAGCAGACCGACATCGAGCGGATGGAGGCCGCGCAGGCGGCGCAGGAGAAGCTGATCGCTGACCTGTCCGCCGAGGCGGCCAAGTGGCAGGACCCGGCCTTCATCGAGACGAAGGCCCGGGAGCGGTTCTACATGGGACGTCCCGGCGAGAAGCTGGTGATCCTGCTCAACGACCCGGAGGGCGCCGCGCGGGACGCCGGCAAGTCGGCCCCCCGCGCGCCGACCACGCCCGATCCCTGGTACGACACCCTGTGGTCGAGCGTCGAAGCGGCCAACGGCGAGCAGCCCGCCAACTGAGCACCGAACGAGCACCGAACGAGAGATGGGCACCGTGACTGTCGTACCACCGCAGGAGTCGGCGGCGGATTCCGTACCCCCGCCGAAGCGGGAACCGGCGACCGAGGCCGACCTGGCCGCGGTGGCCGCGCAGCTCGGACGCCCGCCCCGGGGCACCCGGGCGGTGGCCCACCGGTGCCCGTGCGGCCTGCCCGACGTGGTGGAGACGACGCCCCGGCTGGCCGACGGGACCCCGTTCCCGACGCTGTTCTACCTCACCTGCCCCCGGGCGACCGGCGGGTGCAGCCGGCTGGAGTCGGCCGGCCTGATGAAGGAGATGGCTGAGCGGCTGGCCGCCGACCCGGAGTTGGCCGCCCACTACCGCGCCGCGCACGAGGACTACCTGGCCCGGCGCGAGGCGATCGGCGAGGTGCCGGAGATCGCCGGCATCTCCGCCGGCGGCATGCCCGGCCGGGTGAAGTGCCTGCACGTGCACCTCGGCCACGCGCTCGCCGCCGGGCCCGGGGTCAATCCGTTCGGCGACGAGACGCTGGCGCTGCTCGAGCCCTGGTGGACGGCCGGGCCGTGCGTGGACGTGCCGGCGGCCGAGTGAGCCCACGGTGACCGACGAGATCGTGGTGCGGCGCGCCCGCACCCGGGACGTGCGGGGGATCCGCCGGCTGGTGGACACCTACACCGACGACCGGCGGCTGCTCAGCAAGGCCACCGTCACCCTCTACGAGGACGTGCAGGAGTTCCGTGTCGCGGCGCGCGCCGACGACGACAGCGTGGTCGGCTGCGGCGCGCTGCACGTGATGTGGGAGGACCTGGCCGAGATCCGCACGGTCGCGGTCGACCCGTCCGTCCGCGGCCGGAAGATCGGGCACCGGATCGTCGGCGACCTGATCGACGCGGCCCGCGACCTGGGCGTGGCCCGAATCTTCGTGCTCACCTTCGAGACGCGCTTCTTCGGCTCGTTCGGCTTCACCGAGATCGACGGCGCCCCGGTTCCGCAGCCGGTCTACGAACAGTTGCTGCGCTCGTACGACGAGGGTGTCGCGGAGTTCCTCGACCTGGAGCGGGTCAAGCCGAACACCCTCGGCAACACCCGGATGCTGCTGCGCCTCTGAGTCCTGCCCCCGTCCCGCCGCTCTCCGCCGCCGGGTTCGCCGGCTGCCGTAGGGTTGGCCCCGTGACGACGCGCGTGGCCGCCATCGACTGCGGGACCAACTCGATCCGGCTGCTGGTGGCCGACCTGCCCGACCCCGGTGCCGGGCCCGAGGTGCCGCTGACCGACGTCAGCCGCCGGATGGAGATCGTCCGGCTCGGGCAGGGCGTGGACCGCACCGGCCGGCTGGCGCCCGAGGCGATCGAGCGTACGCGGGTCGCGTTGGCCGGCTACGCCGCCGACATCGAGAAGCTCGGCGCGGAACGGGTCCGAATGTGCGCGACCTCGGCCACCCGGGACGCCAGCAACGCCGGGGACTTCCGCGCCATGGTGGAGCAGACCCTCGGGGTCGCTCCGGAGGTGGTGACGGGGGACGAGGAGGCGCGGCTCTCCTTCACCGGCGCGGTGCGCGGGCTGCCCGCCGACGCGAAGCAGCCGTTCCTGGTGGTGGACATCGGCGGCGGCTCGACCGAGTTCGTGGTCGGCACCCGGGACGCCGGGGTGCGGGCGGCCGTGTCGATGGACATCGGCTGCGTCCGGATGACCGAGCGGCACCTGCACGGCGACCCGCCCGGGCTGGACGAGATCGCCGCCGCGCAGGCCGACATCGCGGTCGCGGTCGACCGGGCGCTCTCCGTCGTGCCCGGCCGCGAGGCCGCCACCCTGATCGGGCTCGCCGGGTCGGTCACCACCGTGGTCGCCATCGCCCAGGGCCTCCAGGCGTACGACCCGGAGCGCATCCACCACGCCCGGGCCTCCTACGAGCAGGTCGCGGAGGTGACGGCCGACCTGCTCGGCAAGACCCGCGAGCAGCGGCTGGCCATCCCGGTCATGCACCCGGGCCGCGCCGACGTGATCGGTGCCGGCGCCCTGGTGCTCCGCGTGATCATGGAGCGGGCCGGGATGCCGTCGGTGGTCGCCTCCGAGCACGACATCCTCGACGGGATCGCCTGGAGCCTGCGCTGACGGCTCGCGCGGCGGGTCAGGTTTCCCGGCCCGCCGCGCGGCGTGTCGATCGGACGACTCGCGGGGACGCCGTTCGTTGACGCTATTACGCATCGCACAGTAGTGTGCGAAGCGTGGATACGACCCAGCTCCTCAAGGGCGTGCTCGACCTGGCGGTTCTCGCCGTGCTCCGGGAGGAGGACGGCTACGGCTACGACATCCTGCGCCGGCTGCGCGAGGCCGGCCTCGAGGAGGTCGGCGACGCCTCGGTCTACGGCACGCTGCGCCGGCTCTTCGCCGCCGGCCTGCTGACGACGTACGTGGTGCCGAGCGAGTCCGGCCCGCACCGCAAGTACTACTCACTCAACGCCGCGGGCCGGGACCAGTTGACCCGCTCCGGCAAGCTCTGGCGCTCCTTCGCCACCACCATGGACACGCTGCTCGACGATCGGGGGATGGCGGCATGACCGTCACGGAGCAGGAGATCACGGACTACGTCGGACGGGTCCGGGCGGCGCTGGCCGACCTGCCGCCGGCGGTCCGCGACGAGCTGAGCGAGGATCTGCCGGAACACCTCGCCGAGGTGGCCGCCGAGGCCGACGGCTCACTGGTGGACCGGCTCGGCGAGCCCGAGGCGTACGCCGCCGAGCTGCGCGCCGCGGCCGGCGCGCCGACCGCCCGCGGGCGCCAGGTGGACCAGCGGGTCGCCGCCGCCGTGGCCCGCGTCCGCGGCCGGCTGCGCGGCCTCGACGCCCGGCTCGGCCCGCCGCTGGGGTATGCGACCGCGAGCGAGTTCCTGCGGCTGCTCCGACCGGCCTGGTGGGTGCTGCGCGGCTACCTGGCCGCGATGCTGGTGACCGTGGTGACCACGGGCGGCGGGTTCGGTCTGCTTCCCCGGCTCGGCGGTGAGTTCCTCGCCGGCCTGGTCATGCTCGTCGGCTTCGTGCTCGCGTCGATCTGGCTCGGCCGTCGCTCGGAGCGCCTGCGCGGCTGGCCGCGCTGGGCCCTGCACGCCGGCAGCTTCGTGCTCGTCGTGTTCGCCTTGGCCGGCCTCGCCAACGCCGAGGACCGGGCCGGCTACCAGGAGTACGGTTACGACCCGATCGCGGTCAACAACCCGTACGACCGGGTCCGGGACGTGTTCGTCTACGACAGCGAGGGTCGGCTGGTGGAGAACGCCCGGCTCTTCGACCAGAACGGTGACCCGATCCGGCTCGGCTACCCGGACTGCGTCGACGAGCGGGACCCGAACGGCAACCCGCTGTTGCGCCCGTACCCGTACTGCCCCGACCAGGCGCCGTTCGCGCCGCGGGCGCCCGTGGGAGCCGCGCCGCCCGCCCTGCCGCCGCTGCCGTCACCGACCCCGTCCGTGACCGCCACGCCGCAGCCCACGGCCACCGCTACCGCCGGTCCGGGTGCGACGGTGAGCCCGAGCGGCACGCCGGGGCAGACGGTCAGCCCCACGCCCAGCGTCACCGGCTGATCCCGCTCCGCCGACTCCCGGTCGCCACGCGGCGCGGCGGCCGGGAGTTCCTGGTCACACCCCAAGCTGGGAGATTGCTGAACAAGCTGGGAAATGGCTGAACGGAGGAGGTCGGCGGGGCGGCGGAGCGAGGGTGATGATCGCTACGGTGTCGTCTGCTCATTCACCCCCTGGAAGGAACCCCCGTGTCAGAGCAGGTCGCACCGCCCCCCTCGGCCAACCCCGAGCAGCCCCAGCCGGCCGTGCCGGTGCCGCCGGCCGCGCCGGAGCCCAAGAAGTCCGGTGCCAAGAAGGTGCTCGGCATCCTCGGCGCGATCGTCGTGATCGTCGTCATCGCCGGCCTCAAGTTCGGCCTCGCCAGCTTCTTCGACAAGGACGCCACCGCCGAGGCGAAGGTCGGTGACTGCATCGCCGAGCTGCCCGAGATCACCGGCACCGAGGAGGAGGAGGCCAACGACGCCAAGGTCGTCGAGTGCACCTCGACCGACGCCGCGTACAACGTGGTCGGCCGGGTCGAGGGGCAGACCGAGGCGCAGGCGAAGGAGGGCACCGCCTGCGAGCAGTACATCAAGGAGGGTGAGGACGGCTACCTCTTCTACAGCATCGAGCCCGGCAAGACCGGTTACCTGCTCTGCCTGACCAAGAAGTCCTGAGTCCGGAGCAGCACGGCACAGCCACCGCCGACGGCGGCGCGGAGACTCTCCGCGCCGCCGTCGGCGTATCAGCCTCCACCGCCGGGCAAACAGGAGGTGAATGCCACTGTTCCGGCATCTTCCCGGCGCGGTCGCGGCGTGGCAGGCTACCGACACTGGGCGACCAGCCAACGATGACTGACCGCTAGGAGGACGGGCCGATGGGCGAAATGGTGAGGTATCGCAGCAACGGCGGTACGAGCGAGGGCTATCTCGCGATACCCTCCGGCGGTGCGGCCAGCCCTGCGGTCATCGTCATCCAGGACTGGTGGGGCCTGGTGCCCCACGTACGCGCGGTCGTGGACCGGTTCGCCGAGGCCGGCTTCGTCGCGCTCGCTCCGGACTTCCGGCACGGCGGGCCGGCCAGCAAGCCGAGTGAGCCCCGGCTCATGCTGAACAGCACGCAGATGGACGAGGCGGCGTCGGACATCGCCGCGGCCGCCGACTACCTGGCGGATCGCTCCGAGGTCACCGGCAAGGTCGGCTGTGCCGGCTTCTGCGCGGGCGCCAGCCTGGCCCTCTGGGCGGCGACCCGGTCGGAGCGGATCGTCGCCACCGCGGCCTTCTACCCCCGGCTCCCCTGGGAGGGGATGAGCCCCGAGTGGGTCGACTACGCGGGCAAGGCCGCGCTCATCCACTGCTCGGAGGCGGACGGCACCTCGTCCGCCGAGGGTGTGCAGGCCGCACGCCAGGCGATCGAGACCGCCGGCGGCAGCTGCCAGACCTACGACTACCCGGGCACCGCGCACGCCTTCTTCAACGAGGACCGGCCGGAGAACTTCGACCAGCGGGCCGCCGCGACCGCCTGGGCCCGCACCCTCGAACTGTTCCGGGCGAAGCTTGGCTGAGCCGCGTACGCCGGGGGAGGTGGTCGACCGCGCCGCGCGGGCGACCGACCTGGCCGACCTCGATGCGGCGGTGAGCGACTGCTTCGCCTGCCCCCGACTGGTCGACTGGCGGGAGGAGGTCGCCCGGACCCGAAGGGCGGCCTTTCGCGACCAGCGGTACTGGGGCCGTCCGGTGCCTGGGTTCGGCCCGCCGGACGCGCGGATCGCCATCCTCGGGCTGGCACCGGCCGCGCACGGCGGCAACCGCACCGGCCGGATCTTCACCGGGGACCGGTCCGGCGACGTGCTCTTCGCCGCGCTGCACCGTGCCGGCCTGGCCAACCAGCCGACCAGCGTCGCCGCCGACGACGGGCTCGCGCTGCGGGACACCCGCATCTTCGCCGCGGTGCGCTGCGCCCCGCCGGACAACAAGCCGACGCCCGAGGAGCGGGACACGTGTGCACCCTGGCTGCACCGCGAGGTGACGCTGATCCGTCCCACGCTGCGGGTCGTGGTCGCGCTGGGCGCGTTCGCCTGGGCTGCCTGGTGGCCGACGCTGCGTCAGGTGTACGGGGTCCGTCCGCCCAGCCCGCGACCGACCTTTGCGCATGGGGCACACTGGTCCGGCACGGCCGCACCGGATCTGCTCGGCTGCTACCACGTCAGCCAGCAGAACACCTTCACGGGACGGCTGACACCAGGAATGCTGGACGACGTGTTCGCCCGGGCGAAGCAGTTGGCCGGAGTGGACTGACCTGCGTGGGGCGGTGGCGATGACGGACGGAACGCGCCGGCCCACGCCGTACCCCTCGGCGGCGGACGGCGGGCCACGGGCCGGTCTCGGCCTGTTGCGTCGCTGGTGGCCGGTCGGCGTGGTGGCCCTGCTGCTCGCCGCCACCGCGCTGGCCGCGTCGCACTCGTCGATCGGGGCGTCCCGGATCCCGCCGGCGGCGGAGGACATTCCGTTCGTGCCCGAATATCCGACGGCGGAGCCGCCGCCGTCCATCCCGGTCGAGCCGCGCGACGCCGCCGAGGCCACCCAACCGCACGTCCCGCAGTGGATCCTCACCGCCGCGGTCGTGCTGCTCGGGCTGGCCGTCCTCGGCGCGATCGGCTACCTGGCCTGGGCGCTGCTCCGTGGCGCGCGGCGCCGCAGCACCCGGGCGTTGCCACGGCAGCGGGCCCGGCGCAGCTCCGCGGGCACCACCGACGAGGTGGTGGCGGCCGTGGACGCCGGCCTGGTCGACCTGGACGACCGGGACACCGACCCTCGGGTCGCGGTCATCGCCTGCTGGGTCCGCCTCGAGGAGGCCGCCGCCGCGGCCGGCGTCCCCCGACTGGCCGGCGACACCCCCACCGACCTGGTCACCCGGTTGCTTCGCGGCGACCCCGCGGCCGGCGTGCCGGCGATCGTCAGCGCCGACGTGCTGGGCGAGTTCGCGCACGTCTACCGGGAGGCCCGCTACGCGACCCGGCCGGTCGACGAGCGCACCCGGGACCAGGCACGGACCGCGCTGCGCCGGCTGCGCGGCGAGCTCACGACGGCGACGCCGGGCGAGGCGCAGTCGTGACCGAGCGAGCCATGAGGTTCAGCAGTGGCGCACTCGCGCCGGCGCCGAGCGGAGCGAGGTGCCGGCATGAGTGGTAGCGCGAGCATCGACGACCTGCTGACCTTCGAGGAGGAGCGGGTCCGGCACGACGACCGGGAGCGGGGCAGTCGGGCCGGGCAGGTGCTGCGCGCCCTGACCGGCATCGCGTCCGTGGTGGTCGTGCTGGTCGTCGGCCTGCGCGCGGTCGGCCTGCGGGTCTCGCTGCTGATCCTGATCGCCGGCGTGGTCGCGTTGTTCGCGGTCCGCCGCGTGGTCGCCGCGTTGGCGCCCCCGCCGCCGTCCCCGGCCCGCCCCCGGGCCCGGGCCACCGCCGTCGACGACGGCACCTGGAACTGGAACGACCGGGACGCGCTGCGCACCGCGATCAACGGCTGGGAGGTGCCGCTCGACTGGTCGGCGACCCGGCCCGAGCGGTTCACCGAGGTGATCCTGCCCCGCCTCGGCGAACTGGCCGACGAGCGGCTGCGCCTGAAGCACGGCGCGACCCGCGACTCGGATCCCGTCCGGGCCCGCGCCCTGCTCGGCGAGCGCCTCTGGGCGTTCCTGGAGACCCCGCCCCGTCGCACCCCGTCGCCGCGCGACCTCGCGGTGATCGTCGCCGAACTGGAGAAGATCTGATGAACGACGTGGACCGGACCATGCCCGCCGCCGAGGTCGGTCACCTGGCTCGGGCGGTGCTGGACGCGGTCGGCTCGGTCGTGGTCGGCAAGCGGGACGCCCTGGAGCTCGTCCTCGCCGGGATCCTGGCCGGCGGGCACGTGCTGCTGGAGGATCTGCCCGGCCTGGGCAAGACCCTCACCGCGCGGTCCTTCGCCCAGGCGCTCGGGCTGGACTTCCGCCGGCTCCAGTTCACCCCGGACCTGTTGCCCGCCGACGTCACCGGCTCGTTCCTGTACGACCAGCGCAGCGGCGACTTCGCGTTCCGCGCCGGCCCGGTCTTCACCAACCTGCTCCTCGCCGACGAGATCAACCGGACGCCGCCGAAGACCCAGTCGGCCCTGCTCGAGGCGATGCAGGAGAAGCAGGTCTCGGTGGAGGGCGTCACCTACCGGCTGGACGAGCCGTTCCACGTGCTGGCCACCGCCAACCCGATCGAGTACGAGGGCACCTACCCGCTGCCCGAGGCGCAGCTCGACCGCTTCCTGCTCCGGGTCTCGTTCGGCTACCCGGCGCACGAGGAGGAGTGGGAGGTGCTGCGCCGGCGGATGGCCCGTCGCCGCGAAGAGGCCGAGATCAAGGCGGTGGTGGACGCGGCCACCCTGCGCGCGATGCAGGCCTCGCTGGAGGACGTGGTGGTGGAGGATTCCATCGGCCGGTACATCGTGGCGCTCACCGCGGCCACCCGCGAGCACCCGTCGGTGCTGGTCGGCGCGTCGCCACGCGGCTCGCTGGCGCTGTTGCTGCTGGCTCGGGTCCGGGCCGTGTTCGCCGGTCGGGACTACGTGGTCCCGGAGGACGTCAAGGAGGTGGCGGTGCCGGCGCTGGCGCACCGGATCACGCTGCGCCCGGAGATGTGGCTGCGTCGGGTCGATCCGTCCTTCGTGGTCGGTGAGGTGCTGGAGGGCACTCCGGCACCGGCCAGCGGCGCGCTGCCGAGCTACGCGGCCGGCGGGCCCGGGCACTGATGGCGGGGCCGCGCGCGGAGCAGGAGCCGGCGGCGACCGGCGGCTGGGCGCCCACTCGGGCGCTCGGCCGCGCCGTGCTGGTCACCGGCCTGCTGCTGGTGGCCGCGGTCGTGCTCGGGCGTATCGACCTGATCGTGCTGGCCGCGCCGTTCGCGCTCGGCACCGCGTACGCGCTGCGCCGCCGGCCCGCGGCGCCGCCCGAGGTGTGGGTCGCCGCCGACGAGGGGCACCTGATCGAGGGCGGCGAACTGACCGGGTCGGTGACCATCGGCAACCCGGACACGGTCGACTACGAGGTGGCCGTAGTGCGGACCCGCGTCTCGCCGTGGCTGCGGATCGACCGGGTCGGGTTCGCCGGTGGCGCCGCGGCGGGCGGCCGGGCGGTGGCCGACCGGCCGTTCGTGACGTCGGTGCCCGCCACCTCTGCGGTCGACCTGGAGCTGACCGGCACCGCCCTGCGCTGGGGACGGCATCCGGTCGGTCCCGCCGGCGCGCGGGTCGCGGTCGCCGGTGGGCTGCTGGTCTCCCGGGCGGTGATCACCGAGCCGGTCCGGGTCCGGGTCTACCCGAAGACGGAGCCGTTCGAGGCGGTGGAGGCGATGCCCCGGGCCGCCGGGCTGGTCGGCGCGCACCACTCCCGACGGCCGGGCGAGGGCGGTGAGCTGGCCGGTGTCCGGATCTTCGCGCCGGGTGACCGGCTGCGCCGGATCGACTGGCGGGTCTCGCTGCGTGCCCGGCAGCTGCACGTGGCCGCCACCCTCTCCGACCGGGACGCGGAGGTGGTGGTGCTGCTGGACGTGCTCGCCGAGGCCGGCCGCTCGGGCGGCGTGTCCGGTGCCGCCTCGGTGCTGGACACCACCGTACGAGCCGCGGCCGCGATCGCCGAGCACTACCTGCACCGGGGCGACCGGGTGTCGCTGCTGGAGTACGGGCCGACGGCCCGCCGGCTGCGCCCCGCGACCGGCCGCCGCCAGTACCTCACCGTGTTGGAGTGGCTCCTCGACGTCCACGTGGAGCCTAGCCGGCACGAGCCGTACGACCTGGTCTTCGGTCCGCAGTTGCTTTCCGCGGACGCGCTGGTGGTGGTGCTGACCCCGCTGCTGGACGAACGGTCGGCGCAGATGCTGGCGAGGCTGGCTCGCTCCGGCCGGTTCGTGGTGGCGGTGGACACCCTGCCCGCCGACCTCACCGCGCCGAAGGATCGGGGCTGGGCCGAGGTGGCGTACCGGCTGTGGCGGTTGGACCGGGACACGATGATCGCGCAACTGCGCGAGCACGGCGTGCCGGTGGTGGGCTGGGCCGGCGCGGGCAGCCTGGACCAGGTGCTGCGCGACGTAGCCCGGTTGGCGACCGCCCCACGCGTTGGTGGCCGGTGAACGCCACGCCGCGCGGCGGGCGGCCGGTGGACGGGGGAGGCCCACGATGATCGACGCCGTCACCGAACGGGTCCAGGCGCTGCGTACGGCGGCCAACCGGATCAGCCTGACCCCGTTGCTGGTCCGGGCCGGCATCTTCCTCACCGCGGTGGCCGGCTTCCTGCTGGCCTTCCCGGCGGAGGTGCTCGCCGGTCAGCAGCTCGGCGCGCTGGTGCTGGTGGCGCTGCTGCCCGCGGTCGGTCCACGTCGAGTCTGGCCGACGTTCGCGGTGCTGGTCACCGTGGGCGGGTGGCTGCTCGCCGCCGACGGGTACGGCCGGCCGATCGCGCTGTGGCGGCTGCTCGCCCTGTCCGCGTTGCTCTACCTGCTGCACACCCTCTGCGCACTGGCTGCGCTGCTGCCCTACGACGCGGTGGTCGACCCGGAGCTGATCACGCGCTGGCTGGTGCGAGCCGGCGCGGTGCTGCTGGCCGCGGCGGTGCTGGGGGTGCTGCTGATGGAGGTCCCCGACCTCGGCGCCGGCACCGGCTACCAGCTGGCCACGGTGGCCGGGTTGCTGGTCGCGGTGGGCGTGGCGGCGATGCTGGGGTGGCTGCTGCGCCGCCGGTGAAAATCGGGAAGGCGATCAGTTGCGCAGGTCACAGCGGTTGTGCTCCGTCACAGAAGGGGGGCGCGGACGGGAATACCCGAGCACCCCGGGGAAAGATAGATGACGTGAATCCGAAGCGGATCCTTGTGGTGGGTGCCGGGCACGTCGGCCTGTACGCGGCCCTGCGCCTGTCGAAGAAGCTCAGCGTCCGTGAGGCTGAGGTCATCGTGGTTGACCCGCAGCCACACATGACCTACCAGCCGTTCCTGCCGGAGGCCTCGGCGGGCAACATCTCCCCCCGCCACGCGGTGGTGCCGCTGCGACGGGAGTTGCGGCGGTGCAAGGTGGTGGCGGGTACGATCACGCGGATCGAGCACGACCGCAAGGTCGCCACGGTCCAGCCGATCTCCGGCCCCACCCGGGAGATCGCGTACGACCACGTGATCGTGGCCCCCGGTTCGGTGTCCCGGACGCTGCCGATCCCCGGCCTGCACGAGCACGGCATCGGGTTCAAGACCATCGGTGAGGCGATCTACCTCCGCAACCACGTGCTGGACCGGCTCGACGTCGCGGCCGTCACGCCGGACCCGGAGGTCCGCCGGACCGCGCTGACCTTCGTCTTCGTCGGCGGTGGCTATGCCGGCATCGAGGCGCTCGCCGAGATGGAGGACATGGCCCGCGACGCGCTGCGGTACTACCCGGAGCTCGAGCCGGACGAAATGCGCTGGGTGCTGGTCGAGGCCACCCAGCGGGTGCTGCCCGAGGTGGATCGGGACATGGGCGCCTACACGGTGCAGCAGCTGCTCAAGCGGAACATGGACATCCGACTGGACACCCGGCTCGAGTCCTGCGTCGACGGGGTGGTCAAGCTCTCCGACGGGGACAGCTTCGCCGCCGACACCATCGTCTGGACGGCGGGCGTCAAGCCGTCGCCGCTGCTGGACAGGACCGACTTCCCGCGCGACGAGCGGCGCCGGGTCACCTGCCTGCCGACCCTCCAGGTGGTCGACGGCGACCGGGTGGTCGAGGGCGCGTGGAGCGCGGGCGACTGCGCCGCGGTGCCGGACCTGACCGGCCCGCCCGGGGCGTACTGCTCGCCGAGCGCCCAGCACGCGGTGCGTCAGGCCGCCCGGATGGCGGACAACATCAAGGAGGTCATCCGGGGCCGGGAGCCGGTGGAGTACCGGCACAAGCACGTCGGCAGCGTGGCCAGCCTGGGCCTGCACAAGGGCGTGGCCCAGGTGTACGGCGTCAAGATGACCGGCTGGCCGGCGTGGTTCATGCACCGGACGTACCACATGAGCCGGATCCCCTCCTTCAACCGGAAGGTCCGGGTGGTCGTCGACTGGTCCCTGGCCTTCTTCCTGAAGCGCGAGGTGGTCGCGCTCGGCCAGCTGCACGACCCGCGCGAGGAGTTCGCCGAGGCGTCCCAGCCGGTCGGCGCCCGCCAGAGCTGAGTCCACGTACCACGACAGGCCCCCTTCCGCCGCCGGGCGGGAGGGGGCCTTCGCGTGCTGACCGGTGGGTGGCCGCGCGCCGTGGGCGAGCGGCGTCAGACCCGCCAGATCCAGGCGTCGGCGATGCGGGTCGACGGGCCGTAGAGCTGCTCCAGGGTGCCGCGCAGGCTGTCCACGTGCGGGGCGTCGGCGGCCAGGGCCACGCAGGAGGCGCCCCAGAAGTCCGCGTCCCGGGCGGCCTGCCGCCGCTGCTCGTCGCCGATCACCGGCAGGTCGCCCCGGCGGGCGACCTCGGTGAGCAGGGCCGAGGTGGGCTGCTGGAAGGTGCCCATGGCCGCGCCGCCGCCCCGGCCGTACGGGCCGATGAAGAAACCCTCCGGCGTGGCGAAGGCGGCGTCCGCGGCGGCGGCCCAGCGCATCGGCCAGGGCTCCTTCGGGGTGGGCAGCGGGACGGGCACCAGCACCCCGCCCGGCTGGACGCACTCCCGCCAGTGGCCGCCGGTGATGAACTCCGGCAGCGGGGGCCGTTCGGCGGTCGGCAACGGGGCGGGGAAGAGCGGCAGCAGCGCCGCGCACACCGCCGCCGGCACCAGCCGCCGTGCCCGGCCGGTGCCGCGCAGCGCCCGGTCCACGGCCAGCACCAGCAACGTCGCGGCCAGCGGCAGGACGGCGAGGGCGAACCGCATCGGGAGCGCGCCGTCCACCACCGGCAGCCCCGACAGCAGGACGTACGGCCCGGGCACCCCGGTTCGCGTCCCACTGAGCACCACGGAGGGGCCGAGCGAGAGGACGCCCATCACCAGCCCCGCGACGCCGCAGGCGACCACCAGCCGGCGGCGACCCAGCCAGACCGCGCAGGCCGCGGTGACCAGCAGCAGCGGCCAGCCGAGGAACGTGTTGTACTCCGCCGGGCCGGTGGTGAGGCGGGCCGCGTCGTCGCTGCCCGCCACGGACAGCGGCGAGACCGTCCACCAGCTGCGCAGGTCCGCCGAGAAGTAGTGCGGGCTGAACATGCCGTCGGCGACCCCCTGCGGGCCCGCGAACTGGAACCAGAGCGGGTAGCCGAGCGCCAGCAGCGCCAGCCCGGCGGCGAGTGCCATGCCGCCGGCGAAGGCGGGCAGCGCGCGGCGGGCGAGGTCGCGGTCCACCGCGGCGTAGGTGACCGCCATCACGAGCAGGGTGATCGTGGCGAGGAAGAGCACCTCCTCGCCGATGAAGACCTGGGCGGTGACCGCCGCGGCGAGGCCGACGGCGGAGCTGACCAGCCGGCGCCGGTCCGGCCCCAGCACGACGGTCGTGCCGTCGGCCGGGTCGACCGGCCGGACCCGCTCCGGGTCCGCGGCGCGCAGCAGGCGGACCACCAACCAGACGATGACCGGGACCAGCCACTGCGCGGTCATGTGCAGGTGGCTGTTGGTCTGGGAGATCATCCCCGGGCCGAAGCCGCAGAGGCCGGCGCCCAGCCCGGCGGCGAGCCGGCGGGCGCGCAGCGTCCGGGTGAAGAGCAGGTACCAGGCGACGGCGGTGCCGGCCAGGTTGGCCGCCGCCAGCAGGGCGAAGGTGACCGGCGCGCCCAGCAGCAGGGTGATGGGGGAGAGGGCGACGCCGAGCGCGATGACCGTGGTGTTGGTCATCAGGTTCACCCCGTCCGGCGCGTTGAGCCGGTCGGTGAGCAGGTTGAAGTCGCCGAGCAGGGCTCGCGCGTCGACCGCCAGGAACCACTCGTAGAGGGTCTGGTCCGCCGGGTTGAGCGCCAGCGTCCGGGAGCCCGGGTCCGGCCACAACCCGTGGGTGAGCCAGCCGGCCAGCAGGGCGAAGAACAGCGCGACCGCGAGGTCCGCGCGGTGCCGGCCGATGGCGGCCAGCACCCGGGTCGTCCGGGACCGGCGGGTGGGCCGGTCGGCGAGGCGGAGAGCCTGCTCAGGGGCGGCGTCGGGGGCCGTGGGGGCTGCGCTGCTCACGGCTTCGACCCTAGTGTGGCAACGGCGGCGGGGTACGCCGGGTGGCCGCCGACCGGTTACCGTGACACTGCACCGCGGCGTGTCGTCGTCCCGGTGCCGCCCGGCCCGGGTGGTGGAACGGCAGACACGGCCGCCTTAAAAGCGGCTGCCGCAAGGCGTGCGGGTTCGACCCCCGCCCCGGGCACGATCACATTTCCACCCCCTCATCTGCTCGGTGATCTCCACGAATGGGCGCGGCAGTCTACTCTTGGGTGTGCGCGTTCACGTGCACACGACCCCCTGAGGGAGGCCAGAAAGTGAAGACCTCGAACCCGGTGCTCGCCCGGCTCGGCCAGGCGGCCGAGCGGGAGCGCTCCGCCGGGTACGCCCCGACCGGGCCGTACGGCGCGCCCGGCATTCCCCAGCAGTACCCGACCGGGGCCGGCTACCCGGCCGCGCCGCCGACCGTGGCGCCCATGTCCATCGACGACGTGGTGATCAAGACCGTCACCCTGCTCGGCATCGTCGGCGTCATGGCCACGGCCGCCTGGGTGCTGGTCCCCGACGCGCTGGTCGGCGTCGCCTGGATCGGTGCCGCGATGGTCGGCCTGGTCCTCGGCCTGATCATCTCGTTCTCCCGGATGGCGAACCCGGCGCTGGTCGTCACGTACGCCGTCGTCGAGGGCGTGTTCGTCGGCATGGTCAGCAAGTTCTTCGAGACCCGCTACGACGGCATCGTGCTGCAGGCCGCGGTCGCGAGCTTCGGCATCTTCTTCCTGATGGCCCTGCTCTACAAGGTGCGGGCCATCCGGGCGACCCCGGCGTTCGTCAAGGGCGTGACGGCGGCGATCGTCGGCCTCTTCGCGGTGATGCTGATCAACTTCGTGCTGTCCCTGTTCGGCGTCAACACCGGCCTGCGCGACGGCAGCCCGCTGGCCATCGGGTTCAGCCTGGTCGTCATCGTGGTCGCCGCGCTGAGCTTCGTGCTCAGCTTCAAGGAGGTCGAGGACGGCGTCCGGATGGGCCTGCCGCAGCGCTACTCCTGGGTCGCCGCCTTCGGCATCCTGGTCAGCCTGGTCTGGCTCTACATCGAGATCCTGCGCCTGCTGAGCTACTTCCAGGGCGACGACTGACCGTCGTCCGCCCGACCGTCGGCGCCCGTCCCCGCATCGCGGGGGCGGGCGCCTCCGCGTCCGGGGCGGTCCGTCCGTCGGCCCGCGTCCCGGGCACCGCCGTTTTCCCGCCGCCGCCCGACCGGCCGGTGCAGAGTGACTGCGAGGGGTCCGGCGGCGAGGGGGTGGCGGTGCGCAGTACCAACCCGGTGCTGAACCGGCTCGACGAGACCACCCGGCTGGAGAGCCGGGTGCTCGGCGTCGGCGCCGCGGAGGAGATGACCGTCGACGACGTGGTGGTCCGGACGGTCGGGCTGCTTCTGCTCACCGGCGCCACCGCGCTGGTGTCCTGGCTGTTCGTGCCGGAGGCGGCCTGGGTGCCGGCCGCGCTCGCCGGCAGCGCCCTCGCCTCGATCGCGTTGGCCCTAGTCATCTCGCTGCGGGCGATCACCAACCCGCTGCCGATGGTCGCGTACGCGGTCGTCCAGGGGCTGCTGCTGGGCGTCGCGAGCCGGGCGTTCGAGCTGGTCTACCCGGGCATCGTGTCGCAGGCGGTGGCCGGGACGTTCGGCGTCTTCCTCGGCATGGCGCTGCTCTACCGGGCGCGGCTGATCCGGGCGACGCCCCGGCTGGCCCGGCTGGTCATCGGCACCCTGCTCGGGATCGTCGCGATCAGCGTGGTGAACCTGGTGGTCTACCTGGTCACGGGGCGGCAGGGGCTGGAGGTCTACAGCCTGACCGGCGAGGTGGGCGGGCTGGCGTACGTGTTCGCGGTGGTGGCGATCATCGCCGGGGCGTTCAGCTTCATCCTCGACTTCGACCTCGTCGAGCGGTCGGTCCGGGCCGGCCGACCCCGCCGGTACGCGTGGCTCTGCGCGTTCGGGCTGCTCACCGGCCTGGTCTTCCTCTACTGGCAGCTGCTGCGACTGCTCAGCTACCTGCGCCGGTGAGCGGCCGGCGGTGATCCGGGGGCTGGCCGGTCCGTACACTCGGCGACGATGAGCGCAGCGGAACTGGACCGGGCGGTGCGGCTGCTGGTCCGTCAGGTCGGGCACTGGGAGCAGCCCCGCTGGGCGGCCGCCGCCACCGGCGGCAACGCGGCCCGCGGCGACCTGGTGCACCGGCTGGTGCAGGAGATCGCCAACCTGGCCGCCGACGCCGAGGGCCAGCCGCGCCGCACGGTGCCGCGGCTGGTGAACGACCTGGCCCTGCCCGACCAGCTCCGGGTCGTCGCCGCGGACCTGCTCGCGGCCGGCGCGGCGCCCGACGCGCTGGCCCGGGCCGCCGCCGAGGTGGAGGCGACCCGGAGCGCGCTCTGACCGTGCTCCGCGCCCGCGCCGCTGACGAGGGTCAGCGGCTCAGCTGAGCCGTTCGATCACCATGGCCATGCCCTGGCCGCCGCCGACGCACATGGTCTCCAGGCCGATCGTCCGGTCGTGCCACTCCAGCGCGTTGAGCAGGGTGCCGGTGATCCGGGCGCCGGTCATCCCGAACGGGTGGCCGACGGCGATCGCGCCGCCCATCACGTTCAGCTTCTCCAGCGGGATGTCCAGCTGCCGGTACGACGGGATCACCTGGGCGGCGAACGCCTCGTTGATCTCGACGAGGTCGACGTCGTCGATGGTCATGCCGGCCCGCGTGAGCGCCTGCTTCGACGCCTCCACCGGGCCGAGGCCCATGATCTCCGGGGAGAGCGCGGTGACGCCGGTGGAGACGATCCGGGCCAGCGGCGTGATGCCGAGGTCGCGGGCGCGCTGGGCGCTCATGACCACCACCGCCGCGGCCCCGTCGTTGAGCGGGCAGCAGTTGCCGGCGGTGATTCGCCCGTCCGGCCGGAACACCGGCTTCAGGCCGGCGACGCCGTCGAGGGTGACCCCCGGGCGCGGCCCGTCGTCGGTGCTGACCACGGTGCCGTCCGGCGTGGTGACCGGGGTGATCTCACGGGCCCAGAAGCCGTCGTTGATCGCCTTCTCGGCCAGGTTCTGGCTGCGTACGCCGAACTCGTCCATGTCGGCGCGGCTCACGTCGTACACCTGGGCCAGGTTCTCCGCGGTCTGCCCCATGGCCAGGTAGATGTCGGGCAGCTCGCCGGACTCGCGCGGGTCGGTCCACACCTCCGCGCCGTCCTGGGCGCGGGCCTTGGACCGCTCACGGGCCGCGGTGAAACGCGGGTTCTCCCAGCCGCCGCCGACCAGCGCCTGCGCCTCCGGCGGCAGGCCGTCGGAGCTGCCCCGGGCGTACCGGGAGACGGTCTCGACGCCGGCGGAGATGAAGACGTCACCCTCGCCGGCCCGGATCGCGTGCATGGCCATGCGGGTGGTCTGCAGGGAGGAGGCGCAGTAGCGGGTCAGCGTGGCGCCGGGCAGGCCATCCAGGCCCATCAGGGTGGCGACCACCCGGGCCATGTTGAAGCCCTGCTCGCCGCCGGGCAGGCCGCAGCCGAGGTAGAGGTCGTCGATCTCGGTCGGGTCGAGCTGGGGGATCTTGTCGAGGGCGGCCCGGACGATGGTGGCGGCGAGGTCGTCCGGGCGGACGTCGCGCAGGGACCCCTTGTGGGCCCGGCCGATGGGGGAGCGTGCGGTGGCGACGATGACGGCGTCGCGGGACGACTCAGTCGACATGAGCCCACGTTAACCCGTCGGTAACTTGGCGCGGAACCCGCGCGGCGGGCGGGAAATGTCACCCCTCCCTCGCCGCCCGGCGCCGGTTCGATCGGTGGGTCAGTGCCGGGAGGCGACCGCCGCGGCGGCGGCGACCGCGGGCAGCAACGCGTGCGCCCAGACCCGGTAGCCGTCGGCGGAGGGGTGGAAGCCGTCGTGGCAGAACGTGCCGGCGTCGGCGCGGAACACCGGGCCGGTCTCGGTGGCCAGGTCGACCACGGACCCGCCGGCGTCCAGCACGGCCGCCGTCTGGGCGTGGGCGACCCGCCGCCCCGACCAGCCGACCAGCTGGCGCAGCGGCGGGGCGATCGCGCGGACCGCGCCGAGATCCGGGCAGGTGCCGACCACGACCTCCACCCGCGCCTCGCGCAGTCGGTGCACGGCCGACCCGAGGTACGCCGCCGCGTCGGCCGGCCGGCGCATCCCGGTGGCGTCGTTCGCGCCGATCAGGATCAGCGCCACGTCCGGACGCTCGCCGAGCAGGGCCCGGGCCACCTGGGTGGCGAGGTCGGTCGAGCGGGAGCCGGACACCCCGACGCTGGACAGGTGCACCAGGCGGCCGGCGGGGCCCTCGGCCAGCAGGTTGGCCAGCTGGCCGCCGATGGTGTCCTCCAGGCGGTCGACCCCGACGCCGAGGGCGGACGAGTCGCCGAGCAGGACCAGCCGTAGCGGCGGCGCGCCGGCCCGGCCGATCGTGGCGCGCAGGGCCAGCCCGAGCTCCGGCTGGGCGTAGCGCCGGTGCCGGGCGACGAACGCCTCGCCGGCGAGGAGCGCGGCACCGCCCACCGTACCGGCGATCAGGGAGAGCACCGCCGCCCGGCCGAGCCGGCCGGCGAGCCTGGTGGCCATGTCCTGCTCGCTCATGCCAGTCCCTCCACAGTGGATGAGTCGGTGGTCGGGCCCGGCTGCGGGACGGCACCGACGCCGAAGAACGCCCGGCGCCGCAGTTGCGCCCACCGGCCGGCCGGGCCCCGGTCGCGGCCGCGAACCTGGGCGCCGCTGACCTCCGTGCCGGCGTGGCGGGCCGCCTCCTGCGCCGCTTCCGGCAGCGACCGTACGCCCTGACCCGGCGCGAGCGCCGCCCGCCGCTCCTGGCCGGCGCCGAGCGCGGAGAGCACGGTGGGCAGCAGCGCGGCGGCGGCCACCGCGTAGCCCTCGGCGGACGGGTGGAACCGGTCCCAGGCGAACATCCGGGCCGGCTCCGCCGCGAACCGCGGGCCGAGCAGATCGCCGAGGGAGACCGTCCAGCCGCCCGCCTCGACCACGGCCACCGTCTGAGCGGCGGCGAGCTGCCGGCTCCAGCGCCGGGCCAGCCAGCGCAGCGGTGGCTGGATGGGCTGGATCGCGCCCAGGTCGGGGCAGGTGCCGACGACCACCTCGCAGCCGGCGGCGCGCAGTGTGCGGACCGCCTCGACCAGGTAGCGCACGGCCAGCGCCGGCGGGGTGCGGTTGGTGACGTCGTTGCCGCCGATGAGGATCACCGCGATGTCGGGCCGGCAGTCGAGGGCCGCCTCGACCTGGTGCCGCAGCCCGGCGGAGATCGCTCCGACCACGGCGAAACGGTGCAGCCGCACCGGCCGGTGCGTCCGGCGGGACAGGCCGGTGGCGAGCAGGGCGCCGGGCGTCTCCCGCCGGCGGTGCACCCCGTAGCCGGCGGCCGACGAGTCGCCGAGCACGACCATCGTGAGCGGCTCGCCGGGGAACTTCGCGCCGTAGACGCCGTCGCAGCGGGGCGGGGGAGCCTCGGCCATCGGGATGATGCGGCGGGCCTGACGCGCCTGGCCGAGCAGCACCCCGGCGGTCGCCACGAAGGCTGCCGCGGTGGCGCCCGTGCCGATCGCCGTCAGGCGGGCGATCTGCCGGGCGCGCTGCCAGCGCGGACCAACCGGTACGACGGAACCAGCCACCCCCATAAGGCGACAGTATCGCGCCGGCACGACACGTCGCTGTCGTCGGACCGGCTCGCGGGTGCCTGGCGGAAGACCGTTCTGGGTACGTCATTCTCCGGGCGGTCCCGGCCGCCACGGGGGCTTGCGCCGGGACGTCACGCTGTCCCCCGGGAGAGGAGCGCGAGATGGGGAAGACATTGAAGCGGAGCGCGGCCTTCGCGGCCCTGGCCCGGGCGCTGGCCAGCGGGGCTCGCGGCGGGCCGTCACTGGGCGCCCGGCTGGCGGCGCTCCCCCGGATGATCCGGGCGACCACCCGCGGCGAGTACGACGGCGGCCTCCGACTGGCCCTGATGACCGCGGCGACGGCGTACATAGTCTCGCCGATCGACCTGCTCCCGGAGATCCCACTGGCGATCTTCGGCCTGGCCGACGACGCGGTCATGGTCACCTGGCTGGCCGGCAGCGTGCTCGCCGAGACCGAGCGCTTCCTGGAGTGGGAGGCGCGTCGGGACTCGGTCATCCCCGGGCGTGTGGTGCCCTGACGACACGTACCCTGGGCGCTGGGAATCCGCGAACCACCTGCCCGGCCGCCGTCGCCGGCGCCGAGGAGAAGGACACATCGAGGTGCAGTACTACGACAACGTCGTCGACCTGATCGGCAACACCCCCCTGGTACGGCTGCGCAACGTCACGGCCGGCATCCAGGCCACCGTGCTGGCGAAGGTGGAGTACCTGAACCCGGGCGGTTCGGTGAAGGACCGGATCGCCCTGCGCATGGTGGAGGACGCCGAGAAGGCCGGCATCCTCAAGCCCGGCGGCACCATCGTCGAACCGACCAGCGGCAACACCGGCGTCGGGCTGGCCCTGGTGGCCCAGCTCAAAGGCTACAAGTGCGTCTTCGTCTGCCCGGACAAGGTCAGCCAGGACAAGCAGGACGTGCTGCGAGCGTACGGCGCCGAGGTGGTGGTCTGCCCCACCGCCGTCGCACCGGAGGACCCGCGCTCCTACTACAACGTCTCCGACCGGCTGGCCCGCGAGATCCCCGGCGCCTGGAAGCCCAACCAGTACAGCCACCCGGCCAACCCGCGCTCGCACTACGAGAGCACCGGCCCGGAGCTGTGGAAGCAGACCGAGGGCGAGATCACCCACTTCGTCGCCGGCGTGGGCACCGGCGGCACCATCTCCGGCATCGGCCGCTACCTGAAGGAAGCCTCCGACGGCCGGGTACGCGTGATCGGCGCCGACCCGGAGGGCTCGGTCTACTCCGGCGGCACCGGCCGGCCCTACCTGGTCGAGGGGGTCGGTGAGGACTTCTGGCCGGAGACGTACGACCGGGGGATCGCCGACGAGATCGTCGAGGTCTCCGACAAGGCCTCGTTCGAGATGACCCGGCGGCTGGCTCGCGAGGAGGGTCTGCTGGTCGGCGGGTCCTGCGGGATGGCCGTGGTGGCCGCGCTCGAGGTGGCCCGCAAGGCCGGCCCGGACGACGTGGTGGTGGTGCTGCTACCCGACGGCGGCCGGGGCTACCTGTCCAAGATCTTCAACGACGCGTGGATGGCCCGCTACGGCTTCCTGGACAACTCCGGCTCGGAGCCGACCGTGGCGGACGCGCTGGCGAGCAAGCCGGGCGGCCTGCCCGAGCTGGTGCACGTGCACCCGACCGAGACGGTCCGTGACGCGATCGACTACATGCGCGAGTACGGCGTCTCCCAGCTGCCGGTGCTCAAGGCCGAGCCGCCGGTGGTGACCGGCGAGGTGGCCGGGTCGATCGCGGAGCGGGACCTGCTGGACGCGCTCTTCACCGGTCAGGCGCACCTGCACGACACGATCGAGCGGCACATGGCCGCACCGCTGCCGATGATCGGCGGCGGGCAGCCGGTGAGCGAGGCGGTCGGCCTGCTGGAGAAGTCCGACGCCGCGCTGGTGCTGGTGGACGGCAAGCCCAAGGGCGTACTCACCCGGCAGGACCTGCTCGCCCACCTCGGCGCGCGCTGAGTCGACCTGACGACGGGCCCCGCGCCGACGCCGGACGTCGACGCGGGGCCCGGTCCGTGCTCGGTGGTGGCGGCCGCTGTCAGCGGGTCAGCTCGGTGGGCACCGCCACCACGTCGACGAAGGCGCCCTGGCGCAGCACGGTCACCGGCAACCGGGTGCCGATCACCGAGCCGAGCATGAGCCGTTGCAGGCCCTGGCCGTCGCCGATCGACCGGCCGCCGGCGGAGAGGATCACGTCGCCGAGGTAGATCCCCGCCGTTCCGGCCGGGCTGCCCGGCACGACCTCCACGACCCGCAACCCGCGCCGCTGCCCGGTGCGCGCGGCCACCTCGGGCGGCAGCGGCACCGGCACGCCGGCCACGCCCAGCCAGGCCCGGCGGACCCGACCGTCGGCGGTGAGGTCGGCGATGATCTGCTGCGTGGTGGTGTTGATCGGCACCGCCAGCCCGAGCCCGTACCCGGCGACCGCGGTGTTCACCCCGATCACCCGGCCGGTCGAGTCGGCCAGCGCACCGCCGGAGTTGCCCGGGTTCAGCGCCGCGTCGGTCTGGATCACGTCTTCGATGAGGCGGGTGACCCGCCCGTCGCGGGCCGGCAGGGACCGGCCCAGGCCGGAGACCACGCCGGCGGTGACCGAGCCGGCCAGCCCCATGGGGTTGCCCACGGCGACCACGAGCTGGCCGATCCGCAGCGCGTCGGCGTCGCCCAGCTCGACGGGCGGCACGGTGGTCTCCTCGACCCGCAGCACGGCGAGGTCCGACAGCGGGTCGGCGCCGACCACCCGGAACCGGGTCTCGGTGCCGTCGGCGAAGGCGGCCGTCCCGTCCCGGGCGCCCTGCACCACGTGTGCGCTCGTCAACAGAAGGCCATCGGTGCCCACGGTGACCGCGGAGCCGGCGCCGGCCCCGCGCGCGGTCCGCACCGACAGGGCGGCCACGCTGGGCAGCACCCGGGCCGCCACGGTCGTGACCACCTGGGAGTACGCGTCCAGAGCGGCGGCCTCGGCCCGCTCCGGCGCGGTGTGCTCGGTGTCCATGACCCTGCCAACGCGGCCGGATCGACGGGCATGCCCGGATCAGCTCAGAGCGAACGGGCGGTCACCCGGAGCGGGCGGTCACAGCGGACGCGTGTAGCGCAGCTGGGTGGTGACCGCCGACCCGATCGCGTCCTCCCGCTCCACCCCGGCCGCCGACCAGCCGCCGCGCTCGTAGAAGCGCCGGGCATGGCCGTTCTCGGCGAGCACCCAGAGCGCCGCCCGCCGCCAGCCGCGGCCCCGCATGGTGGCCAGGGCGTCGATCATCAGCTCCCGGCCGACGCCGCGTCCCCGCTCGGCCGGGTCGAGGTGGATCGCGTAGAGCAGGCCGGTCGCCGGGTCGCCGTCGTCGTCCGGGCCGACGTAGCTGAAGCCGACCAGCCCGCCGTCCCGCTCGGCGACGGTCATCAGGTGGGTGTCCGACTCCCAGCTCCACCGCTCGGCCCAGTACCGCCCCATCGCCTCGGGCGTCGGCTCGGCCAGCGCCTCCGCCGGCAGGAAGGACGAGTACGCCGCGAGCCGGGAGCGTTGGTGCAGCGCGCCGATCGCCAGGAGGTCGTCGGTGGCGGCCCGGCGCAGCGTGACGGTCACCCGGGCGAGGGTACCCGCCGTGGCGGGACCTGGACGGTGGTCAGGTCCTCGGCGATCACCAGGTCGCCGTCGAAGTGCGCCCGGGCCTCGTCGAGGAACCGGCGGGGGTCGGCGTAGCGCTGCGAGAAGTGGGTGAGCACCAGCCGGCGTACCCCCGACTCGGCCGCCACCCGGGCGGCCTGCGCCGCGGTGAGGTGCCCGACCTCGGCGGCGAGCGCGGCCTCGGAGTCGAGGAAGGTCGACTCGATGACCAGCAGATCCGCGTGCTCGGCCAGGGCGTAGACCCCGTCGCACAGGCCGCTGTCCATGACGAAGGCGAACCGCTGCCCCGGCCGGGGGACGCTCACCTCGTCGCGGGTGACCCGGCGCCCGTCGAGGTCGAGGTGGCCGACGCGGATCAGCTCCCCGACGGCCGGGCCGCCGATGCCGTACGCGGCCAGCTTCTCCGGCAACATCCGGCAGCCGTCCGGCTCGACCAGGCGGTAGCCGTACGTCTCGATCGGGTGCCGCAGCCGGCGGGCCTCCAGGGTGCCGCAACCCAGCGGGATCCGTTGGCCGTCCGCCTCGATCGGCTCGACCCGCAACTCGGCGGTCTCGTAGAAGCTGGACGCGTGCCGGAGCCGGGCGAAGTACTCCGCGCCGCCGGCCGGAAAGTGCACCGCCACCGGGTGCGGCACCCGGTCCAGGGAGAGCCGCTGGATGGTGCCGGGCAGGCCCAGGCAGTGGTCGCCGTGGAAGTGGGTGACGCAGATCCGGGTCAGGTCGGTCGCGGTCACCGTCGTGTGCAGCAACTGCCGCTGGCTGCCCTCGCCGGGGTCGAAGAGGATCACCTCGTCGTCCCAGCGCAGCACGTACCCGTTGTGGTTGCGCTGCCGGGTCGGCGCCTGGCTGGCCGTCCCGAGCACCACCAGCTCGCGCATCGACACGGCGTGCCCCTCCGCTGCGTATGAAGCGACCCCCGGGGTTTCCGCGCTCGCGCGCGGGCCGGCTGGACTGAGGCCGGCACCCCGGGGGTCGGGTGGCTGTCGTGGTTTCGCCGCACCGCTGCCACACGGTCTCGACGATCGTGCCTGTGCCCGCCTCGCGGCGGACGTGAATCACTGTCGAGGACAGCGGCTAGCGGACAGCCACCTCACGAGTCCGATTGCTATACAAGTCTGGACCACCTCCTTTCCCGTGTACGGCCACGCTATCCAGACGCCGCGGGGCCCGGCAACGGATTTCGATCACACGGCCGGCGGGAATGCGCGTCGCCCGCGGCGCGGGGCCGCGGGCGACGGACGGCGTTCGGGTGAGATCAGCCGGCGGTACGGGCCACGCCCACCGGGCAGCTCAGCCCGTTCGGGCCGTGGTTGCAGTACCCGTTCGGGTTCTTGGTCGGCGCCAGGTACTGCTGGTGGTAGTCCTCGGCCAGGTAGTAGTTGCCGAGCCGGTCGATCTCGGTGGTGATCTCGCCCTTGCCGGCGCGGGCCACGATCGGCGCGAACGCGTCACGGGAGGCGGTCGCCGTGGCCAGCTGGTCGTCGGTGGTCGCGTAGATCGCCGACCGGTACTGGGTGCCCACGTCGTTGCCCTGGCGCATGCCCTGGGTCGGGTCGTGGTTCTCCCAGAAGACCTTCAGCAGGTCCTCGTAGCTGATCTTCGAGGGGTCGTAGACCACCTGGACGGCCTCGGTGTGCCCGGTCATCCCCGAGCAGACCTCCTCGTACGTCGGGTTCGGCGTGTAGCCGCCCGCGTAGCCGGCGGAGGTGGTGATCACGCCGGGCAGGGTCCAGAACAGGCGCTCGGCCCCCCAGAAACACCCCATACCGAAGACGGCCACCTGGCTGCCTTCCGGGAACGGGCCCTTCAGCGGGGTGCCCAGCACCTCGTGCCGGTCGGCCACGGGCATCGCGATCACACGGCCCGGCAGGGCCTTGTCGGGGGTGGGGAGCTCGGCCTTCATGCGGCGCAGGAACACGGTGGGACTCCTCTCCTACCTCTCCCAGCGTGCAACACCAGGGGGCCTCGCTTCCTTACCCGCGCCACGCTGAGTCAGGCCCCACCTCGCTCAGAGCGCGGCGGCCACGCGGTCGGCGTAGGCCTGGGCCTCGGTGTCGTCGGTGTAGCGGGTGCGGGGCCAGAAGAAGCCGCGCAGCCCGTCGCCCTTCGTCCGCGGCACGACATGGGTGTGCAGGTGCGGGACGGACTGGGACACCCGGTTGTTCATCGCCACGAAGGTCCCACCGGCTCCCAGACCGGCCTCCACCGCCACGGCCACCCGCTGCACCAGCCCGAAGTAGCCGGGGAGCGACGCCGGCGGGAGGTCGGCGAGCGTCACCAGGTGGGTACGCGGCACCACCAGCACGTGGCCCTTGAACACCGGCCGGGTGTCCAGGAACGCCACGCCGTCCGGCTCGTCGACAACCCGGAACGCGGGCACGTCACCCGCCACGATCCCGCAGAACACACACCCGGCCACCGGCCCAGGTTAGTGCGGCCGGCTGCGGAGCGCCCCGTCCCGCCCGGCGCGGTCACCGCCCGTCCAGGTAGCTGTCCCACTCACTCTCGACGACCCCGACCGGCCCGGTCTCGCCGCTCGCCAGGCGGGCCCTGATGTCCGCCTCCCACCGTCGCGCCCAGCCTCGCAGCTCGTCGATCTCGGAGTCGCCGAGCCCGTACGACCGGAAGGTGCGCTCGTCCCGCTCGTCGACGGCACCGAGTCTGTCGGCCAACTCCTCCAGCGAGAAGTCCCCGGTATGACGGGCGCCCAGCCGTTCCAGCTCGGCCCATTCGAGCCGGCTGTTCGCGGCGCGGATGTCGATGAAGTCACGGTGAGCCGCACGGTCATGGAGGGCGCGCATCTTGAGCCCGACCGCGTCGTCGAAGGCGACGACCGGGCCGACGGTCAACCTGGCCGGTGGCCCGAGTGCCTCCTTGAGCAGGTCAACTTCACAAGTGCCCGTGGCGTCCGAGACGACCAGGCGGCCCATTCGAGGTGTGACCTCGATGATCGAGGCGGAGAAACCGGCATTCGCGAATGCCGCGGCGAGTCGGTCCGCCACCTCCGGAAGCGGGAGTGCGGAGGCGGTGGCGAAGTCGATGTCCTGTGACGGTCGGTCCAGCAACTCGTGTGCGCACATCGCGTACCCGCCGGCCAGCACCAGACCGAGATCGTCACCGGCCTCGAAGCCGATCTCGAGTAGCCGGCGGTGCAGGGGTTCCATCAGGCGCCGGCGAGATCGGGCAGCAACTGCTCCCAGAGGGAGATCATCCGCCGGGCGGTCAGCCGGCGGATGCGTGGCCAGTCCTGACGCAGCAGCCGGGCATTCACGTAGCGGACGACGTCGTCGCGTTGCCCGCAGTCGAGCAGGAGGCAGTAGAGCGTCAGCCGTTGCCCTGGGTCGTCGACGACGAAGTCGCTCGGCCCGGACCAGGCGAGCCGGACGGGAAGCTCGACCCGGCCGTGATCCGGGCCGGTCAGCTCGTCGAGCGAGGCCGGGATGCGGTCGGCCGCGCCGATCAGGCGGGAGGGGAGGCCGGTCGAGGTCACCGAGCCAGTATCACCGACCCCTACGACAGGCTGCTGGCGTGACCCGCCTCCGGGTTCCCCGCATCGGGACGAGGTGGCGGACTAACGTCACGGGAATGAACCACGGCTTCGAGACGCTCGCCATCCACGCCGGCCAGGACCCCGAGGCCCGCACCGGCGCGGTGATCCCACCTATCTACCAGACCAGCACGTACGCGCAGGACGCCGTCGGGGCGCCGCGGCTCGGTTACGAGTACAGCCGTTCCGGCAACCCGACCCGGGACGCGCTCCAGGAGTGCCTGGCCGCGCTGGAGGGCGGGGCGGTCGGCCTCGCCTTCGCCAGCGGCCTCGCCGCCGAGGACACCCTGCTGCGCACCGTCTGCAAGCCCGGCGACCACGTGGTCATCCCCGACGACGCGTACGGCGGCACCTACCGGCTCTTCGCCCGCGTGGTGGAGCGGTGGGGGCTCGACTTCACCCCCGCCAAGGTCTCCGACCCGGCCGCGATCCGGGCCGCGATCCGCCCCGGCCGCACGAAGATCGTGTGGGTGGAGACGCCGACCAACCCGCTGCTCGGCATCGCCGACCTCGCGGCGCTGGCCGCCGTCGCGCACGACGCCGGCGCCCTGCTGGTGGTCGACAACACCTTCGCCTCCCCGTACCTCCAGCAGCCGATCGCGCACGGCGCCGACGTGGTGGTGCACTCGACGACCAAGTACATCGGCGGACACTCCGACGTGGTCGGTGGCGCGCTGGTCGCCGCGGACGCCGGGCTCGGCGAGGACCTGCGCTACCACCAGAATGCGATGGGCGCGATCAACGGACCGTTCGACGCCTGGCTCACCCTGCGCGGCATCAAGACCCTGGGCGTACGGATGGACCGGCACTGCGACAACGCCGAGCGGCTGGCCGCGTACCTGGACGGGCACGCGAAGGTGGCACAGGTGATCTACCCGGGGCTGCCCTCGCACCCGGGCCACGAGGTGGCCGCGAAGCAGATGCGCCGGTTCGGCGGCATGATCTCCTTCCGCGCCGCCGGTGGCGAGGAGCACGCGGTGGAGATCTGCAACCGGGCCAAGCTCTTCGTCCTCGCCGAATCGCTCGGCGGGGTGGAATCCCTGATCGAGCACCCGGGCCGGATGACACACGCAAGTGCTGCCGGCTCGCCGCTTGAAGTTCCCGGCGATCTCGTGCGACTGTCTGTCGGCATCGAGACGGTCGACGACCTGCTCGCCGATCTGGAGCAGGCGCTGGGCTGACCGCTGGCTGGGGAGGGTGGCCGTGCAGGACATCATGCCGACCTGGGTCGGGGCGACCGCCAAGCAGATCGCCCGCGGCGTGCGGCGGGGCGACGTCTCCGCCACCCAGGTCGTGGCGGACCACCTCGACCACATCGCCCGGGCCGACGCCGACCTCGCTGCGTTCCGCACGGTACGCGGCGGGGAGGCGATCACCGAGGCGGAGAAGGTCGACGAACAGGAGGACCTGGCCAACCTTCCACTGGCCGGGGTGCCCGTGGCGGTCAAGGAGAACACTCCGGTCGCCGGCCTGCCCACCTGGAACGGCTCGGTCGCCGCGCGTACGCCGGTGGCCGAGTTCGACCACGAGGTGGTCCGCCGGCTGCGCGGCGCCGGGGCGGTGATCCTCGGGGTGACCCGGATGCCCGAGCTCGGCCTCTGGGCGCTCACCGACGACGACACCGCGGTGACCCGCAACCCGTGGGACGTCCGGCGTACCCCGGGCGGCTCCTCCGGCGGTGCGGCGGCGGCCGTGGCCGCCGGCCTGGTGCCGATCGCGCACGGCAACGACGGCCTCGGCTCCATCCGCATCCCGGCGGCCTGCTGCGGCCTGGTCGGGCTCAAGCCCGGCCGGGGCGTCATCCCGCGCCAGCTCGGCGCGGAAGACTGGTTCGGCCTCGTCGAGCACGGCATGCTGACCACCACGGTCGCCGACGCGGCGGTCGGCTTCTCGGTGCTCGCCGGTCGGCGTCCGGAGAAGCTGGTGCCGCCGCAGCGGCTGCGGGTGGGTGTCTCGCTCCGCTCGCCGGTGCGTGGGGTCTCCCCGGACGCGCCGAACCGGGACGCCGTCGCCACCGCGGGCCGCCTGCTCGCCGCCGCCGGCCACGACACCGTGCCGGCCGACCCGGTCTACCCGACCAAGCTCGGTCTGAAGGGGCTCGCGACCTGGTTCGCCGCGGCCGCTGCCGACGTCGAAGCCGCCGGCATCGCGCGGCGCGACCTCCAGCCGCGCAGCCGCCGGCACGTGGCGCTCGGCGAGTGGGCGCAGCGGCGCGGGTACGTGCGGGAGGCCGACCGGACGGCCTGGCGGGAACGGTCCATCGGCTTCTTCACCGACCACTCGGTCGACCTGCTGCTCACGCCGGCGCTGGCGGGCGCGCCGCCGGAGGCCACCGCCTGGTCCGGCCGGTCCTGGCGCGCCAACATGGCGGCCAACATCCGGTACGCCCCGTACGCGGCGCCGTGGAACATTGCCGGCCTGCCGTCGATCGTGGTGCCGGTGGGCCGCCGCCCGGACGGCCTGCCGGTGGCGGTGCAACTGGTCGGGCCGCCCGGCTCGGAGCTGCTGCTGCTGGGGGTGGCCGGCCAGTTCGAGATGGCCGCCCCGTGGTCGCGGCACGCCCCCGGCTACCCGCGCGTCGGCACGGGGTCGCCGGCCGTCGCATGATCGTCTAGCGTGTGCGCGCACCCATCGCGCCGCACCCTGGACGGTCATCATGCAGTGCCCGACCTGCGGGGACGCCACGTCCCCCGCGCTCGACGAATGTGCCCGCTGTTTCACCCCGCTCGGGCAGCCGGCGGTCAACCCCGGCCTGCCCACGTACGCCGTCCGTGGCCTGGGTCGGGCCGCGTCGATCGCGGTCGGCGCCGCCGCCCTGCTCTACCTGCCGGCCGCGCTGTTCCCCCTCGTCGGCATGCAGATCGCCCGTACGGCGACCGAGCAGGGTGACCGCGATCTGCTGCTCGGCGCGGTGCTGGCGGAGGTCGCGCTCACGGTGCCCTACCTGCTGGCAATCCTGGTCGCGTCCGTACTGGTGATCATCTGGACCTGGCGGGTCCGGAAGAACATCGACGCCTTCCCGGGCGCGCTGCCGTCGCTCAGTTCGGGCTGGGCCATCGCCGGGTGGCTGGTGCCGTTCGCCAACTTCGTGGTGCCGGCCCGGGTGGTGGCCAACGTCGCGCGGGACAGCCTGTGGCGCCGGAGCACCCCTGGGCTGGTCGTTGTCTGGTGGGCGGCGTGGCTCGCGTTCACCATCGGCGACCGCGTTGTCGCCAAGAACGACGACCGCAGGTACGCCGAACTCACCGAGTTGCCCCGCAACGAGGCGGAGTTCCAGACGTACGTCCGCTACTACCAGGAGACGATCGGCCCCCGACTGATCCCGGCGGTGGCGTGCGTGGTCGCGGGCGTCGCGTTCATCGTGCTGATCCGGCGGATCTCCGCCGCCCAACAGGACCGGATTAGCCGCGCTCCGGGCGCGTGGCCGTACCACCACCCCGGCTGGCCGACGCCGGGCGCGCCGGTCGGCTACGCCCCGCCTCCGGCGCAGCCCGTCACCGGTTCGTCGCCGCAGGTGGCGACCGACTCGACCGTGGCGTCGCCGCCGGTCCCGCCGCCGGCGGGTGGCACGATCGGGGCATGACGGAACTGGTCGGTCTCGCCGACGTACAGGCCGCGCGGGAACTGCTCGCGGGCGTCACCCGGACCACCCCGCTGGAGCCGTCGCGTCCGCTCAGCGCGGCGCTGGGCGGGCCGGCCTGGCTGAAGTGCGAGAACGTGCAGCGCGCGGGCTCGTACAAGGTGCGCGGCGCGTACGTGCGGATCTCCCGGCTCTCGGCGGAGGAGCGGGAGCGGGGCGTGGTCGCGGCGAGCGCCGGCAACCACGCCCAGGGGGTGGCGCTCGCCGCCGGCCTGGTCGGCACGCACGCCACGGTCTTCATGCCGGTGAACGCGCCGCTGCCGAAGGTGGCGGCGACCAAGGGGTACGGCGCGCAGGTCGAGCTGGTCGGGAGCACGGTGGACGAGTCGTTGGTCGCGGCGCAGACGTTCGCCGAGCGGACCGGCGCGGTGCTGATCCACCCGTTCGACCACCGGGACGTGATCGCCGGGCAGGGCACGGTGGCGCTGGAGATCCTCGAACAGTGCCCGGACGTGAAGACGATCATCACCGGGGTCGGCGGTGGCGGGCTGGTGTCGGGGATCGCGGTGGCCGCCAAGGCACTGCGGCCCGAGGTCCGGGTGATCGGGGTGCAGGCGGCCAGCGCCGCGGCGTACCCGCCCTCGCTGCTCGCCGGGGAACCGGTGCGGTTGCCGGCGTTCAGCACCATCGCCGACGGCATCGCGGTCGGCCGGCCCGGCGACATCACCTTCACCCACGTCCGCAAGCTGGTGGACGACGTGGTCACCGTGTCCGAGGAGGACATCTCCCGCGCCCTGTTGATGCTGCTGGAGCGGGGCAAGCAGGTGGTCGAGCCGGCCGGGGCGGTCGGCGTCGCCGCGCTGCTGGCCGGCGTGGTGGAGGTGGAGGCCCCGGTGGTCGCGGTGCTCTCCGGCGGCAACATCGACCCGCTGCTGATGCTGCGGGTGATCGAGCACGGGCTGGCGGCCGCGGGGCGCTACTTGCGGTTCACCGTGCGCTGCACGGACCGGCCGGGCCAGCTCGCCTCGCTGCTCAGCGAGATCGCCGAGCACCGGGCGAACGTGGTGGACGTGGAGCACCAGCGGGCCAACCCGCACCTGCACCTGGGTGAGGTGGAGGTGGCGCTGTCGGTGGAGACCCGCGGGGTGGAGCACTCGGACACGCTGATCAGCGCCCTGCGGGCGAGCGGCTACCAGGTGGTCTTCGCAGGCGAGGCGTGACACCGACCGGTGTCACGCCTCGCTCGTGGAAGTGGTGCGGCGCGGGGCCCCGGCCGCCGGCTCAGCCGGAGTACGGCTCGAAGCTGACCACGGTCACCTTGATGTCGGCGCCGCTGGGCGCCGTGTAGGTGCAGGTCTGCCCGGCCCGGCCGCCCAGGATGGCCTTGCCGAGGGCCGACTCGGGGCTGTAGACGGTCAGGTCGGTGGTCGACGCCACCTCGCGGGAGCCGAGCAGGAAGGTCTCGGTGTCGTCCTTGTCGTCGTCGAAGTAGATGGTCACGACCATGCCGGGCGACACGGCGTCGGCCGACGGGGCCTCGCCGACCTTGGCGGTGCGGAGCAACTCCTGGAGGTAGCGGATGCGCCCCTCGGCCTTGCCCTGCTCCTCGCGGGCGGCGTGGTAGCCACCGTTCTCCCGCAGGTCGCCCTCCTCGCGCCGGGCGTTGATCTCGGCGGCGATGACCGGCCGGTTGGCGATGTGCTCGTCGAGCTCAGCCTTGAGTCGGTCGTGAGCGTCCTGGGACAGCCAGGTGGCCGGCGCCTCGTTGCCAGTGGACACAGGCGGTCTCCTCAGTTGTGCGTGGCTGACGACAGGTGAACTTCCGAGTTTACCAGCGGGGGACGACACGAGGTGGCGTCGATCACCACCCGTGCCGTCGTCGGGCACGGGCGGTCACCGTGTCGACCCCGTCGACCGGCCGCCTGTCGTCCCAGCTCACCGGGGGTTTGCGGGCGACAGCGCGGCGGTCGGCCGACTCAGGCGGGCGGGCCTGCGCGGCGCGTCGGCCGACTCAGGTGGGCGGGCGACAGCGCGGCGGGCGGCCGACTCAGGCGGGCGGGCGGCAGCGCAGCACCTCGCCGATGAAGGGTCGGCCCGTGGTCGTGAGCATGTGCCGCGTGGTGACGTGCCGCTTCCCCGGGGGCGCGGTCACCGTGACCTGTTCCCGGGCCACCTCGGCGCCGTCCCGGCTCCGGGCGCGTAGCAGGCAGACCGCCGAGCCGCCGGTCGGCACGGTCAGCCGGAACTCGATCTGCACCTGAGTGTCCGTGATGTCGGTGTACGTCACGACCTGGGCGTCGTAGTTCGGATCGCCGTACTGGCGGTAGAGCCGGACCGCGATGAGGCTCAGGACGGTGGCCAGCACGACCAGGACCACCGCGGCCAACAGCAGGGGGCGGCGCCCGCCGGACTCCCGGCGGCGGCCGTACCGCCCGGGCGGGAAGACCGGCGTTCCCGGTGGAATTGTGGCGTGCGTCTCGCTCACCGGCGGGTATCTCCTGGCGTTGTTGTCGGTGGCATCGGCAAGAATGGCAGAGTCCATCCTCCCAGCCCGGCTCCGCGTCAAGCATGGCAGGTCGGCCGTCGGCACTGACCGGCCGCCGCCGGTCGGGCCGCGGGAGGGCGGAATTCCGGCAGGTCAGCCGGCCGGCCCCGGGGCCGACCCAGACGAGGAGCGCCGAAGTTGGCAGAACAGCTGCGTCTCATGGCCGTCCACGCCCATCCGGACGACGAGTCCAGCAAGGGCGCCGCGACCACGGCGAAGTACGTCGCCGAGGGGGTGGACGTCCTGGTCGTGACGTGCACCGGCGGAGAGCGCGGCAGCGTGCTCAACCCGAAGCTCGACCGACCCGACGTCTGGGCCAACATCGCCGAGATCCGCCGCGGCGAGATGGACGCCGCCCGGGCGATCCTCGGCATCGAGCAGGCCTGGCTCGGCTTCGTCGACTCGGGGCTGCCCGAGGGCGATCCGCTGCCGCCGCTGCCCGAGGGGTGCTTCGCCCTGCAGGACGTCGAGGTGGCCGCCGGCCCGCTGGTGCGGCTGATGCGCCAGTTCCGCCCGCACGTCGTCACGACGTACGACGAGGAGGGCGGTTACCCCCACCCGGACCACATCATGTGCCACAACGTGAGCGTGGCCGCCTTCGAGGCCGCCGGCGACCCGCAGCGCTACCCGGAGCTGGGCGAGCCGTGGCAGCCGCTGAAGCTCTACTACGACATCGGCTTCTCCAAGGGCAAGATCATGGCGCTGCACGAGGCGATGCTCGCCGCCGGCCTGGAGTCGCCCTACGAGGAGTGGCTCAAGCGCTGGGACGAGCGCCCGGACAAGGGCCCGCGGATCACCACCCGCGTCGAGTGCGCGGAATACTTCCCGGTCCGCGACGACGCGCTGCGCGCCCACGCCACCCAGGTCGACCCGGACGGCTTCTGGTTCCAGGTGCCGATGGAGCTCCAGCAGGGTGCGTGGCCGACGGAGGACTACGAGCTGGTGCGCTCGATGGTCGACAGCCCGCTCCCCGAGTCGGACCTGTTCGCCGGCGTGCGCGAGACCGCGCATGCCCGCTGAGCCGGCGCGGCGCTACGCTGGTCACCAGTCGTCCATCGGAGGAACGCCATGCTGACCGCCGCACAGGTGCTCGCGGAGAACAACTTCGGGGACACCCGCACGGGTGGCCTGGCCGGGCCGATGGGTCTCTTCCTCATCCTGGTGCTGGGCACCGCCACCGTTCTGCTGATCCGCAACATGAACGCCCGGCTGCGCCGGCTGCCCGACCGGTTCCCCGAGCAGGGGCGCCCGAGCGAGACGGGCCGGGCGGACGCGGCAGTCACCGATCCGACAGACGGGACCGGAGGACCGGATTCATCCTCGGACGCTCCCACGGGGCGTCAGCAGCGCCGGAACGGGTAGTCCGCGCATGAATCACGCCGAACCCGGTCGTCGACCCCTGTTGCGGCCATCGGGTTTGGCTTAGCCTTCCGCCGGGGGGACCAAAAGTCCCCGAGCCGTGCGCGGAAGGGGGCGCCGATGACCGTCACAGCAGCGGCGGCCCGTCGTACGGTCGGTCGGTCGGTCCAGAGGGCGGGTCGGTGACGTCCGGTAGGGCCGGCGAGCAGCTCGACCGGCTGGGGGTTCGCAGCACGCCACCCCGGGTGCTGGTGCTCACCGCCGCGGTGACCCTGACCGCGGTGATCGCCGCCCTGGTCGGTTTGAGCCTGCCGCACCGGCTTCCCGCCGACGATCCGATCCCCGCTCCGGCCCGCTACGCCATCGCCGTGGCCGTCCTCGCCCTCGCCCAGCTGGCCCGGCTGCGGTTCCGCGCCGCCGCCGGCATGGTGAGCATCAGCTGGGGCGAGGCGGCGCTGATCATCTGCCTCTACCTGGCGCCCGCCGGCTGGCTCCCCTCCGCCACCCTGCTCGGCGCCGGGCTCGCCTGGTCGGCGCTCTCGGCCTTCGGGGAGCGCAGGCCGGTGCTGGAGGTCGTCCGCATCGCGGCGTCGCTGGCCGCCGCGTCGGCGGTCGCCGTGTCGGTGACCACCGCGCTCGGGCGCCCGCTGCTGGCCGCGCCCACGCCGGGGCTGGCCGTCGCCGCGATCGCCGGATCGGTGACCTACCTGCTCGTCACAGCTTGGATCGGAGGGGTCACGCTGGGCCTGCGGCACGGTGTGCCGATCGGGCCGTCGCTGCTCGCGGCGCTGCGCGGCAAGCTGCTGATGTTCGTCGGCAACGTCGCGGTCGGCCTGCTCGTCGTGGCGCTGCTGGAGATCGACCCGCGGTGGCTGCTGCTGCTTCCACCGCCGCTCTGGCTCCTCCAGCAGACCTACCGCCACCGGCTCCGCGTCGACCAGGAGCGCCGGACCTGGCGGGCGTTCGCCGACGCCACGGCCGCGCTCAACCAGCTCGACGAGCGGGGCGTGGCCAGCGCCGCGGTCACCGGGGCGCTGACGCTGTTCAACGCCGAGCTGGTCGATGTGGACGTGGCGCGCGGCGACGGGCGCTGGCGGCGCTACCGGGGCGACGCCGCGGGCGGGATGGTCGACCGGGAGATCACCCGGCCCGTGGCCACCGAGCCGGACGAGCGCGAACTGGTGCGCCCGCTCACCGTCGGCGCGGTGCCGGTCGGCCGGCTGCGGGTGCGCTTCCCCCGATCCGCGAGCCCCGGTGGGCGCGACCGGGACGCGCTGGCCGCGTTCGGCGAGGCGCTCGCCGCCGCGTTGCACGACGCCGCCACCCACCGCGAGCTGAGGTTGGTCACCGCCCGGTCGTCGTACGAGGCGGTGCACGACCCGCTCACCGGCCTGATCAACCGGGCGGCCATGCTCAACAAGGGTGACCAGGCGCTGCGGCAGCTCGCGCACGACCACCCCGTAGCGCTGCTGCTGCTCGACATCGACCAGTTCCGCGGGGTCAACGACACCCTGGGCCACGCGGCCGGGGACCAGCTGCTCCGGCTGACCGCCAACCGGCTGGGCGCGCTGGCCCGCTCGGGTGACCTGCTCGGCCGGCTCGGCGGCGACGAGTTCGCGCTGCTGCTGACGTCGGTGCCGGTGATCGGTGACCGCGCCGCCCCGATGGCGTACGCGCTGCGCCAGGCCCGCGAGATCGCCGAGCGGCTGGCCGCGCCGACCGAGGTCGCCGGAGTGCGGATGTCCGTCGAGGTGTCCGTCGGTGTGGTGGTGGCCGACGCCGGCACCGCCGACCTGACCGAGCTGCTGCGCCGGGCCGACATCGCGATGTACCAGGCCAAGGAGGGCGGCGGCAACGTCGCCGCGTACGACAGCACGCGGGACGCGGCCAGCACCGACCAGCTCGCCCTGCTGGCCGAGCTGCGCGAGGCGCTCAAGGTCGAGGACCAGCTCGTGCTGGCGTTGCAGCCGGCGGTCGATCTGGCCACCGGCGCGCCGACCGGTGTCGAGGCGCTGATCCGCTGGCGGCACCCGCGCCGCGGCTGGCTCGGCCCGGTCGACTTCATCCGGCCCGTGGAGAACAGCGAGCAGCTCGGCACGTTCACCCGGTACGTGTTGGACAAGGCGCTGGGGATCGCCGCCGGGTGGGCGCGGGAGGGGCTGGAGATCCCGATCTCGGTCAACCTCTCCGCGCGGAGCCTGCTCGACCCGCGACTGCCGACGGAGATCGCCGACGCGCTGCGCCGGCACCAGGTGCCGGCGCAGCGGCTGGTCCTCGAGATCACCGAGACGGTGGTGATGAGCGAGCTGGAGGTCATCGACGAGGTGCTGGCCACGCTCCGGTCGATGGGTGTGCAGCTCGCGGTGGACGACTTCGGCACCGGATTCTCGTCGCTGACCTTCCTCACCCGGATCGCGGTGGACGAGCTGAAGGTGGACCGCTCGTTCGTGATCCGGATGGTCGACTCCCCGGAGGCCGCGGCGATCGTCCGGACCACCGTGGGCCTCGCGCACGAGCTGGGGCTGCGGGTGGTGGCCGAGGGCGTGGAGACCGCCGAGCAGCGCTCCGCCCTGGCCGAGCTCGGCTGCACCGCGGCACAGGGCTACCACTTCTTCAAGCCGATGCCGGCCGACAAGATCGGCGCAGTGCTGGGCACCCTCCTCGACGAGGCCCGCCCCAACGTCTTCCCGCTCCGCGCCGACGGCGCGTCCTGACCCTTCTGGCTCCGGCTCTGCGACCGTGGCGTGTTGATCATGAAGTTGGTGCGCCGACACGCCGCCCTCGGCGGCAATAACTTCATGATCAACAGGGCGAGGTCGGGCGGGGTGGATATGGTCGTCGGGTGAATCGACTCGCCGAGGCGACCTCGCCGTACCTGCTCCAGCACGCCGACAACCCCGTTGACTGGTGGCCGTGGTGCGAGGAGGCGTTCGCCGAGGCGCGGCGGCGCGACGTACCCGTGATCATCTCGGTCGGCTACGCCGCCTGCCACTGGTGTCACGTGATGGCGCACGAGTCGTTCGAGGACGAGTCGGTGGCCGCGCTGATGAACGCCGACTTCGTGTCCGTCAAGGTGGACCGGGAGGAGCGCCCGGACGTCGACGCGGTGTACATGACCGCCACCCAGGCCATGACCGGCCAGGGTGGCTGGCCGATGACCGTCGTCGCCACCCCGGACGGCAGCCCGTTCTTCTGCGGCACCTACTTCCCCCGGCCCAACTTCGTCCGGCTGCTCCAGTCGGTCACCAGCGCGTGGCGGGACCAGCGGGACGCCGTTCTCCAGCAGGGCGCCGCGGTGGTGGAGGCGATCGGCGGCGCCCAGGCCGTGGGCGGTCTGACCGCCCCGCTCACCGCGGACCTGCTCGACGCCGCAGCCGCGCAGCTCGCCGAGGAGTACGACGAGACGAACGGCGGCTTCGGCGGCGCCCCGAAGTTCCCGCCGCACATGAACCTGCTCTTCCTGCTGCGGCACCACCAGCGCACCGGCTCGGCCCGCAGCCTGGAGATCGCCCGGCACACCAGCGAGGCGATGGCCCGGGGCGGCATCTACGACCAGCTCGCCGGTGGCTTCGCCCGCTACTCGGTCGACGGGCACTGGACCGTCCCGCACTTCGAGAAGATGCTCTACGACAACGCGTTGCTGCTGCGGTCGTACACCCAGCTCTGGCGGCTGACCGGGGACCGGTTGGCCCGCCGGATCGCCCGGGACACCGCCCGGTTCCTCGCCGACGAGCTGCACCGGCCCGGCGAGGGCTTCGCGTCCGCGCTGGACGCGGACACCCAGGGCGTCGAGGGCCTCACCTACGTCTGGACCCCGACGCAGCTCGTCGAGGTGCTGGGAGAGGAGGACGGCCGCTTCGCCGCCGACCTGTTCGGGGTCACCGAGTCCGGCAATTTTGAGCACGGCACGAGCGTGCTGCGGCTGGCCCGGGACGTGGACGACGCCGACCCGGCGGTGCGCCGACGCTGGCAGGAGGTGGTGGGTCGGCTGCTGGTCGCCCGGGACGCCCGGCCCCAGCCGGCCCGCGACGACAAGGTGGTCGCCGCCTGGAACGGGCTGGCGATCACCGCGATCGCCGAGTTCCTGCAGGTCGCCGCGCTCTACGCGAACCCGGACGACGAGGACGCCAACCTGATGGACGGCGTCGCCATCGTGGCCGACGGCGCGCTGCGCGACACCGCCGAGCACCTGGCCACCGTGCACCTGGTGGACGGGCGGCTGCGCCGGGTGTCCCGGGACAAGGTCGTCGGCGAGCCGGCCGGGGTGCTGGAGGACTACGGCTGCGTGGCCGAGGCGTTCTGCGCGCTGCACCAGCTCACCGGCGAGGGGCGTTGGCTGGAGCTGGCCGGCCGGCTGCTGGATGTCGCGCTGGACCGGTTCGCCGCGCCGGACGGCGGGTTCTACGACACCGCCGACGACGCCGAGCGGCTGGTCACCCGGCCCGCGGACCCGACCGACAACGCCACCCCGTCCGGCCGGTCGGCGATCGTCGCGGCGTTGGTGGCGTACGCGGCGCTGACCGGCGAGACGCGGTACCGGGAGGCGGCGGAGACCGCGCTCGGCACGGTGGCGCCGATCGTCGCCCGGCACGCCCGCTTCACCGGGTACGCGGCGACCGTCGGCGAGGCCCTGCTCTCCGGGCCGTACGAGATCGCGGTGGTCACCGACCAGCCCGCCGGCGGCCCGCTGCTCGCGGCGGCCCACCGGTACGCCCCACCGGGCGCGGTGATCGTGGCGGGTCGGCCCGACCAGCCGGGCGTGCCGCTGCTCGCCGACCGTCCGATGGTCGACGGGCGGCCCACCGCGTACGCCTGCCGCGGTTTCGTCTGCGAGCGTCCCGTCACCGAGGTGGATGACCTGGTCGGGCAGCTCGGCGGCCGGTAGCGGCCGGCGTCCCCGGCCCCGATAGGCTGGCGCCGCTATGGATTCCCGTACCGGTCTGCCTGTTGTCGGCATGGTGGGTGGCGGCCAGCTGGCCCGGATGACCCACCAGGCCTCGATCGCCCTCGGCCAGTCACTGCGCGTCCTCGCGCTGGCCCCCGACGACGGCGCCGCCCTGGTCGCCGCCGACGTCCAGTACGGCGACCACACCGACCTCGCCGCGCTGCGCACCTTCGCCAAGGCCTGCGACGTGGTCACGTTCGACCACGAGCACGTGCCGAACGAGCACATCCGCACGCTCGCCGCCGAGGGTGTGACCCTGTACCCGCCGGCCGACGCGCTGCGCTACGCGCAGGACAAGCGCGCGATGCGGGAGCGGCTGAGCGAGCTGGGCGCCCCGGTGCCGGCCTGGCGACCGGTCGGCGAGCCGGACGACCTGGTCACGTTCGGTGCCGAGGTGGGCTGGCCGGTGGTGCTCAAGGCGGCCCGCGGTGGCTACGACGGGCGGGGCGTCTGGATGGTGACCGACGCGACGCACGCCGCCGAGCTGGCGGCCACGCTGCTCGCCGGGGGCACCGAGCTGATCGTCGAGGAGCGGGTGCCGCTGCGTCGGGAGCTGGCGGTGCAGGTGGCCCGTTCGCCGTTCGGGCAGGTCGCCGCGTACCCGGTGGTGGAGACCGTCCAGGTCGACGGCATCTGCGTCGAGGTGCTGGCCCCCGCGCCGGACCTGCCCGAGGAGCTGGCGCTCGCCGCCCAGCAGCTCGCCATCGACCTGGCCACGTCCCTGGGCGTGGTGGGTCTGCTGGCGGTGGAGCTGTTCGAGGTCGCCGACGGCGCCGGTAGCCGGGTCGTGGTCAACGAGCTGGCGATGCGGCCGCACAACTCCGGGCACTGGACGATCGAGGGTGCCCGGACGTCGCAGTTCGAGCAGCACCTGCGGGCCGTGCTGGACTACCCGATGGGAGACACGGCGCTCGCCGCGCCGGTCGTGGTGATGGCGAACGTGCTCGGGGGCGAGCCGGGCGGGATCTCCATCGACGAGCGGCTGCACCACCTCTTCGCCGCCGAGCCGGGCGCCAAGGTGCACCTCTACGGCAAGCAGGTTCGTCCGGGCCGCAAGATCGGGCACGTCACGGTGCTCGGTGACGACCTGGCCGACGTACGGGCGCGGGCCGCGCGCGCGGCCCGCTGGCTGCGCGAGGGACACGAGTGAGCGGGCGAGCCCGACGATCGGGAACGAGAGGGAGTCGAGCGTGAGCACGGTCGGGCTGATCATGGGCAGCGACTCGGACTGGCCGACCATGAAGGCTGGCGCCGAGGTCCTCGACGAGTTCGGGGTGCCCTACGAGGTCGGCGTGGTCTCCGCGCACCGGACCCCGGTCAAGATGATCGAGTACGGCCGCACCGCCGCGGACCGTGGCCTCAAGGTGATCATCGCGGGGGCCGGCGGCGCCGCCCACCTGCCCGGCATGGTCGCCTCGGTCACCCCGCTGCCGGTGATCGGCGTGCCGGTGCCGCTGAAGCACCTGGACGGGATGGACTCGCTGCTCTCCATCGTGCAGATGCCGGCGGGCATCCCGGTCGCCACCGTCTCGATCGGCAACGCCCGCAACGCGGGCCTGCTGGCCGTACGCATCCTCGCGGCGGGTGACGCTGACCTGCGCGCCAGGATGGTCGCCTACCAGGAGAGCCTGGAGCAGCTGGTCGCCGACAAGGAAGCCAAGCTCCGAGCCACCCTGCCCTGACCCACCCGTCCCTCTCCACCCCGCGATCTTGCACCTGTTCCGGGGCGCAGACTGCAAGATCGCCCAGGGCCGCGCGGACCAGGCGCTCTCGACCCACGCACGACGGCGCCCGCCGTGACCCTCCGCTTCATCTCATGCCGCGCAGCGCGGACTGCAGGCGTTCCTGCGCGCGGCGGCGGCGCTCGTTGCTCGCCCCGAGCACCAGGAGCAGGATGCCGACCGGGATCAGCGCCAGCCACGGCCCGAAGGCGAACAGCGCGTGGATGGCGGTGATCGCGGTGACCGTCGCCCCGACGATGACCGGTGCCTGTTGGCGGCTCGACGAGCCGAAGACCAGAACGGCGACCGCGCCGAGCAGCAGGAGCACCTGCCGCAGCGTGCTCGACTCGGTGGCCAGCACGATCGCCAGGGTCGGCAGGAACGCGGCGACCAGCGCCGGCCCGTACGCCACCCAGCTGCTCAGGTCGGGCCGCTGACGCAGCTCCAGCACACCGACCAGCAGGGCCAGCGCGGCGAACGGCAGCGTGTACGCCTCCGGCAACGCCACGTCGGCGACCCGCATCAGGATCCACCAGGCGGTGATCTCGCACAGCACCACGGCCCAGAACAGGATCCGCCGTTCCACCGGTCGGCGCCCGGGCCGGGCCGCGGCCACCCCGAGCACCGCGCCCCAGGCGGCCAGCAGGGCGGCGATGTGCCGGGGCGAGTCGAAGGCGAGCGCCAGCGCGATCAGCGCGGCCGCGTAGCCGCTCCACTCCACCGTGGCCGCCTCGCGCTGTGCCTCCGGGCGGCGCAGCCAGGGCAGGGTGGCGGCGAAGACCTGCAGGACCGCGCCGACGGCGAGCACCCCGAACGCGGACCAGACCGCGGCGAGCCCGGCGACCAGGCCCGCGGTGAGCACGAAGAGCTGGGCCATCAGTGAGGCGAAGAGCCAACCCAGGATCCGCGCCCGCTGGGTGGTGCCGAAGAGCGCCGCGACCGTGCCGACGCCGACCGCACCGCCGAGGGTGAACAGCGTCAGCTCCCGGGTGGCCAGGCTGCCGGCCAGCCCGGCGCCGCCGGCGGCCAGGCCGATGACGAAGACCAGCACCCGGGCCAGTCGCAGCGACCGGGCCGGCTCGACCAGCGACGGTGGCGGGGTCAGGGCCAGGCCGAGCATCGCGATGGTGAACACCGAGAGCGCGGCGAGCACGCTCGCGGGCCAGCCGCTGCCCAGCGCGATCGGAGTGATCAGCAGCGTCACCGCCGCGCCCGGCAGCACCACCGGCACCGCCCGCGCCCGCCGGCCGCCCGCGAAGCCGGTGGCGGCCAGCGCGGCGGTCACGGTGAGCAGCAGCGCGGTCAGCACGTGGGTCGGATCCACCGCGCTCTGCGGCGGAGTCAGCAGCTCCGGAGGCGGCCCCTCCCAGATCCTCGTCAATGTGCGGTGCGGCTCGACCAGCGCGACCTCCAGGGCCCGCGCGATCGAGGCGAGCGCCAGGGCGGTCGGCAGGGCGGCCGCGGCCAGCGCCCCGGCTGCCGGGCTGACCCGCCAGCGGCGGCGCTCCGGGTCGTCCGGCAGCCGTCGCAGGGCGCCGTTCAGCAGCACCGACCAGCGCCGCACTGGTTGGGCCGACCCGGCCGGCGGGGTGGTGGCCGCGCGGGCCAGCTCCGCCAGCACGCCGAGCAGGGCCGCGGCGGCCGCGTACACGCCGACGTCGAGGCCGGTGGGGAAGGCGGCCAGGGCGCTGACCGTGGCGCCGCCGGCCACGGCCACACTGGCCCAGGGCAGGTACTGCGGCACCTGCCGGCGAGCCGCCGCCACCGCCGCCAGCCCGAGGCTGGACGCGGCCAGCGCTCCGGTCAGCACCACCTGGGCCGAGTGGCCGAATTCGGCCGCCAGCGCGGCGACCGCGCCGGGGAGCGCGAGCAGCGCGGCGCCGGTGGCGACGCCCCCGATCTGCGCCAGGTGCGGCGGCATTCCCTCGGTGTCGACGTCCTCCACCAGGGGTGCGGCGAGGCTACGGGCGAGCCCTGCCACCACCATGCCGATCAGCGTGATGCTGGCCAGCGCGAGCGCGGTCGTCCACGGGCGGACCAGGCCGGCGCCGGCCGCGTGCAGGGCGACCACACCGGCGGCGGTGGCGCGGGACAGCGCGGCCCGTGGGTCGACCGCGGCCACCGCGGCCATCCCGAGGACGGTGGCCACCATGCCGCCGACCAGGACCGGTGACCACCAGGGCAGGTCGAAGGCGGCCGGTACGCCGATCGTGGCGAGCACCATCGCCACGCTTGAGACGTCGTACTTCCACGGGGGAGGCAGCAGGATCCCGGCCGCGAGCGCGAGCAGCGCCAGGGCTACCGGTGCCTGCCAGGTCGAGCCCCCGGTGGGCGCGGCCGGCCAGTCGGAGAGGTCACCTGCCCAGATCGGGCCGGGGGTGGCCAGCACGCCGACACCGCCGCGCAGCGCGGTCCAGCCGGCCAGCAGACCGATCAGCAGGCCACCCACGGCGATGCCGAGGATCGGCCCGCGCCGCCACTCGTCGGGCATGGCCCGGGCGGCGACGGCCACGACCAGCACCAACCCGGCCGCCACCGCGAGCTGCCCACCGGGGGCGAGCACGGCCGCGACCCGGACCAGCGTGGCGATCAGCGCCGCGGTCACCGCGGCGGCGGCGAGGTCCGAACCGTCCAGGGTGAGGTCGGAGCGCCGGCCGGCGTCGATCGACGGGGCCAAGAAGAGCAGCACGGCGGCGACCAGCAGCAGCGCGCCGACCCACGCGTCGGCGACGGTCGCGCCCGGGGCGCCGAAGGCGGCGGCGGTCACCACCAGCGCGCCGAGCCCGGTGCCGACCGCCAGCGGCGCCGGGATGTGCCGCTGGGACACCTGCACGATCGCGGCGTACCCGAGCGTCACGCAGACCGCCAGGAAGGCGGCCGCCAGCACCGGCACGGTCACCTCGCGCAGGCTCCCCGGGGTGGGTGTCGGGTCGGTCGGCGCGGTCGCGGTGACGAAGGCGGCCACCGCCCCGGGGAGGGCGAACGCCGCTCCGCCGGCGGCCCAGGCGGAGACGACGTCGGCCGGGGCCGGTGCGATCCGGACCCGGGGCGCGACCGCCACCAGGACGCCCGCGACGAAGAGCACCAGCAGGACAGCCGTGGTGAGGGCGGGTCGGGCCAGACCCGCGCCCGCGCCGAACAGGCCCACCCCGGCGGCCCCGATCGCGTGCGCCTGCGCGGCCCGGACGGTGCGAGCGGAGAGCCCCGCCACCCCGATGCCGACGGCGGCCAGCACCATCGGCCACGGTGCCAGGGCCCAGCCGAGACCGAACGAGGCCGGGACGGCCAGCGCGGTCAGCGCCGCCCCGGCCACCGCGAACTCGCGGCGGATGCCCGACGGCAGGGCCAGCATGGCGGCGACGGTGAGCAGGAACGCGCTCGCGGCGAGCTGCCCGGCGGCCGGGCCGACCGAAGCGGCCAGCTCGGCGGGGTGTCCGTCGAGGTCGGCCGCCCAGGCGGGGAGCGCGGCGCGGATCGGGGCGACGCCGGCTCGCAGCGCGCCACCGGCCACCACCAGCCCGCTTACCGTGAGCGCCACCGCCGAGGCGAGCTGCGGCCCGCGCCGGGCCGCCTCCGGGACGGCGCGGACGGCCAGCCCGGCGACCGCGATGACCGCGGCGATCAGCAGCAGCGCCCGCCCCGGCAGCGCCACCGACGCGATCCGGCTCAGCGCGCCGATGACGGCGAGGGTGAGGATGCCGGCGCCGACGTCCGGTAGTGGTGGGCGGCGCAGCACCAGCGTGCCGGCGAGGCCGGCCGCGGCGGCGAGCAGCAGCACCAGCCCGGCGCCGGTCGCGGTCGGCAGGGTGCTCGCGCGCAGGAGCGCGGTGACCGCGTAGGCGAGGGCGACCGCGACCGCGATCCCGTGCAGCAGCCACGTCAGCTCGCGCAGCCCGGGAACCGGCCGGACGGGGGAGTCGACCGGTGCGGCCACCGGCGAGACCACCTCGCCCGTCTCTTCCGGCGCGCCCTCGGGGCGGCCGTCGGCGGTCCGCTGGCGGGGCGCCGCGGCCGGTGGGGGCGGCGCCGGCGGCTCCGGCAGGTCCCGGCGGACGGGGCGCTCCACCACGATCCCGGAGCGGACCAGCCCGAGGTCGAGCAGGGCGACCACGGTCAGCGCCAGCGCCCAGCCGGCCGGCCCGGTGATGCGCTCGTACGCTAGCAGCGGCACCACCGGCTGGGCGGCGAGCACGGCGGCGTAGCGGGGCACGCGCAGGCCGGTCCAGCCGGCGTAGCCGACCGAGACGGCCGCGGTGACCGCGAAGATCACTCCGGCGAAGACCGCGCCCGAGGCGCCGCCGTTGCCGATCCGGTCCACCGCCCAGAGCGCGTACCCGGCGAGGGGCACCAGCAGCAGGCCGACCGCGGCGATCGTCTCGGCGGTCGACGTGAGCCCGCGCTTGGCGAGCACGGGCGGGGCGAGCAGCAGCAGCACGGTCGCGACGACCAGGATGGCGAGCCGGGCCACCGCGTCCATCGAGCTGGTCGCCACCGCGGCGAAGACCACCGCGGCCACGCCGAGCAGCAGGGCGCCCAGCCCGAGAGGGATGTTCTGCACCTCCCGGGAGGAGGCCTCCGGCGGGTGCTCGGGATCGTCGGCGTCCAGCCAGGTGGCCGGAGGCGGCGGGGGCGGCTCGGCGGGCCCGGCCGGCGCGCCCTGGCGGGGCACCCGGGGCGGGGCGCCGGTCGTGGCGGTGGGCGGGCGGCGGCCGGGCCGCCGGCGCAGCACCCGGCGTGGCCGGGTGGTCTGCTTGAGCCGCTCCTCCCCGGCGTGCGCGAGGATGTCCCGCTGGAAGAGCGCGGCCTGCATCTTGGCGGCGATCTGTCGCTGCTCACGGGCGATGGCGGCGTCGCGCGCCTTCATCTCCGCTATGGACCGCTCGATGTCCGCCAGGTGCTCGACCCACTGGGGTTGCTCGGCGCCGCAGTGCGGACAGCGGACGGCCGGCTTGATGTCCCGACCGCACGAGGAGCACTGAAACGTCGCCACGACACCCCTCCACCCGCACTGTGGACTCTCACTGTCGCAGCATGCCCAAACCTGGCGCGTTTTTCGACAGTTGTCGGCGGGTCCAGGACAAACGAGTCCGGGGCGTAAAGGAAACGGCCGGCCGCGGAGCAGCTCCGCGGCCGGCCGTCGTGGCGGTACGGGTCAGGGACGGCCCAGGCCGCGGTACTCCCAGCCGGCCTGCGTCCACAGTGCCGGGTCGAGGCAGTTGCGCCCGTCGACCACCTTGCGGCCGGTCACCAGCTCGCCGAGGGCGACCGGGTCGGCGTTGCGGAAGTCGGCCCACTCGGTGAGCACGCAGACCAGGTCCGCCTCGGTCACCGCGTCGGTCATGCTGCCCTCGTAGGTCAGCTCGGGCACCGCCCGGCGGGCGTTCTCGGTGCCCTGCGGGTCGTAGACGTGGACGTCCGCCCCGGCCTTGTGCAGGAGCGCCGCGACCGCGAGCGCCGGGGCGTCGCGTACGTCGTCGGTGTTGGGCTTGAAGGTGGCGCCGAGCACGGCGATCCGGGTGCCGGAGAGGTCCGGCCCGGCGGGGCCGGAGCGGCGGCCGAGCAGCTCCGCGGCGAGGTGGAGCACCCGGCTGCGGCGGCGCTGGTTGATCAGGTCGACCTCGTGCAGGAAGCGCAGCGCCTCGCCCGCGCCCAGCTCCTGGGCCCGGGCCTGGAAGGCGCGGATGTCCTTGGGCAGGCAGGCGCCGCCGAAGCCGAGGCCGGCCTGGAGGAAGCGGTTGCCGATCCGCGGGTCGTAGCCGATGGCCCGGGCGAGCTGGGTGACGTCGCCCCCGGCGACCTCGCAGACCTCGGCCATCGCGTTGATGAACGAGATCTTGGTGGCCAGGAACGCGTTGGCGGCGACCTTGACCAGCTCGGCGGTGGCGAAGTCGGTGACCACCAGGGGCACCTCGCGGTCCTCGGTGGCGGCCAGGTCGAAGACGCCCTTGTGGGCGGCGTAGAGCATGCCGTTGGCCCACTCGCTCTTCACGCCGACGACGATCCGGTTGGGCCGCAGCACGTCGTCGACGGCGAAGCCCTCCTGGAGGAACTCGGGGCTCCAGGCCACCTCGATCCCCAGGTCGGCCGCGGTGTGCTTGCCGACCAGCTGCTCCACCCACTCGGCGGTGCCCACCGGCACGGTGGACTTGCCCACGATCAGCGCCTTGCGGTTCAGGTGCTGGGCCAGGCCGGTTACCGCCGCCTCGACGTACGACAGGTCGGCGCCCATGCCGTCGGCGCGCTGCGGCGTGCCAACGCAGATGAAGTGCACGTCACCGAAGTCGGCGGTCTCGGCCATGTCGGTGCTGAACCGCAGCCGCCCGGCGGCGAGGTTGCGCTTGAGAAGCTCGTCCAGGCCGGGCTCGTGGATCGGCACCTGGCCGGCGTTGAGCATGGCGATCTTGTCGGCGTCGACGTCGAAGCCGAGCACCTCGTAGCCCAGTTCCGCGTAGCAGATGGCGTACGTCGCACCGAGGTAGCCGGTGCCCAGGAAGGTCACCCGCGGCCGCGCGGCGCCCGAGGGAGGCGTCACGGCGGCGATGGCGGGCACCGGCTGGCTGTTGGGGTACGGGATCGTCACGCCTGTCTTCTCCGCTCGCACTGGGCGGCGCACCGTCGCGTCGCGTTCTGCTGCGGCGCCTGGCCGGGCACCGGAGGGGTGGCACTGTTGTCTTCCATCATCGCGCAGTGGCGTGGGTGCTCCGTCAAGCCTCTACCTACGCGCCGGTAACATCACCTGAACCCTGGTCGCTATCCTTCAGTCTGCGCGGTCAGCGGTCAGGAGACGGTACAGACTGCGCATGATAGCGGTGAAGGGGAGGGGCCGACATGGCCGCAGAGGAGTCGTTCGACGTCTACCGCTTGCCCGAGGAGCACGAGGCGATCAGGGAGGCGGTCCGGGAGGTCTGCGCGGCGAAGGTGGCCCCGAACGCCGCCGAGGCGGACGAGACCGGCGAGTTCCCCAAGGCGTCGTACGACGCGCTGCGCGCCGCGGACTTCCACGCGCCGCACATCCCGGTCGAGTACGGCGGCGCCGGAGCGGACGCTCTGGCCACGGCCATCGTGATCGAGGAGGTCGCCCGGGCCTGTGCCTCGTCCTCGCTGATCCCGGCGGTCAACAAGCTCGGCACGATGCCGCTGATCCTGGCCGGCTCCGAGGAGCTCAAGCGGCGCTACCTGACCCCGGTCGCCGCCGGTGACGCGATCTTCTCCTACTGCCTCTCCGAGCCGGAGGCGGGCAGCGACGCCGCGTCCATGACCACCCGCGCGGTGCGTGACGGGGATCACTGGGTGCTGAACGGCGTGAAGCGGTGGATCACGAACGCCGGCGTGTCCGAGTTCTACACCGTCTTCGCCGTCACCGACCCGTCTGCCCGGTCGCGGGGGATCTCCGCGTTCGTGGTCGAGAAGTCCGACCCTGGCGTGAGCTTCGGCGCGCCGGAGAAGAAGCTCGGCATCAAGGGCTCGCCGACCCGTGAGGTCTACCTGGACAACGTACGGATCCCGGCGGACCGGATGATCGGCGCCGAGGGAACCGGCTTCGCCACCGCGATGCGCACCCTCGACCACACCCGGGTCACCATCGCCGCCCAGGCGGTCGGCATCGCCCAGGGCGCGCTCGACTACGCCAAGGGGTACGTGAGCGAGCGCAAGCAGTTCGGCAAGGCGGTCGCCGAGTTCCAGGGCGTCCAGTTCATGCTCGCCGACATGGGCATGAAGCTGGAGGCGGCCCGGCAGCTCACCTACGCGGCGGCCGGCAAGTCCGAGCGCGGCGACGCTGACCTGACCTACTTCGGCGCGGCGGCCAAGTGCTTCGCCTCCGACGCGGCCATGGAGATCACCACGGATGCGGTGCAGCTGTTGGGCGGCTACGGCTACACCCGGGACTACCCGGTCGAGCGGATGATGCGGGACGCCAAGATCACCCAGATCTACGAGGGCACCAACCAGGTCCAGCGCATCGTCATGGCCCGTCAGCTACTCAAGGGCTGACAGCGGGTCGGGGGCGGGCCGGCGGTGCCGGCCCGCCGCGGTGTCAGCGGATGCCGGTGTTGTCCTCGGGCCGGTTGGCGGCGCGGGGCGGCGCCGACCAGGGCGATTCGCCGCCGGTCCGCCGGGGCAGCGGCTCGGTCGGCGTGGGGTCCGGGTAACCGAGGGTGAGCGGCGCGGTGTCCCGGTCCGTCGACTCGGTCGACGGCCAGTCGGTGAGCGTGAAGTCGCTGCGCGCCGGCGGGTCGGTGGCGGCCGGAGCCGCCGCCATCTCCGGATGCGGCCAGCGCCGCCAGCGCTGCACGCTGAACGTCGCCATGAGCAGCAACAGGCCGATCAGGAAGAGCGTGCCGTTCTCGACGGGCAGCTGGAGCGGCAGCGGATCGCCGAACACCTTCCAGCCGTCCGGGATGTTGTCGCGCACCGCGAACGGCGCGGCGAACAGCCCGATGTACGGAGTGACCAGCAGCAGCCCGGCCACCAGCGGACCGGCCGGCGAGATGCGCAGTGTGCCGAGCAGGCCCAGGAGGACACCGCCGACACCGAGGTAGACGGCCGGCTCGATCAGGTTGGCCGTGTTGAACGTACCGATCTCCACCCAACGGTCGACCGTTCGGCTCGACCCGTCCTGTCCGAGCGTGACCAGCACCCACGTGATGGGCGCCACCACCAATCCGGCGAGGAAGCTCCAGAGATGACGCATTCGCGCACCGTACCGTTTCCGGCATGACCGAGCACCCCTCGACCACCCCGGTCGGCAAGCCGACGTCGTACTCCCGCGTCACGCTGAGCCGAATCATGACCGCCGTGGACGTCAACCTCTACGGCAGCGTGCACGGCGGAGTGCTGATGAAGTTCGTCGACGACGTGGCCGGCGCGTCCGCCGCCCGGCACAGCGGCGGGACGGCGGTGACCGCCGCGATCGACGAGATCGTCTTCTCCGAGCCGGTGCGGGTCGGTGACCTGGTGCACGCGCACGCCCAGGTGAACTGGACCGGCCAGACCTCGATGGAGGTCGGCGTGCGGGTGGTCGCCGAGCGGTGGGACTCGGCCGAGGACGAGCCGGTGCGGGTGGCCACCGCGTACCTGGTCTTCGTCGGTGTCGACGTGGGTGGTTCGCCGCGCCTGGTCCGGCCGGTGCTGCCGGAGACACCGGAGGACGAGCGCCGGTTCCGGGAGGCGGAGATCCGCCGGGCGCACCGGCTGGCCCGACGCCGGGCGATCCAGGCGCACCGGGCCGGCTGACCGGCGGGGCGTGCGGTGACCGACCCCGATCCGGGCGCAGCGGGCCGGCGACCGGCGGGGCCGCGGTGACCGCCGATCCGGGCGCACCGGGCCGGCGGCCGGCGGCCACCCACACAGGGTGGTCGGTGGGGGTGTGGGGCGGGCACGCGTCGGCGACGGCACCCGGTGCGCAGAATGGCGCTCTGAGGTAGGGCAAGATGGCGCCACGGCCCATTCACAGTGTCGTGCCAGGGCCAGGGGAGGGTGGAGCAGTGGGTGACGTGCTGTGGACGCCGCCGGCGGACGTGAGCGAGCGGTCCCGGATCGGGGCCTACCTGCGCTGGCTCCGGGAGCACCGGGGCCTGGACTTCGCCGACTACGACGCGCTGTGGCGCTGGTCGGTCACCGACCTGGACGCCTTCTGGCGCTCGATCTGGGACCACTTCGAGGTGGTGGCGCACACCCCGCCGACCGCCACGCTCGCCGAGCGGGCGATGCCGGGGGCTCGGTGGTTCCCCGGCGCGACGCTCAACTACGCCGAGAACGTGCTGCGGATGCCCGGCCTGGACGACCACGACCCGGTGGTGATCGCGCACGGCCAGACCCGGCCGCCGGTGACCCTGACCGCGGCGGAGTTGCGCGACCAGGTCCGCCGGGTGGCCGCCGGGCTGCGCCGGCTCGGCGTGACCGAGGGCGACCGGGTGGCCGCGTACGCGCCGAACATCCCCGAGACGTATGTGCTGCTGCTCGCCACCAGCAGCCTGGGCGCGATCTTCTCCTCCTGCGCGCCCGAGTTCGGCACCCGCAGCGTCACCGACCGGTGGCAGCAGATCGAGCCGACGGTGCTGGTCGCGGTCGACGGCTACCGGTACGGCGAGAAGGCGGTGGACCGGCGGGCCGAGGTGGCCGCCATCCGGGCCGCCCTGCCGTCGCTGCGGCACACCGTCGGGATCGGCTACCTCGACCCGGCGGCCGCGCCCGAGGGGGCGGTCTCCTGGGCCGAGCTGGCCGCGCCCACCGACGAGCCGCTGGCCTTCACGCCGGTCGCGTTCGACCACCCGCTCTACGTGCTCTACTCCTCCGGCACCACCGGCCTGCCCAAGCCGATCGTGCACGGGCACGGGGGCATCCTGCTGGAGCACCTGAAGATGCTCGCCCTGCACCACGACCTGGGCCCGGCGGACCGGTTCTTCTGGTTCACCACCACCGGCTGGATGATGTGGAACTTCCTCGTCTCCGGGCCGGCGGTCGGCGCCGCGATCGTGCTGTTCGACGGCAACCCCGGCCACCCCGACCTCGGGGCGCTCTGGCGGCTGGCCGAGGAGACCGGCACCACCTACTTCGGCACCTCCGCGCCGTTCCTGCTGGCCTGCCGCAAGGCCGGTCTGGTCCCGAAGGAGATCGCCGACCTCGCCGCGCTGCGCGGCCTCGGCTCCACCGGCGCGCCGCTTCCCGCCGAGGGCTTCACCTGGGTGTACGAGACGGTCGGCGACCAGCTCCAGCTCCAGTCCCTCTCCGGCGGCACCGACGTGTGCACGGGTTTCGTCGGCGGGGTGCCGCTGCTGCCGGTGCACGCCGGTGAGATCACCTGCCGGGCGCTCGGCGCCAAGGTCGAGGCCCGCTCGGCGGACGGCACGGCGGTCGTCGGCCAGCTGGGCGAGCTGGTGATCACCGAGCCGATGCCGAGCATGCCGGTGGGCTTCTGGAACGACCCGGACGGCTCCCGCTACCGGGAGGCGTACTTCGACGTCTACCCGGGGGTCTGGCGGCACGGTGACTGGATCACGATCAACGAGCGCGGTGGCTGCGTGATCACCGGGCGCTCCGACGCCACGCTCAACCGGGGCGGCGTCCGGCTCGGCACCGCGGAGTTCTACTCGGTGGTCGAAGGGCTCGACGAGGTTGTCGACTCGGTCGTCGTGCACCTGGAGGACGACGAGGGCGGCGCCGGCGAGCTGCTGCTCTTCGTGGTGCTCGCCGAGGGTCTGGAGCTGGACGACGCGCTGCGCGGGAAGATCTGCCGGGAGCTGCGTACGGCGCTCTCGCCCCGGCACGTGCCCGACGAGATCCACCAGGTTCGCGCGGTGCCGCGCACCCTGTCGGCGAAGAAGCTCGAGGTGCCGGTCAAGAAGATCCTCACCGGCACTCCGGTGGACAACGCCGCCGCCAAGGGCGCCCTGGCGAACCCCGAATCGCTGACCGCCTTCGCCGCCTTCGCCCAGCGCCGCGCTCACGCCGGCGAGTCCACCAGCCTGACCCGCCGGCACTGACGCTCCGCAGTTCGTGGCGCCGGAGCCCGGCGACGTGCGGGCTAGAGTTGCCCGCCATGGAGGAGGTCCGGCAGTCGCGCCGTGACGGCGGCATCACCGCCCTGGTGGAAGGATTCTTCGGGGCGGCCTGGTTCGGCTGGGGGCACGCGGCCCCGCCCGCCTGGTTGGACCCATGGCTGACCGTTGGCAGTGTGGCCGCCCTGCTCGTTGCGGTCGCCGGGGCGGTGGTCGGCTTCGCCAGCGCGGCGTCGACCGCTGCGATCAACAACCGTGCCGCCGGCCGGCGGTACGGGATTATCGTGGGTGTCGAGTTCGCCCTGGCGGGCCTGGGCGCCGCCCTGTTGGGGGCGCTCGGACAGCCGGACTACATCCCCGTGTGGATCTGCGCCGTGGTGGGTGTCCATTTCCTGCCGCTGGCGCCGGTTCTCCGCGACCGGAACCTCATCCCGCTGGGCATCCTGGTCTCGGCCACCGCGGCCGTGGCGCTGGTCGGTGGCCTGACCACGGACGTGGTGCCGAGCACGATCACTGGGGTCGGGGCGGGATTGTCCCTGTCGGTGTTCGGCGCGTACGCGCTCATCGGGGCGCTGCGCCAGCCGCGCCGTCGCCCCGAGGCGGCCTAGGCGAGGCTGCGGGTGACCTTCTCGGTCGCGGTGCGCGCGTCGAGGCGGGAGGGGTCGAGGTTGCCGCAGAGGACGACGCTGGCGCCCACGGTGAGCGGGGCGAGCAGCCAGTCGACGAAGTCGGGGTGGCGGGCCGCGTCGACCAGGACCCGGTCGCCGGCGGCGAGCCCGAACTCCGTCGCCCGGCCGGCCGCGCGGGCCAGCAGGTCCGTGTCCGCCGCCCCGCCCGAGGGGTACGGCGTGAAGTGGTCGCCGTGGCCGCGTACCTCGACCACGTAGTCGGCGAAGCCGGGCGGCACCTCGCGTAGCGGCATGGCGAACGGGGCGAGCGCGAGCGCGTACCGCTCGTTCGCCGGCCAGGCGGGCGCCTCGGGCACCCGGTCGGCGGCGGCGAACAGCACGTCGACCGGGCCGGGGGCCTCGGCCACGGTGAGCCCGGCGGACCAGCAGCCCACCAGGACCGCCGCGGTCTGCCAGTGCGGCGGCAGGAGCACCCCGGCGGTGTCGTCCGGCCCCACGGCCAGCTCGTCGACCAGCAGGTTGGCGGTCTTGTTCACCCAGTTGGCCAGCGTGGCGCCGGAGAGTTCGGTGCGCTCGCCGGTGGCGTCGTCGTACCAGGTGAGCAGCGGTCGGGTCGGGTCGGGCGCCACCGCGTCGGCGAACACCCGGGCAATGTTCTCGGCCATCGGCGCGAACGATACGCCCCGGCGGGACGTACTCGATGACGATGACAACTCGGCGTACGGTCGGGTCGCAGTCAGCGTCCGGGCCCGGCTCCGGCGTAGGCTACCCCCCGGAGTGTTGTTCCCCACAGATCCACCAGCATCAAGGAGTCGCCCCGTGACCGCCGGTCGCCCGCCCCGCGTGCTCATCGACGCCACGAGTGTCCCCGCCGACCGCGGCGGCGTCGGTAGATACGTCGACGGCCTGCTCGGCGCACTCGGAAAGGTGTGCGGGACGAGCGTGGAGCTGGCGGTGGTCAGCCTCCGCACGGATCTGGAGCGCTACACCCGCATGCTCCCGGGAGCGGAGATCATTCCCGCTCCCGCGGCCGTGGCGCACCGGCCCGCCCGGCTCGCCTGGGAGCAGACCGGGCTGCCGCTGCTGGCCCAGCAGGTCGGCGCGCATGTGCTGCACTCGCCGTTCTACACCTGCCCGCTGAGGGCGGGTTGTCCGGTCACGGTGACCGTGCACGACGCGACCTTCTTCACCGAGCCGGAGCACTACGACAAGTCCCGGCGGACGTTCTTCCGCAGCGCCATCAAGACCTCGCTGCGCCGGGCCGACCGGGTGATCGTGCCGAGCAAGGCCACCCGGGACGAGCTGATCCGGCTGCTGGACGCCGACCCGACCCGGATCGACGTCGCCTACCACGGGGTGGACCACGCCGCCTTCCACGCGCCCAGCGAGGAGGAGAAGGCCCGGGTGCGGGCCCGGCTGGGCCTCGGCAGCAGCAGCTACATCGCGTTCCTCGGCGCCAAGGAGCCCCGCAAGAACGTGCCCAACCTGATCCGCGGCTGGGCCCGGGCGGTGGCCGACCGGCCCAACCCGCCCGCGCTGGTGGTGGCCGGCGGCCAGGGGCACGACGACGACATCGACCGCGCGGTCGCCGAGGTGCCGTCACACCTGCGGCTGCTGCGCCCCGGCTACCTGCGCTACGCGGATCTGCCCGGCTTCCTCGGCGGGGCGTTGGTGGCGGCCTACCCGTCGTACGGGGAGGGTTTCGGCCTGCCGATCCTGGAGGCGATGGCGTGCGCCGCCCCGGTGCTCACCACGCCGCGGCTGTCGCTGCCCGAGGTGGGCGGCGACGCGGTGGCCTACACCAGCGAGAGCCCGGAACAGATCGCCACCGACCTGGCGGCCCTGCTCGACGACGAGCCGCGCCGGTTGACGCTGGCCAAGGCTGGCTTCGACCGGGCCAAGGAGTTCACCTGGGAGTCCAGCGCCGAGGTCCACATCGCCGCGTGGAGCCGGGCCCGCGCCTGATGTCCCGTTCCGGTCGGCCCCGGCAACCTCCCGTCCGTCCGTGCGAGCGTCGGGCATGATGTGCTGATGCTCTACGCCGTCATCCCTGCGGGTGGCAGCGGCACAAGGTTGTGGCCGCTGTCCCGAGCCGGGCACCCCAAGTTCCTGCACCCACTCACCGGGTCGTCCGCGTCGCTGCTACAGGCGACCGTGGAGCGGCTGGGGCCGCTGACCACACCCGAACGGACTCTGGTGGTCACCGGGGCCGCGCACGTGGCGGCGGTGGCGCGGCAACTCACCGGCCTGCCCGAGGAGAACATCCTGGTCGAGCCCTCGCCGCGGGATTCCTGCGCGGCGATCGCGCTGGCCGCCGCGGTGATCGCGTTGCGCGACCCGGACGCGGTGATGGGTTCCTTCGCGGCCGACCATCTCATCGCCGACCCGGAGAACTGGGCGGAGACGGTCCGCGAGGCGATGCGGGGCGCCGAGCAGGGCCTGCTGATGACGGTCGGGATCACCCCGACCCGCCCGGAGACGGGCTACGGCTACCTGGAGTGCGGGGAGCTGCTCGGTGGCGGCCCGCTGCGCATGGTCGACGAGTTCAAGGAGAAGCCGGCCGCCGAGGTGGCCGACGCGTACGTGCGATCCGGCCGGCACCTCTGGAACGCCAGCATGTTCGTCTGGCGGGTGGACGTCTTCCTCGCCGAGCTGGCCCGGCAGCGGCCGGCCCTGCACGCCGGCGTTACCGCGATCGCGGCCGCCTGGGGCACCCCGGAACAGGACGACGTGCTCGGCACGGTGTGGCCGACGCTGCCGAAGATCTCCGTCGACTACGCGGTGATGGAGGGCGCGGCGACGGCCGGCCGGGTCGCGACCGTGCCCGGCGACTTCGGCTGGAACGACGTCGGCGACTTCCACACCCTGGGCGACGTGCTGCCGGCCGACCCGGCGGGCAACGTGGTGCTCGGCGGCGCCAAGCCCGGCGTCCTGCTGCGGGACAGCAGCGGCATGGTGGTGGTGCCGCACTCGGGGCGGCTGGTGGCCGCCGTCGGGCTGCACGATCTCATCGTGGTGGACACCCCCGACGCGGTGCTGGTCTGCCCCCGGCACCGCGCCCAGGAGGTCAAGGCCGTGGTCGACGAGCTCAAGGAGCGGGGCGAAGAGGGCTACGTCTGAGGGCCGCCCGGGCCGGCGCGACGAGCTGGACGGTTCCGTCGGCCAGCGGCTCAGGCAGCTGGTCCGGCGGGAACCAGCCGAGCGCGGCGGACTCGTCGCTGACCCGCTCCACCGCGCCCGTCGGTGCCAGGACGGCGAACCGGACGTCGTGGTGCAGCGAGCCACCCTGGCAGGCGACCGGGTGGATGTCCACGTCGATCGGCACCGGGTCGATTCGCAGGCCGGCGATCCCGGACTCCTCGGTGGCCTCGCGCAGCGCCGCGTCGACGAGAGCCCGGTCGCCCGGCTCGCAGTGCCCGCCGAGCTGCACCCAGCGCTGGAGCTTGCCGTGCAGGCAGAGCAGCACCCGCGTGCCGGTGGCGTCGAGCACCAGCACGCTGGCGGTGACGTGCCCGGGACGGTGAGCCCGGCTCATCGCCACCGGTCCGGCGTCGAGCAGCGTCAGGGTGCGGTCCCGGGCCAGGCCGCCGGCCCGGCTGGTCGGGATCCATCCGGCCAGCAGCGCGGCCGCGTCGGCGTGCAGGGCGGCGTACGTGTCGGCGGGGGCGGTCGCGGGTGGGGCGTCGGGCATGCCGACACTCTACGAGCGGGCGCCGCCTACGCTGGCCGGGTGACCTTGCGACTCGTGGAGTTCGTCGTCGGCGGGAACGAGGCCAGCGACCTGCTGCCGGTCCGGTCCGCGGCGCTGCTGCGTGCCCACGGCGCCCGGCGTGGCTTCTGGACGGTGCTGGACGAGGGGCCGGTGGAGCGCTGCCTGGCGCTGCTGCTGGAGCGCGACGACGGTGTGTGGGTGTCCCACCACGTGGCGGCCGACGCCGGGGCCGAGAACGGCCGGACCGAGGACGGCGAGGCGCTCGCCCACCACGACGGCTGGGTGTACGTCTTCGGCTCGCACTTCGGCTCGAAGTCGGGCCCGCTGCGGCCCCGGCGAGCCTTCGTCGCCCGGTTTCGGGAGGACGACGCGGCGGCCGGCCCGGTGCCGGTGCGGGTGGTGCGCAACCGGTTCCGGCTGCACCGGGCGGTCAACGACGCGCTCGCCGGGGCGGCGCTGACCGCGCTACCGCCGGGCGAGCGGGTCCGGGCCCGCTTCATCGTGGAGACGCTGGCCCGGGGCACCGCCCGGGCGAAGAGCTGGGTCAGCCGCCTGACTCCGGACGACCTGCCGCTGAACGTGGAGGCGGCCGTCTTCACGCCGACCGGGACGGTCCTGCTGGGGCTTCGTTTCCCGGTCACCACGGACGGTGAGCCGATCCTGGTCGAGCTGGCCGGCGTGCCGGCCATGTTCGACGCCGAGCCGGCCTGGCCGCGGGCGCTGCGGGCGTACGCGGTCACCGGGGTGACGCCGCCGGGGGCGCTCACCGGCTTCCGGGCGATCGCCCCCACGCCCGACGGCGCGTACGCGGCCGTGATCGGGTCGATCGACGCGCTGGGCAAGGGGTCGGTGCTGCTGGACGACCATCCGAAGGGCGGCGACGTCACGTCCCGGCACATCCGCTTCCGCCTTCCGGCCGGGTCGGACCGGGCCGTCACCGACGGGCCCCTCGGATCGGACGGAGCCGCGACCGGCGCACCGGCGGCGGAGGGCCACCTGCTCGCCGGGGAGTTGGTCGCCGAGCTGTCGCCGTTCCACCACGTCGAGGGGTTGGCGGAGCTGGACGGCCGGTGCTTCTACGTCACCGACGAGGACCACCGGGTGGCGCTCTGGGTGAGTTGAGCGGGCCGCGGGCCCACGGCGCGCCGCATCGCGGAGCGGGCCTCCCCGAGAGGAACTTGCGGGCATCGTCGGGTCGCACGTGTGTGCGCACCGCCGACAGAGCGGGTGCGGCGGCCGGCCTCGAGTGTGCCGGGCGGGACGGCCGGGCGGCACCCCTGCGGTGCAAGGGCCGCAGACCCTCGTGGTGCCGCCCGGGCGTCGGTCCTCCCCGGTCCCGGTGCCCAAGTGCCGTGCGCGGTCGACGCGCCGACACCATCGGGCAGTGGAAGCATGCCCAACGGGCCCCAGGGGCGTCGAGGTTTTTCAGCCCACGCTTAAAGATGGAGATAAGTGCCGGCCGGTAGAGTTCGAACGGTCGCCCGGTAACCCCCGTCGGGCGAGCGGGAGCGCACCATGCTGAAGATCTACTTTTCTGGCGAGGACATCCTCCGGACCCGGGTGGCGCCGACGGCCGACCCGGTCTGGGAGCTGATCCTGAGCCTGCACCTGTTGCAGGGCCGGAGTCGGGATCCGCTCATGTCGACCTGGCGCCGCACTGTCGCGCGTACGTTGCGCCAGGACATCGCCTCCGACCACCTCCGCCTCCTCTTCGCGCTGAACCCGCCGCGCGGCTACTTCCCGGACTTCCTCACCCCGTACGCCAGCGTGGGTGGCTTCGAGGCGGGCCTGGAAGCGGTCCGCAGCACCCCCGCGTCGCTGCTGCACCGCGACCTGACCCTGCTCGCCACCGAGAACGCGCTGCCCTCGTCGGCCTCGTCGCTGGCCCGGGGCGAGCCGGCGGCGCTGCGGCACCTGACCGACTCGATGGAGCAGTACCGGTCGCTGGCGATCAGCCCGTACTGGACGCGGATTCAGGCCGCGGTGGAGGCGGACCGGAGCCGCCGGGCCCGGGCCCTGCTCGACGGCGGTGTGGAGGGCCTGCTGAACAGCATGCGCCCGGCGATGCGCTGGGACGCCGGGCTGCTGGAGGTCCGCGACTACCCGGACAGCCGCGAGTTGCACCTGGACGGTCGAGGGCTGCTGCTGGTGCCGTCGTTCTTCTGCGCGCGTACCCCGGTGGCGCTGCTCGACCCGGCGCTTCCGCCGGTCCTGGTCTATCCGGTGGACCGGCTCGGCGGGCTGGCCCCGACGGCGGGCGACGGCGGCGGGCCGAACCAGGGGCGGGAGGCGCTCGCCGCGCTGCTGGGGCGTACCCGGGCGGCCGTGCTCCAGGTCAGCGACGACGGCTGCACCACCGGCGAGATGGCCCGGCGGCTGAACATCTCCCCGGCGGCGGCCAGCCAGCACGCCACCGTGCTGCGTAACGCCGGGCTGCTGGTCAGTCAGCGGGACCGCAACACCGTGCTGCACACCCTGACCCCGCTCGGCCGCGCCATGCTCGACGCCTGACCCACCCCGGCGGGCGCCTCGCCCCATTGATCATGAAGTTGTTGCCCGTCGGCGCGGCGTGTCGCGGCAACAACTTCATGATCAACCTGTCGGGCGGCGGGCGGCGGGCGGGCGCGGGGGCGCGGGAGTTACAGGGCCAGGGCGGCGCTGGCGGTGCTGCCGGCGGGGGGTGGCAGGAGCAGCGACGGGATCCCCTCGACGGCGAGGGCGATGCGCAGCCGGTGCAGGTCCGCCCCGAACCGGACCAGGTCGCTCGGATCCACCGGCGTCGGCGGCGAGCCGAGGACCAGGGTGGTGGCCTGCGGCGGCCAGCCGGGCACCGCGGCGACGAGTCCGGCGCGTACCTCGTCGTCTCCGCCGACCAGGGTGAAGACGGTGCCGGGTGCGACCACGCCGGCCACCGCGTCGATCACCCGGCGCACCGCGAGCGGGTCGGCGGGCGTCGGGCCCGGGGCGTCCGGCAGGGTGACGCCGGCGGCCAGGCCGGCGGCCCGCGCCTCGGCGGTGCCCAGCGAGAAGAGGTCCTGTGCGGCGTCGCGGACCAGCGCCGACGCGCCGGTCTCGTCCTCGCGGGTGGCGGTCAGGTAGCCGCGCACCACCGCGACCGGCACCTGGTCGATCTTGCCCTTGATCAGCTCGCCGGCGGCGGCCAGCTCGTCCACCACGGCCATCTGGGTCAGCTGGAGCTCGTTGCCGTACGGGTCGACCTCGCCCCGATGGTCGCGGATCGCCTCCATCCCGGCCACGCCGAGCGCCACGTCGGTGAGGCCGTTGCGCCACGGCCGCCCCATCGTGTCGCTGATGATCACCGCCACGTCCCGGTCGTGGCGCTCGCGTAGCGCGGCGCGCAGCGCCCGGGCCGAGGCGTCCGGGTCCTTCGGCAACAGCACCAGCTGGGTCTTGTCGACATTCGACGCGTCGATCCCGGCCGAGGCCATCACGAAGCCGTGGTGGGTCTGCACGATCCGCGTCGCGCCCCGGGTGGCGACCACCCGGGCGGTCTCCGCGGCCAGCACCTCGTTCCGGGCGGTGTCCCGCTCCGGCCCGTCCGCAGGGACGTCCACGAGGCGGCCCTCCGCCTTGGAGACGATCTTGCTGGTCACCACCAGCACGTCACCGTCGCGCAGCCAGGGGGCCGCGGTGGCGATCATCGCCGCAAGGTCGTCGCCCTCGGACACGTGGCCGATGCCCAGCACCGGCAGGATCTCCAACCTCACCGGAACTCCACCGCGGCACGGACCATGGCCGCCGTCGCCGCCTCGTCGGTCATCCGCAGCGGTACCGCGCGGACGGTCACCTCCGGCACCAGCGTGCCCTCGTCCTCCTCGGCGACCAGCCAGCCGTCCAGCAGGCCGCCCGCCGACCGGGCGCCGTAGAGACCGCCCACCCCGGCCGCGCTGCAGTCGACGCCGAGCACGGCCAGGCAGCGGTCGGCCATCCCCCGCACCGGGGCGCCGCCGATGATCGGCGACACGCCCACCACCGGCGCCGGACCGTCAGCCACCGCCTCGCGCAGGCCCGGCACGGCCAGGATCGGCGCGATGCTCACCACCGGGTTGCTCGGCGCGACCAGCACGACGTCGGCCGAGGCGAGGGCGTCCAGCACGCCGGGCGCCGGCTTGGCGGTCTCCGCGCCGACGAACACGAACCGGTGGGTCGGGATGTCCGCCCGGTACCGCACCCACCACTCCTGGAAGTGGATCGCCCGCTGGCCACCGTCCCGGTCGACCACCGCGTGCGTCTCCAGCCGGTCGTCGGTCGCCGGGAGCAGTCGTACGCCGGGCTGCCAGCGGGTGGCCAGCGCCTCGGTCACCGCGGAGAGCGGGTAGCCGCCGTTGAGCATGGTGGTGCGCACCAGGTGGGTGGCGATGTCCTTGTCGCCCAGCCCGAACCAGGACGGCTCCGCCGCGTACGCGGCCAGCTCGGACTTGACCGTCCAGCTCTCCCCGACGCGTCCCCAGCCCCGGTCCGGGTCGGCGCCGCCGCCCAGGGTGTACATCACGCTGTCCAGGTCGGGGCAGATCTTCAGGCCGTGCAGCCACAGGTCGTCGCCGACGTTGACCACGGCGGTCACCTCGGCGCCCACCTGTCGGGCGTACGCCCGCACGCCGACCAGGAACCGGGCGCCTCCGATGCCGCCCGCGAGAACCACGATGCGCATACCGACCATCCTCGCGCACGCGACGCCTGCGGTCCGCCGCTGACCGGGGAGACTAGGCTCACGTCGGCAACTGTCCGCATTCGCCCCTAGGGGGAGCTCGTGACCAGCCCCGCCGAGCCTGCGTCCGCCGACGCGAACCAGGCCCGCCAGCTGACCAAGCCGCTACGCGAACTCGCCGCGCTCGTACTGCTCGGCGCGAACGCCGTGCTGCTGTTCGTCGGCCTGATCCGGCTGCTGACGCCGGCCGACTTCGGTTCGTTCACCGACCGGGCCGGTGCCGCGTACGGCGCGTTCGTCGGCGTCGAGGCGGTGGTGATGCCGGTGCTGGCCGTGCTGCTTGCCACCCACGTGCAGCCGGTGCTGCCGAAAGCGAAACTGATCACCCAGGTGGCCCTCGGGGAGTACGCCGTCAGCGCGCTGTTCGGCGCGCTGACCCTGATGATCTGGCTGGTCGGCCGGCTGGCCGAGGCCGAGGTGCTCGACGCCCTGCTCGGCCTGCTGGCCCGACTGGCCTGGCTGGCCGTCTTCGCGGTCGCCGCGTACGTGGTCTTCACGATCTGGCGCGCGTGGTACTACGTGCCGAAGCCCAAGCCCCAGCCCGGCGTCTACGGCTCGCCGCAGCCCGGCTGGCCGCAGCAGCCCGGTGGCTGGCCCGGCGCTGGCCAGGCCGGCGGCTACCCCGGGCAGCCCGGCGGCTACCCGGCCCCCGGCCAGCCGGGCTACCCGGCCCCCGGCCAGCCCGGCGGCTACCCGGCCCCGGTCCCGCACGCCGGCCAGCCCGGTCAGCCCGGCCAGTACGGCCAGTACGGTCAGTACGGCCAGCCGACCCCGCCGTTCGCCCCGACGCCGCAGTCCGCTCCGCCGTTCAGCCCGGCGCCGCAGTCGGCCCCGCCGGTCAACCCGGTGCCGCAGTCCGCCCCGCCGGCCGGCCCGGCCCCGCACTCCGCGCCGCCGTTCGGACAGCCGCCGTCGGCCGATCCCACCCAGGCCATTCCGCGTCAGCCCGCCGAGCCGACCCAGGCCATCCCGCGCCCCGCGGACGGCGAGAGTGACCGCACCCAGCGGATCAACCCGGGCGACGACCCGAGCGCAACCCGCTGACCGTCCGCCGCGTCCACCCAGATCCGGCGCCACGGGCGCCTGGGCGGGGCGCGCGGGCGCGGTGGCCGCGCAGTTTCACGGAAAGAGTGGCCTCCCGACGCGGGGAGGCCACTCTTTCCGTGAAAGAGATGCCTCGGCCCGGCGCCTTGGCCCGGCGCCTTGGCCCGGCGCCTTGGCCCGGCGCCTTGGCCCGGCGCCTTGGCCCGGCGCCTTGGCCCGGCGCCTTGGCCCGGCGCCTTGGCCCGGCGTCTTGGGCCGGCGTCTTGGCCCGGCGTCTTGGCCCGGCGTCTTGGCCCGGCGTCTCGGTCTGGCGTCTCGGTCTGGCGTCTCGGTCTGGCGCCTTGGTCCCGCCCGTCGGTCGGACGGGTGGCGCGATCGCCCCGGGCGGCGTCGACGGGGTGCGGTTGCCCACGGAGCGGGCGGACGTGGCGGCACTGTCCCGATCACCGCTTAGTCTGGGCGGATGGTTGATCGCATCGACTCCGGCCCGACCGAGGCGAGCGTCCGTCGGGCGTTGCACCGGGCCGCGACCGGGCGGGCGCTGGACGTCGACGAGGCGACCGCGCTGCTCGGCGCCCACGGCGAGGCCCTCGACGAACTGCTCGGCGTCGCCGCCGGGATCCGCGACGCCGGGCTGCGCGAGGCCGGCCGGCCGGGCGTGGTGACGTACTCCAAGAAGGTGTTCATCCCGCTGACCCGGCTGTGCCGGGACCGTTGCCACTACTGCACGTTCGCCACCGTGCCGCACCGGCTGCCGGCGGCCTTCCTCGACCGGGACGAGGTGCTGGAGATCGCCCGGGCGGGCGCGGCGCAGGGCTGCAAGGAGGCGCTGTTCACCCTCGGTGACCGGCCGGAGGAGCGCTGGCCGGCGGCCCGGCAGTGGCTGGACGAGCGGGGCTACGACTCCACACTGGACTATCTGCGGGCGTGCGCGGTGGCGGTGCTGGAGGAGACCGGTCTGCTGCCGCACCTGAACCCGGGCGTGCTGTCCTGGTCGGAGCTGCAACGGCTCAAGCCGGTCGCGCCGAGCATGGGGATGATGCTGGAGACCACCTCGACCCGGCTGTGGTCGGAGCCGGGCGGCCCGCACTTCGGCTCACCGGACAAAGAGCCGGCGGTGCGGCTGCGGGTGCTCGACGACGCCGGCCGGGTCGGCGTGCCGTTCACCACCGGCATCCTCATCGGTATCGGAGAGACCCACGCCGAGCGCGTCGACGCGATCTTCGCGATGCGGCGCGCCCACCGGGAGTACGGCCACCTCCAGGAGGTGATCGTGCAGAACTTCCGCGCCAAGCCCGACACCGCGATGCGCGGCATGCCGGACGCGGAGCTGCACGACCTGGCCGCCACGGTGGCGGTCGCCCGGGTGCTGCTCGGCCCGCGGGCACGCATCCAGGCACCACCGAACCTCATCGCGGGCGAGTACGACCTGCTGCTGCGCGCCGGCATCGACGACTGGGGCGGGGTCTCCCCGCTGACCCCGGACCACGTGAACCCGGAGCGTCCGTGGCCGCACCTGGACGATCTGGCCCGGCGCACCGCGGAGGCCGGGTTCACGCTGCGGGAGCGGCTCACGATCTACCCGGAGTACGTCCGCGCCGGCGACCCGTGGCTCGATCCGCGCCTGCTCGCGCACGTCACCGCGCTGGCCGACCCGGAGACCGGGCTGGCCGTCGAGGACGCCCGCCCGGTCGGCCGTCCGTGGCAGGAGCCGGAGGAGGTGTTCGGCGGGCGGACCGACCTGCACGTCACCATCGACTCCGCCGGGCGCGCCACCGACCGCCGGGGCGACTTCGACAGCGTCTACGGCGACTGGGCCGAGGTGGCCACGAAGGTGACCGCCGCGCCGGCCGGCGCCGGCGCCGGCGACGCGGACCTGAGGGCCGGCCTGCGGCTGGCCGCCGACGACCCCGGGGCCCTGCTGGAGCCCCGGCACACCGACGCCGCGCTGGCCCTCTTCGGCGCGGACGGCAAGGCGCTGGACGAACTGTGCCGGCTCGCCGACGACGTCCGCCGCGCCGCCGTCGGCGACGACGTCACCTACGTGGTCAACCGGAACATCAACTTCAGCAACGTCTGCTACGTCGGCTGCCGGTTCTGTGCCTTCGCGCAGCGGGAGCGGGACGCGGACGCGTACCGGCTCTCGGTCGACCAGGTGGCCGACCGGGCCGAGGAGGCGTGGGCGGCCGGCGCGACCGAGGTGTGCCTCCAGGGCGGCATCGACCCGAAGATGCCGGTGACCGGGTACGCGGAGATCGTCCGGGCGATCAAGGCGCGGGTGCCGGGGATGCACGTGCACGCGTTCTCGCCCATGGAGATCGTCACCGCCGCCGCCAAGGCCGGGGTCCCGGTCCGGGAGTGGCTGACCCAGCTGCGCGAGGCCGGGCTGGACACCATCCCGGGCACCGCCGCCGAGATCCTCGACGACGAGGTCCGCTGGGTGCTGACCAAGGGCAAGCTGCCGGCCGCCGCCTGGGTCGAGGTGGTGAGCACGGCCCACGAGTTGGGCATCCGGTCCAGCTCCACGATGATGTACGGCCACGTCGACCACCCGGGGCAGTGGCTGGCCCATCTCCGGGTGCTGGCCGGCGTGCAGGACCGCACCGGCGGCTTCACCGAGTTCGTGGCCCTGCCGTTCGTGCACACCAACGCGCCGATCTACCTGGCCGGCCTTGCCCGGCCCGGGCCGACCTGGCGGGAGAACCGGGTGGTGCACGCCATGGCCCGGTTGCTGCTGCACGGCCGGATCGACAACATTCAGTGTTCCTGGGTGAAGCTCGGCGACGCCGGAACGGTGGCGATGCTCCAGGGCGGCTGCAACGACCTGGGCGGCACGCTGATGGAGGAGACCATCTCCCGGATGGCCGGCTCGGCCAACGGGTCGGCGCGTACCGAGGAGCAGTTGCGGGCGATCGCGGCGGCGGCCGGGCGGCCGGCCCGCCGGCGGACCACCGCGTACGGCCCCGTCCACCACTGAGATCGAACCTTTCCGCTCCGCCGGCCGTACCACCGGGCGCTGGCGGCGGTGACGGCGAGAACCGCCGCCGGCGCTCCCAGGCGGGGCCGGCGGCGGCCGTCACTCGGCGCGCCGCCGGCTTCCGTCCGCCATCGCGGGCGTGCCCGCGCCGCCGGAAAGGTTGCCCATGAGCAGTGACGAGCGGAAGCGGCCCTGGCCGCGACTGACCCGCCGGCAGACGCTGACCGCGGCGGCGAGCGCCACGCTCGGCGCCGCCGCCCTCACCGTGCCCGGGTTGTCGGCCGCACAGAACGCGCCGGGCGCCGAAGCGGCCGACGAGCCGATCGTCGTGCACCTGCGCGACGCCGACACCGGGACCATGGACGTCTTCGTCGGCACGTCCCGGATCGAGGTACGCGACCGCGGCCTCGCGGAGCGGCTACGGCGCGCCGCCCGTCGCTGATCCCGGCCGTCAGCTCTGCTCCGGCCACCCCCGTCCGCCCGGCCGCACCCGGCCCGGGGCCGTCCGGCACCGGCCGATCCTCGACCCGTCCCCCCGTCCAGTGAGGTTGGTCCGCCATGTCTTCGCACCGCGAGGCCCCGGAAATCGCCAAGGATCCGGTCGCCGATTCCGCCGACCTGTACGCGTTCGTCAGCCCCGACCGGCCCGACACGGTCACGCTGATCGCCAATTACGTGCCGCTGCAACTTCCGTCCGGCGGGCCGAACTTCTTCGAGTTCGGTGACGACGTGCGGTACGAGATCCATATCGACAACGACGGGGACGCCCGTCCCGATGTCACCTACCGGTTCGAATTCACCACCGAGGTCACGAATCCGAACAGCTTTCTCTACAACACCGGCCCGATCGAGTCGCTGGACAGCCGGAACTGGAACCGGCGGCAGTTCTACAGCCTGACCCGGGTGGCGGGCGGCAAGGAGCACCGCCTCGCGCACACGCTGCCCTGCCCGCCGTGCAACGTCGGCCCACTGTCCACCCCGAAGTACACCGAGTTGGTGCGGCAGGCCACTTTCAGCCTCTCCACGGGTGAGCGGGTCTTCGCCGGGCAGCGGGCGGACGGATTCTTCGTCGACCTGGGCGCGGTCTTCGACCTGGGCACGCTGCGGCCGTTCCAGCAGCTGCACGTGGCCGGGAAGAAGCTCTTCCGGGCCGAGGGGGAGCCGGTCAACGCCACGGACCGGATGAACGTGCACAGCATCGCCCTCCAGGTGCCGTTGAACCTGGTGCGCCGGCGGGCCAACCGGTACGGGGCGGCAGACCGCTCCTCCGTGCTCGGGGTCTGGACGTCGGCCTCCCGCCGGCAGGTCCGGGTGCGGGGCACCGACCCGGGCGGCGACGTGGCGACCGGGCCGTTCGTGCAGGTCTCCCGGTTGGGCAACCCGTTGTTCAACGAGGTCGTCGTGCCGATGTCCAGAAAGGATCTGTGGAACTCGCTGCCGCCCTCGGAGGACAAGCGGTTCGCCCGCTTCGTCGAGCAGCCGGAGCTGGCCGCGCTGCTGCCGGCGCTCTACCCCGGCGTCTTCCCCAACCTGGAGAAGCTGACCAAGGCGGGGAAGCCCCGGGCGGATCTGGTGGCGTTGCTGCTCACCGGCGTGCCGGAGGGGTTGGTCGACGGGTTCACCAACGCCACGGGCGACATCCAGGCGGACATGCTGCGGCTGAACACCGCGATCCCGCCGAGCCGGCGGCCGGACCGGTTCGGGGTGCTCGGCGGCGACCTGGCCGGCTTTCCCAACGGCCGCCGGGTCGGCGACGACGTGGTCACCGTCGCGCTGCGGGCCATCGCCGGGTTGACCGTGCCGCTGGTGGACCGGGCGTTCCGGCCGGACGCGGCGGCCGCCGCGGTGACCCCCGGGCTGAGCGCCGCCGACGTGACCGCGCCGTTCCTGGCCGGCTTCCCCTACTTGGGCACGCCGTACGACGGGTTCGGCAACCCGTCGGCGGCGTGAGCGGGAGGGCTGACGTGTACCGGCACGCGTACGGGCCGTCGACGACCGGCAGCGTGGTGCTCGACCTGGGCGGTGAGACCGGTGCCCTGATCATCTACACCGGACCGGATCTGCACGGCCGCGAGATCGAGGTGAGCCCGGGGGTGGCGGGGCCGCGTACCCACTCGGCGGTGCGGGAGCGCCACGTCCGCGACGGCACCTTCCACAGTGCCGTGTACCCGGACCTGGCCGCCGGGGTCTATACCGTCTGGTGGGACGAGGACACGCCGGCCGGGACGATCCGGGTCGCCGGCGGTGTGGTGGCTGAGTTCACCTGGCCGAGCAGCGCCCCGGCGGGCTCCGGTTGACGTCCGACCCGCTCCCGCACCCGCGCTCCGTCCACATGGTGGACGGAGCGCGGTCGTCGTCTACCGGTCGACGGGCGGTCCGGCCCGAGGCGCGTTAACCTGTGCCCCACCAAGATCAGCATCTCGGTCCGGGGGCGCCCCCGCGGCGTGCCGGCCACTGTCGGATGGGCGCGGCACGGAGGCGCCACGGCAGAAATCTCCGGCAACTCGCCGGAGAGGGCGTTACTCGGGCGGGGTCTGAATCGATAGGGCAGGTTGCGAGGCCGGGTGGCCGGATGGCCGACCGGGGCGTGTCGGGAGGGCGACTCCATTATCAAGTTTGGCTTGACGGCGCACGCATTACACGCGTGTAATTTGAATGGGGTTGTTCGCACGGAACGCATCAAAACGGGTCCGGACGGACAAGCACGCCTTTCGCGTGGGGGGTTGCAGCGGCGATGACGCCGGTGCGCGGCAAGGAGGCATTTGATGGACGGCCAGCTTGAGGTGGCCGACCTGCTCGGAAACGCGCCGGAGTGGCAGGAGCGGGCGCTGTGCTCGCAGACCGATCCGGAGGCGTTCTTTCCCGAGAAGGGCGGTTCGACCCGCGAGGCGAAGCGGATCTGCTCTCGCTGCGAGGTCAAGACGGAGTGCCTCGAATACGCTCTCGGCCACGACGAGCGGTTCGGGATCTGGGGTGGGCTCTCCGAGCGGGAGCGGCGCAAGCTGAAGCGGCGAGCCGCCTGATGGACGCCGGGCCCGGGCGGTGGGGGCCGCCCGGCTCAGGCCGCGTCCCAGCGGGAAAGGCCCGGCCCGGTGGCGGCTGGCGGCCCGGTGGGGGCCGGGTCGCTCACGCCAGCTCGTCCGGGTCGACCCCGAGCAGGTTCGCCACCTGCTCGATGATCACGTCGTGCACCAGGTCGGCGAGATCCTCCCGGTCCATCGCGCGGAACTCCAGCGGCCGCCGGTAGAGCACGATCCGCGGCGGCACCTCCTGCCGGCCCGGCCGGCCGGGCAGCAGTCGGGCCAGCGGCACCTCGCCGTCCTCGAGCACGTCGGAGTCGTAGACGTTGAGGTCGGGCGGAACGTCCTCCACCGCGAACTCGACCCCGGCCAGCTCCTTGGCGAACCGGCGCTCCAGCGTCTCGACGGTGTCGAGGACCAGGTCGTCGAAGACCTCGGCCTTGGTCCGGGCCAGTGGCACGGTGGCCGGCACCAGCCGTCCGCGCAGGCCGCGCCCGTGGCGGTCGCGGTGGGCGCGCCGGCCGGAGCCGGGGCGGCGGTGTTCCGGGCTCGTCATGAGGCACAGGGTAGCCCGCGCGCCGGCCTGGCCTGCGGCAGCGCCACCGTCGGGCGCGCCGGAGCCGGAAGCGACGCGCAGAGGGCGCGAATTGTGATCACCGTGACGGGCGTGTCGCAACGCGAAGCGGTGCGCCGGACCCGGTAATGGGGATACCCTGCCGCCGTGAGGTCACCACGGCGCTGCTCCCGTAACGGCTGCCCCCGGCAAGCGGTCGCCACATTGACCTATGTCTACAACGAGTCGACGGCGGTGGTGGGCCCGCTGGCCGCCTTCGCCGAGCCGCACACGTACGACCTCTGCGAACCGCACGCCCGCAGCCTGACCGCGCCCCGGGGCTGGGACGTGGTGCGCCACGAGGGCGAGTTCGAGCCGCCGCCGCCCACCACCGACGACCTGGTCGCGCTGGCCGAGGCGGTCCGTGAGGCGGCCCGCCCGGCCCCGCGCCCGCCGGAGGACGACCAGGACGCGCAGTCGCACCCCACCGGCCGTCGGGGCCACCTCCGGGTCATCCCCCCGAACGTCTGAGCCGGGGCGGTCAGCCGAGCGGCACCTGCACGGCGACGTCGTGCTTCGGGTAGTAGCTCGTCACCTGCTCCGCGCCGTATTTGTCGCGGAACATCCCCACCACGTGGTCGACCTGGTCCGGTTCGATGATCGGGGTGGCCGGGGCGTTCACCGCCGTCCCGTTCGCCGCCACCCGGATCATCGGCGTCCGGCTGACGTTCTTGAACCAGTCGCTGTCCGAGCCGGTGATCGGCATCAGGAACATGCTCTGTTCCTCCTGCACGAACCAGACCGGGTGGCTGATCTGCCGCCCGCTCTTCCGCCCGGTCACGGTGAGCTCGACCTCCTGCTCGCCGTCGAACGCGTCCATGATCGCCTCAGTGCTCACGCCGGCCTCCGTCAACGTTCCGAGCTGCTCCTGAGTGCCAGGCTAGGGAGCCGGACGCGGGCCGGGTGCCGGTTCCCGCACACCCGTCCCGGGGCGCGGCGGCCGGCTCAGTGGCCGAGGAAGCGGCCGAAGACCGCCGCGCGGCGCGCCGGGCGGCCGGTGCGGGCCTCGGCCGCGTCGGCCGAGAACATGACCCGCAGACCGGCGTTGACGGCGAGCCAGCGCAGCGGCTCCGGCTCCCAGCGCGGAGACCGGTGACCCACCCACGGCAGCGCGGTCAGGTCACTCGCCACGCCGCGGATCAGGTCGGCGAGCGTACGCCCGGCGAGGTTGGTCGTCGAGACGCCGTCGCCGACGTACCCGCCCGCCCAGGCGAGCCCCGTCGACCGGTCCAGCCCGACGGAGGCCGACCAGTCCCGGGCCACCCCGAGCGGCCCGCCCCAGCGGTGGGTCACCGGCACGTCGGGCCCGAGCACCGGGAAGAGATCGCCGAGGGTACGACGCAGCGCCGCGAAGACCGCCGGCTCCCGGTCGTAGCCGGGCCGGACCCGGGAACCGAAGTGGTACGGCGCGCCCCGCCCGCCGAAGGCGAGCCGCCCGTCCGCGGTGCGCTGCCCGTAGATGATCACGTGTCGGTGGTCGGCGAAGGTCTCCCGGGCGGCCAGCCCGATCCGCGCCCAGGTCTCCGCCGGCAGCGGCTCGGTGGCCACCATCAACGAGTAGACCGGCACCACCGTGCGTCGCTGCCCGGGCAGCTCCGGCGTGTACCCCTCGGTGGCACGGACCACCACCGGCGCGCGGACCATCCCGGCCGGGGTGACCGCCGCGCCCGACCGGATCTCGGTGACCGGCGTCCGCTCGTGGATGCTCACCCCGAGCCGCTCCACCGCCCGGGCAAGCCCCCGGACCAGCTTGGCCGGGTGCACCGCCGCGCAGTGCGGCGTGTACGTCCCGCCACGTACGCCCTCGGCGCCGCAGCGGGCGGTGGCCTCGTCGGCGTCGAGCAGCGCCAGGTCGTCCGGGCCGAAGCCGAAGGCGCGCGCCTCGGCGACGGCAGCGCGGGCCCGGCCGAGCTGGACGTCGGTGCGGGCGAGCACGACGGTGCCGCCGGGCGCCCAGTCGCAGTCGATGCCCTCGGCCGCGACGACCCGTCCGACCTCGCGCACCGTCTCCCGCATGGCCCGCTGCATCGTGATCGCCGCGTCCCGGCCGTGCCGCCGGGCCAGGCCGGTGAGCGAGGTGGGGAAGAGCGCGGAGCACCAACCCCCGTTGCGCCCGGACGCCCCGTAGCCGGCGATCTCCCGCTCTAGGACGGTGATCCGCAGCGTGGGGTCGGCAACGGCCAGGTAGTACGCCGTCCACAGCCCGGTGTAACCGGCCCCGACGATCACCACGTCCGCGTCGGCGTCTCCGGGCAGCGGCGGGCGGGGTGTCAGCGGTTCCTCCAGGCTGGACAGCCAGTACGACAGGTCCCGGTAGCCCACGTCAGAGGCGCTGCCAGGCCTCGGTGAGCACGGCGCGGAGGATCTGCTCGATCTCGTCGAACTGCTGCTGGTCGGCGATCAGCGGCGGGGCGAGCTGCACGACGGGGTCGCCGCGGTCGTCGGCGCGGCAGTAGAGACCGGCCTGGAACAGCGCGGTGGAGAGGAATCCGCGCAGCAGCCGCTCCGACTCGGCCTCGTCGAAGGTCTCCCGGGTGGCCTTGTCCTTCACCAGTTCGATGCCGTAGAAGTAGCCGTCGCCCCGCACGTCGCCGACGATCGGCAGGTCGTTGAGCTTCTCCAGGGTGGCGCGGAACACCGCCTCGTTGGCCCGGACGTGACCGACCAGGTCCTCGCGGGCGAAGACCTCCAGGTTGGCCAGGGCCACCGCACAGGAGACCGGGTGACCACCGAACGTCACGCCGTGGGCGAACATGCCGGTCTCGGTGAGGAACGGCTCCATCAGCCGATCGCTGGCGATCATCGCGCCGAGCGGGGCGTAGCCGGAGGTGATGCCCTTCGCGGTGGTGATGATGTCCGGCTGGTAGCCGTAGCGGACGGCTCCGAAGTACTCGCCGAGCCGGCCCCACGAGCAGATCACCTCGTCCGAGACGAGCAGCACGTCGTACGCGTCGCAGATCTCCCGGACCCGCTCGAAGTAGCCGGGCGGCGGCGGGAAGCAGCCGCCGGAGTTCTGCACCGGCTCCAGGAAGACCGCGGCCACGGTGTCCGGCCCCTCGCGCTCGATCGCCCGCCCGATCTCGTCGGCGGCCCACCGGCCGAACGCCTCCGGCGAGTCGCCGTGCTCCGGGGCGCGGTAGAAGTTGGTGTTCGGCACCTTGATGCCACCCGGGACCAGTGGCTCGAAGTCGCTCTTGATGCCTGGTAGGCCGGTGATCGACAGCGCGCCCATCGAGGTGCCGTGGTACGCGATGTAGCGGCTGACCACCTTGTGCTTGTTCGGCTTGCCGGTGCGCTTGAAGTAGGCGCGGGCCAGCTTCCACGCCGCCTCCACGGCCTCGGAGCCGCCGGTGGTGAAGAAGACCCGGTTCAGGTCGCCCGGCGTGAGCGTGGAAATCTTCTCGGCCAGCTCGACCGCCTTCGGGTGGGCGTAGGACCAGAGCGGGAAGTAGGCCAACTCGGCCGCCTGCTTGGCCGCGGCGTCCGCCAACTCGGTGCGGCCGTGGCCGGCGTTCACCACGAAGAGGCCGGCGAGCCCGTCCAGGTAGCGGCGGCCCTGGGAGTCCCACACGTACGCGCCTTCGCCGCGCACGATGGTCGGCACCTCGCCGGCGGAGTAGCTCGCCATCCGGGTGAAGTGCATCCAGAGGTGGTCGGTGGCGTTGGCCATGTCAGCCCCATCGGTCTCGGGCCGGTCAGGGGGACGTACCGGCCGCTCTGCCCACGGTTATCGCACAGCTCGCACCGCTCTGGCAAGTGGTATCGGTGGTGTATAGCCTGCATGGCAACGAATTCTGCTTATCGGTGTCGGCCATACAACGGAATCCGCATCGCCGTGTTGGGCCTGGTGGAAGCCCGCTCGCGGGTGCCGCCTCCCCCGCCGGTCTGCTCGCCGGCGACCCGCCACGGTCTGGCTGGTGGGTGGGCCGGGTCCTTTGGAGCTGAGTCGTCTACGACATCACGCGGTCGGCGCGGCGGCAGAAGCGGGGCAGTTCCCGCCGGGGCTGGGGCACGGGCCGGGGTCGAGGCGCGGGGCCGGGCGCGGGGCGGGGGTGCGGGGTAGTGGCAAGGGGCCCGGGCTCGGGGCCCGCGCTTGGGGCCGGGGCCGGGGCCGGGGCGCGGGGCGTCGGGGTGGGTGCCGGCACGTCCGGGAACTCCAGCGCCATCGGCAGCATCGGTGCGGTCGGGCGAGCGTCGGGGTGGTGCCGCGCCCTGCGGTGAGTCGTTTACGACATCAGCTCTAAAGCGTCGGCATCACAGGTTGCAGGTGGGCCGGGCTCGCGGCGGGCCGCGGGGGCGGGCGGCGTCAGGCCGTACCCCAGGTGTAGGTCTGCTTGCGGAGCTTGAGGTAGACGAACGCCTCGGTGGAGAGCACTCCCTCGACGGCCCGCAGCCGCTGCAGGATCTCCAGCAGGTGGTCGTCGTTGCGGCAGACCACCTCGGTGAGCAGGTCGAACGAGCCGGCGGTGATCACGACGTAATCGACCTCCTCCAGCTCGGCGAGGCGGTCGGCCACTGCCTCGAGGTCGCCGTCGGTGCGCAGGCCGATCATCGCCTGCCGGGGGAAGCCGAGCTGGAGCGGGTCGGTGACCGCGACGATCTGCATCACGCCGGCGTCGAGCAGGCGCTGCACCCGCTGCCGCACCGCCGCCTCGGAGAGCCCGACAGCCTTGCCGATGGTCGCGTACGGCCGGCGCCCGTCCTCCTGGAGCTGCTCGATGATCTGCTTGGCCACGTCGTCTAGCAGAGCGTGACTGGCGCCGTCGCGCACGGCCAGCCGCCGTCCGCCGTTGCCGTTCTCCTGCTGCCGGTTCGTCATCGACCGCTCCCCATGTCGGTTCCCGCGCTGTGAGCCTAGTGCCTCGCGCAGTCTGGCGTATTTCGTCGTCCAGAGCTAATCCCGCAACGGAATCCCTTGTAAGGAAGGTCACCCCATGTCAGGATCAGTCGTCCATCGCACTTGACCCTCCCGCCGGCGTCGCCACCCCCGTCCCCGCCGCCGACGATGACCCCCGAAGGAGTCGTCACATGCGTAGTCCCCTCCGGCCCCTCTCCCGGCGCGGTCTGCTCACCGGCACCCTCGGCTCGGCCGCGATGCTCGCCGTCGGCGGGTCGCTGGCCGGCTGCGGCACCAAGGGCGCGCAGCAGACCGAGGCCGGCTGCGTCAGCGAAGACCTCTCCGGCACGGAGAAGAAGGTGGCCTTCTCGAACTGGCCGCAGTACATGGACGTCGACGAGAAGGACGAGTCGAAGCGGCCGACGCTCGACGCGTTCATCGCCAAGAACGGCATCGAGGTCACGTACACCGAGGACGTCAACGACAACAACGAGTTCTTCGGAAAGGTGCAGAACCAGCTCGCCGGCTGTCAGTCCACCGGCCGGGACATCATGGTGCTCACCGACTGGATGGCGGCGCGGATGATCCGCCTCGGGTGGGTCCAGAAGCTGGACAAGTCCAAGATCCCGAACGTCGAGGCGAACCTGCTGGCGTCCCTGCGCGGTCGCTCGTTCGACAAGGACAACCAGCTCGCCGTGCCGTGGCAGTCCGGCCTGGCCGGCATCGCCTACAACGGCAACGTCACCAAGGAGCTGCGCACCGTCGACGAGCTGCTCACCCGCCCCGACCTCAAGGGCAAGGTGACGGCGCTGTCCGAGATGCGCGACACCATGGGCCTCCTGCTGCAGTCCAACGGCCACGACCCGTCCAACTTCACCGCCGCGCAGTTCGACGACGCGGTCAACAAGCTGAAGAAGGCGGTGGACTCGGGGCAGATCCGCAAGTTCACCGGCAACGACTACGCGCCCGACCTGGCCAAGGGCGACATCGCCGCCTGCATCGGCTGGTCCGGCGACGTCATCCAGCTCGGCTTCGAGGACGAGAAGGTCAAGTTCGTGGTGCCCGAGTCCGGCGTGATGCTCTGGTCGGACAACATGTTGGTGCCGAACAAGGCCACCCACAAGGGCAACGCCGAGCAGGTCATGAACTACTACTACGACCCGGCGGTGGCCGCCCAGCTGGCCGCGTACGTGAACTACATCTGCCCGGTCCAGGGCGCGCAGGCCGAGATGGAGAAGATCGACCCCGAGCTGGCGGCCAACCCGCTGATCTTCCCGGACGAGGCGATGCTGTCGAAGTCCAAGGTCTTCATGGCACTGGACGAGAAGCAGGAGCGCGAGTACGAAGGCAAGTTCCAGCAGGTCATCGGGGCCTGACGACGGATTGGGCGGGACGACAGTGGGACGCGACACCCCGGCCGGCGACCTGCGACTGGCCAACCTCACCAAGCGGTTCGGCATCTTCACCGCGGTGGACGACCTCAGCCTGACCATCGCGCAGGGTTCGTTCTTCGCCCTGCTCGGCGCGTCCGGGTGCGGCAAGACCACGACGCTGCGGATGATCGCCGGGCTGGAGGAGCCGACGAGTGGGCAGGTGTTGCTCGGCGACCGGGACATCGCCCGGCTGCGGCCGTACAAGCGGCCGGTGAACACGGTGTTCCAGAGCTACGCCCTCTTCCCGCACCTGGACATCTTCGAGAACGTGGCCTTCGGGCTGCGGCGGCGCGGGATCCGCAAGGTCGACGACCAGGTCGAGCGGATGCTGTCGCTGGTGCAGCTCGACGGGTACGCCCGGCGTCGGCCGGCCCAGCTCTCCGGCGGGCAGCAGCAACGGGTCGCGCTGGCCCGCGCGCTGATCAACCACCCGCAGGTGCTGCTGCTGGACGAGCCGCTGGGGGCGCTCGACCTGAAGCTGCGTCGGCAGATGCAGATCGAGCTGAAGCGGATCCAGACCGAGGTCGGCATCACGTTCGTGCACGTCACCCACGACCAGGAGGAGGCCATGACGATGGCCGACACGGTCGCGGTGATGAACGCGGGGCGGATCGAACAGCTCGGCGCCCCGGCCGACCTCTACGAGTTCCCGGCCACCGCGTTCGTGGCGAACTTCCTCGGCCAGTCCAACCTGCTGGCCGGCGACGCCGCCGGCACCGCGGGGAGCGACGTGCCGGTGACCGCGCACGGCGCCCGTCACACGGTGCCCGCTGACCGGGCCCGGGTCGACCGTGGGCCCGTCTATCTGGGCGTACGCCCGGAGAAGCTGCACCTGGTCGGCGGAGCCGACCAGGTCCCCGACGGCCACCAGCACGTCACCGGGGTGGTCACCGACGCCTCCTACGTCGGCGTCAGCACCCAGTACCTGCTGCGGACCGGCTGGGGCAGCGAGCTGTCGGTCTTCGCGGCCAACAGCGGCGCCGCCGAACGGCTCGCAGTCGGCACCGAAGCCGTCGCGCACTGGGACCCGCGGCACGCGTTCCTGCTGCCCCGGGAGCCGGGCGAAGCCGACCGGACCAGCCCGGCGGTCGACGAGCCGGTGGGTGTGACCTCGTGAGTGCTCTCGCGCACGTACCCACCGGGCAGTCGACGGCGACGCCGCCGCCGGCCGCCCGGCGCGGGCGGTACCGGTTCCTGCCGTACCTGCTGCTGCTCCCCGGCGCGGCCTGGCTGTTCGTCTTCTTCGCCCTGCCCCTGGTGCAACTCGCCGCGGCCAGCCTCTACGACCCCACCGGGTCACTGTCCACCGGTTACGCGTTGACCTGGGCGTTCGGCAACTACCCGGACGCGCTGTCGGCGTACTGGCCGCAGTTCCTCCGGTCGTTCCTCTACGCCGGACTGGCGCTGGTGCTCGCCCTGCTGATGGGCTACCCGCTGGCGTACGCCATCGCGCAGAAGGCCGGCCGGTGGAAGAACCTGCTGCTGGTCTGCGTGGTCGCGCCCATGTTCACCAGCTTCCTGGTCCGCACGCTGGCCTGGAAGACGATCCTGTCGGACAACGGCTGGCTCGTCGGGCTGCTGCGCGACATCCACCTCCTCGGCCCGGACGGCCGGCTGCTGGCCACCCCGTTCGCGGTGGTGCTCGGCCTGACGTACAACTTCCTGCCCTTCCTGGTGCTGCCGCTGTACGCGAGCCTGGAGCGGCTGGACCACCGGCTGCTGGAGGCGGCCAGCGACCTGTACGCGAGCCCGCTGCGGGCGTTCCGCAGGGTGACGCTGCCGCTGTCCATGCCCGGTCTGGTCGCCGGCACGCTGCTCTTCTTCATCCCGGCCAGCGGCGACTACATCAACGCCGAACTGCTCGGCACACCGAACGAGTACATGATCGGCAACGTCATCGATTCGGCGTTCCTGGTCCGGCTCGACTACCCGCAGGGCGCGGCGCTCTCGTTCCTGCTGATGGCGGCGATCCTCGCGGTGGTCTTCGTGTACCTGCGGCGGGCCGGCACGGAGGAGGTCCTGTGAGACTGTCCCGTTGGCTGGCCGAGCGGTGGGTGATGGTCGTCGCGCTGCTGGTGCTCGGCTACCTGTCGCTGCCGATCCTGGTGGTGGCCGGGCTGTCGTTCAACCGGCCGTCCAGCCGGCTGTCGTACGACTTCCACGAGTTCACCCTGGACAACTGGCGGAACCCGTGCGCCACCTCGGACATGTGCGACGCGGTGGTGCGCAGCGTGCAGATCGGCTTCATCGCAACGGTGGTGGCCACGGTGCTCGGCACGCTGATGGCGTTCGCCCTGGTCCGGCACCGCTTCCGCGGCCGGTCCGGGATCAACGTGCTGATCTTCCTGCCGATGGCGACGCCGGAGCTGGTGATGGGCACCTCGCTGCTCGCGCTCTTCGTTTCCGCCGGGGTGCCGCAGGGCTTCTGGACCATCGTCATCGCGCACGTCATGTTCTGCGTCTCATTCGTGGTGGTGACGGTCAAGGCGCGGCTGGCCGGGATGGACTCCCGGCTGGAGGAGGCCGCGATGGACCTCTACGCCAACGAGTGGCAGACGTTCCGGCGGATCACCCTGCCGCTCGTGCTGCCCGGCATCGTGGCCGCCGCGCTGCTCGCCTTCTCGCTGAGCTTCGACGACTTCATCATCACGAACTTCAACGCCGGCACCACCGTCACGTTCCCGATGTACGTCTGGGGCGCCGCCCAGCGGGGCATCCCGCCGCAGGTCAACGTCATCGGCACCGCGATGTTCGTGATCGCGCTGCTGCTGGTGCTGGCCAGCTCGGTGCCCGGCCGACGCCGTCAACGCGCCGCCCTGCGGGTCGGCGCGGCGGGGGACGCACCGGCGCGGCGTCCGTCATGACCGGTCCGCATACCGGCCGGGCGCTGGCCGACGCGGCGCCCGTGCCGCACTGGCTCGACCGCCCGGAACGCCCCGACCCGCTCCCGCCGCTGCGGGGCACCCACACCGCCGACCTGCTCGTGATCGGCGGCGGGTACAGCGGGCTCTGGGCGGCGCTGCTGGCCAAGCGGGACGACCCCGGGCGGGACGTGCTGCTGCTCGAGGCGGGCACCTGCGGGTGGGCGGCGTCCGGGCGCAACGGCGGCTTCTGCGCCGCCTCGCTCACCCACGGCCTGGCCAACGGGGTCGAGCGGTTCCCCGACGAGATCGAGGAGCTGGAACGGCTGGGCCGGGAGAACCTGGACGCCATCGCGGACACGATCGCCGAGTACGGCATCGACTGCGACTTCGAGCGCACCGGTGAGCTGGCGGTCGCGGTCGAGCCGTACCAGCTGGACGGGCTCGCGGAGGAGGCCGAACTGGGCCGCCGCTACGGCCGCGACGTGCGGCTGCTCGACCGCGACGAGGTACGCGCCGAGGTGGACTCACCGACGTACCTCGGCGCGCTCTGGGACGCCGACCGGGTCGCCCTGCTCGACCCGGCCAAGCTTGCCTGGGGGCTGCGCCGGGCCTGCCTGAGCCTCGGCGTGCGGATCGCCGAGCACACCCGGGTGACCGGGCTGCGCCGCGACGGCGGCGCGCTGCGGGCGGTCACCGCCGGCGGCGCGGACGCCGCCCCCGGCAGCGTGCGGGCCGGCCGGGTGGTGCTCGCCACGAACGCGTTCCCGCCGCTGCTGCGCCGGCTGCGGGCCTGGCTGGTGCCGGTCTACGACTACGCGCTGATGACCGAGCCGCTCACCGCCGCGCAGCGCAAGGCGATCGGGTGGGCCAACCGCCAGGGGCTCGCCGACACCGGCAACCAGTTCCACTACTACCGGATCACCCGCGACGACCGGATCCTCTTCGGCGGCTACGACGCCGTCTACCACTACGGCAACCGGATGGCCCCCGCGCTGGAACAGCGGCCGGCCACCTTCACCACGCTCGCCGCGCACTTCTTCACCACCTTTCCCCAGCTGGACGGCCTGCGGTTCAGCCACCGCTGGGGCGGGGTGATCGACACCTGCACCCGGTTCTGCCCGTTCTTCGGCACCGCCTACGACGGACGGCTGGCGTACGCGGCCGGGTTCACCGGCCTCGGCGTCGGGGCCACCCGGTTCGGCGCCCGGGTCATGCTCGACCTGCTGGCCGGCGCGGACACCCCGCTGACCCGGCTCGACCTGGTGCGCAGCGCGCCGATGCCGTTCCCGCCGGAGCCGTTCCGCGCGGCCGGCATCAACCTCACCCGCTGGTCGCTCGCCCGCGCCGACGCGCGCGAGGGGCGGCGCAACCTCTGGCTCCGTACGCTCGATCGTCTTGGTTTGGGGTTCGATTCCTGATGCGCATCCTGCTCGTCGGGGCCGGTGGCGTCGGCTCCGCCGCCGTCGCCATCGCCGCCCGCCGTTCCTTCTTCGAGATCATGGTGGTGGCCGACTACGACCTGGGTCGGGCCAGCCGGGCCATCGCCGACCACGACGCCCGGTTCGTCGCCGCCCCGGTCGACGCCTCGTCGGCCGACGCGGTCGCCGCGCTCTGCCGGGAGCACCGGATCACCAACGTGCTCAACGCGGTCGACCCGCGCTTCGTCATGCCGGTCTTCGAGGGCGCCTTCGCGGCCGGCGCGGACTACCTGGACATGGCGATGTCGCTGTCCCGACCGCACCCGTCGCACCCGCACTCGCAGACCGGCGTCAAGCTCGGCGACGAGCAGTTCGCGGCCGCCGAGCGGTGGGCCGAGACCGGCCGGCTCGCGCTGTGCGGCATCGGTGTCGAGCCGGGCCTCTCCGACGTCTTCGCCCGGTACGCCGCCGACGAGCTGTTCAGCGAGATTGACGAGATCGGGATCCGCGACGGCGCGAACCTGACCGTCGACGGCTACGACTTCGCACCGTCGTTCTCGATCTGGACGACCATCGAGGAGTGCCTGAACCCGCCGGTGGTCTGGGCGGCCGAGCGCGGCTGGTACACCACACCGCCCTTCTCCGAACCGGAGGTCTTCGACTTCCCCGAGGGCATCGGCCCGGTCGAGTGCGTCAACGTGGAGCACGAGGAGGTGCTGCTCGTCCCGCGCTGGGTCGACGCGAAGCGGGTCACCTTCAAGTACGGGCTCGGCGACGAGTTCATCGAGGTGCTCAAGACGTTGCACAAGCTCGGCCTGGACTCGGTGGCACCGGTGCGGGTGGGTGACCTCTCGGTGTCCCCGCGCGACGTGGTGGCCGCGTGCCTGCCGGATCCCGCCACGCTGGGCGGGCGGATGCGCGGTAAGACCTGCGCCGGCACGTACGTCACCGGCACCGGCGTCGACGGCCGGCCCCGCCGGGTCTACCTCTACCACGTCGTCGACAACGAGTGGTCGATGAAGGAGTACGGCCACCAGGCGGTGGTCTGGCAGACCGCGGTCAACCCCGTGGTGGCCCTGGAGCTGCTGGCCGGTGGCGCGTGGGCCGGGACGGGCGTGCTCGGCCCGGAGGCGCTGCCGCCTCGTCCCTTCCTCGACCTGCTCGCCGGCTACGGTTCGCCGTGGGGGATGGAGGAGCGATGACCCGCTACGGGGCCATGTACGGACCGGACCTGACGTTCCTCGGGGTACCCGCGTGCGACCTGTCCGACCCGGCGTCCTTCGCCGACGCCGACGTGGTGATCGTGGGCGCGCCCTTCGACGGCGGCACCTCGCACCGGCCGGGCACCCGGTTCGGGCCGTCCGCCATCCGGCAGGCCTGCTACCTGCCGCACGACGGCTCCCGCCCGTCCCTCGCGCTGCGCGTCGACGGCCTTCAGGACCTGCGGGTGTACGACGCCGGCGACGTGGAGATGTTCTCCGGCGACATCGAGCGGTCGCTGTCGGCGTTGGAGGCTGCCGTCCACACGGTCGCGGCCGCGGGCGCCATCCCGATCGTGCTCGGCGGCGACCACTCCATCGCCCTGCCCGACGCCACCGGGGTGGCCCGACAGCACGGGCTGGGCCGGGTGTCGCTGGTGCACTTCGACGCGCACGCCGACACCGGGGACATCGAGTTCGGCAGCCTGCACGGGCACGGCCAGCCCATGCGGCGGCTCATCGAATCCGGCGCGGTACGCGGCGACCGGTTCCTCCAGATGGGGCTGCGCGGCTACTGGCCCGGCCCCGACGTGCTCACCTGGATGGCGGAGCAGCGGATGCGGTCGTACGAGATGACCGAGCTGGTCGCGCGGGGGCTGGACACCTGCCTGTCCGAGGCTTTCGAGATCGCCGTCGACGAGTGCGAGGGCGTCTTCCTCTCCGTCGACGTGGACGTGGTCGACCCTGGCATGGCCCCCGGAACCGGGACCCCCGAGCCGGGCGGGCTCACCTCACGGCAACTGCTCGACGCCGTCCGGCGCTGCTGCTACGAGCTGCCCGTGGTCGGGGTGGACGTGGTCGAGGTCGCCCCTCCGTACGACCACGCCGACATTACCGCGTACCTGGGCAACCGGGTCGTGCTGGAGGCGCTGTCGGCGATAGCCCGCCGCCGCCACGACGCCACCACCGGCACCCCCTGGAACCCGCGCCAACCCCTGCTGGACAACCGCTGACCCGACACCGGCGCGGCGATCCTCGTTCTCGAAGAGGAATGCGACCACCGCGTTCGGCTCGGTCCCCGTTGGCCGATCGGTTCACGCCCTCGTCGACTGGTTGAGCTCACAACTACCTTTGTTGTCAGTCACCATCCGCGCTGTTGTCGTCTTCGACGGTCGTCGCAGGTGAAGCAACAAGTCAGGGGATCTCTAGAACGGGTCCGGCGACGAGACTCGGCGGGGTGACACATCAACCGCCGCCATTTCCCCCGCCGCATGGGACCGGGTTCGTCCCGCCATCCGCGGCTCGCCCGAACTGGTTCCGCCGGCTCAGTCCCGTGCAACGGGCCCTGACGATCGTCGGCGCCGGGGTGCTGTCCTTCGTGCTGCTCTGTTGTGGAGGAACAACCGTCGTCGCCGCGGTGTTCGGGGAGCCGAAACCGAGCCAGCCGGGTGCCGCGGCGGCCCAGCAGGGCGAGCCGATCGTTGCCGGGCCGAACGAGGAGCCGACGAGCGAGGCCCCAGTGCTGCCGGTCGACCCTGCCAGCCCGTCGCCGGCCCCACCCGCCAGCCCGTCGCCGGCCGAGACGTCCCCCGCCCCGAGTCCGAAGGTGGAGACCCGCACGGTCACGGAGACGGCCACCATCAAGTACGGCGAGCGCACCGTGAAGGACCCCAATCTGGCCGAGGGCAAGCGGGTCATCCGGACCAAGGGCGTGAACGGCGTGCGCACCCTGACCTATCAGGTGACCCTGACCGACGGTGTGCAGACCGGAAGGAAACTGATCAAGTCTGTGGTCAGCAAGCAGCCGGTCACCCAGGTCGTCGCCGTCGGCACGAAGCAGGAGCGGCAGTGCCATCCGGGCTACGGCGGCTGCGTGCCCATCGCCAGCGACGTCGACTGCGCGGGCGGCTCCGGAAACGGTCCGGCCTACGTCACCGGACCGGTGAAGGTGCTAGGAGACGACCCTTACGACCTGGACCGGGACAACGACGGCTACGGCTGCGACGACTAACCCGGCCCCACCCACCCACCCGCCCACCCCACCCTCCCCACCCACCCACCCTCCCCGCGTGGATCATGCAGTTGTGGTGCCAGTTTCCAGCCGACTCGCGCCTTTGTGAGGCACCACAACTGCATGATCGGCGAGGTGGTGCGTGGGGGCTAGCACGTGGGGGTGGCTTGTGGGCGGTTTCCACAGGGGTGGACGTTGTCCACAGGCTCGCCGCGTGGGGGTGGGTGGGTTCCTGGGGTGCGGCAGGGTGCCGGGGCATGGCACAGCTGTACCGCTACTCGGATCTGATCGGTTCCGGCATCAGTCGTGAGCAGGTAAGACAGCGACTTGAGGCCGGGCATCTGGGTCGGCTGTCGAGAGGCGTCTACGGACCGGCCGACGAGCGGGAACGGCCGGCTGGCGGCGCTCTTCCGCCGGCTCCCAGAAGGTGCCGTCGTCGGATTCTCCACCGGCGCTCGACTGCACGGCTTCGGAGCCGCCGGCAATGGCGTCCACGTGATCGTGCCGGCGGGTGTGGTCGTACCGAGGATCAGGGGCGTCATCGTGCACGAGGCTGTGCTGCCGGTCCGGGATTCCGTACGGCTGGTCGGGGTGCCCTGCGCACCGGCTGCCCGATGTGCCGTCGACCTTGCCCGGACGGTCCGCCGCATGGACGCGATGCCGTTGCTCGACCTGCGTCTGCGGGTGGGGGCGTGACGGCCGGAGGAGCTTTCGGCCGAGATCGTGCGCCACGCCCGGCTGCGCGGAATATGCCAGGCACGACAGTTGGTCCGGTTCGCCGACCCGCGTTCGGAGTGCCGTCGGGAGAGTCAATTGCGTCTTCTGCTGATCGACGGCGGCCTGCCGGTGCCCGAGCCGCAGTTGTGGGTGCGGGACAGAAACGGAATCCCGCTCTACCGGCTTGATCTCGGCTACCGGGAACGCCGCGTGGGCATCGAGTACGACGGCCGGACCCACCTCGAACGGGAACGCCTGCGACGCGACCGGTCACGGATGATCTGGCTCGCTGCCAACGGCTGGCGAATGCGCTACTTCACCGACGTGGACCTCTACCAACGCCCGGCCCACATCCTCGCAACGGTCAAGCCTCTCCTCCACGCGTAGCTCCGCTCTCTGACCCTGGCCGATCATGGAGTTGTGGTGTCTCACAAAGGACGGCGAACCGTCAGCAAATCGGCACCACAACTGCATGATCGACGGGGCGGGGAACCGGGGGGCGGGGAGGGGGTCGGGGTCAGGCGAGGTGGGAGCGGGTTAGGAAGCGCACGCCTTCGGGGGCTTCCAGGGAGAAGCCGCTGCCTCGGCCGGGGACGACGTCGACGGTCAGCCTCGTGTGTTTCCAGAGCTCCCACTGGCTCTTCGACATCCAGAACTCCACCGGCTCGGGGACGCCATCGACCTGCAGCGCGGCGAGGAGCACGTCCGAGCCGCCGGTGCGGAACTCGCCGGCCGGGTAGCACATCGGTGCGCTGCCGTCGCAGCAGCCGCCGGACTGGTGGAACATCAGCGGCCCGTGCTGTTCCCGCAGTGACCGCAGCAGTTCGGCCGCGGCCGGCGTCACGGACACCGGATCCGTCACGGGCGGCAGCGAGATCGGCGACACCGCCCGAGGCGGCGGAACCACGGGCGGCGGGACCGCAGGCGACACCGCGCGCGGTGGAATCGCGGGCGGCGCCGCGGTGCCCGGCGGACCGGGAACCGCGGCGCCCTCTCCGGAGCCACCCATCAGAAGAAGCCGAGCTTCTTGGGGGAGTAGCTGACCAGCAGGTTCTTGGTCTGCTGGTAGTGCTCCAGCATCATCTTGTGGTTCTCCCGCCCGATGCCGGACTGCTTGTACCCGCCGAACGCGGCGTGCGCCGGGTACGCGTGGTAGCAGTTGGTCCACACCCGGCCGGCCTGGATCGACCGCCCGGCCCGGTACGCGGTGTTCATGTCCCGGGTCCAGACGCCCGCACCGAGTCCGTACAGGGTGTCGTTGGCGATCTTCACGGCGTCGTCGAGGTCGGCGAAGGAGGTCACCGAGACGACCGGCCCGAAGATCTCCTCTTGGAAGATCCGCATCGAGTTGTCGCCCTCGAAGATGGTCGGCTCCACGTAGTAGCCGCCGGAGAGCTCACCGCCCAGGTCCGCCCGCGAGCCGCCTGCCAACACGCGAGCGCCCTCCTGCCGGCCGATGTCCAGGTAGGACAGGATCTTCTCGAGCTGGTCGTTCGAGGCCTGCGCGCCGATCATCGTGTCGGTGTCCAGCGGGTGTCCCTGCCGTACCGCCTTCGTCCGGTCCACCGCCGCCGCCAGGAAGTCCGAGTAGTGACCCTGCTGGATCAGCGCCCGCGACGGGCAGGTGCAGACCTCGCCCTGGTTGAGGGCGAACATGGTGAAGCCCTCGAGCGCCTTGTCGTAGAAGTCGTCGGACTGCGCGCTCACGTCGTCGAAGAAGATGTTGGGGCTCTTGCCGCCCAACTCCAGCGTGACCGGCTTGATGTTCTCGCTGGCGTACTGCATGATCAGCCGCCCGGTGGTGGTCTCGCCGGTGAACGCCACCTTGGCGACCCGGGACGAGGAGGCGAGGGGCTTGCCCGCCTCGACGCCGAACCCGTTGACCACGTTGACCACGCCGGACGGGAGCAGGTCGGCCACCAGCGAGAGCCAGTAGTGGATCGACGCGGGAGTCTGCTCGGCCGGCTTCAGCACCACGGCGTTGCCGGCGGCCAGTGCCGGGGCGAGCTTCCAGGTGGCCATCAGCAGCGGGAAGTTCCACGGGATGATCTGCCCGACCACGCCGAGCGGCTCGTGGAAGTGGTACGCGACGGTGTCGTCGTCCAGCTCGCCGAGCGAGCCCTCTTGGGCCCGGATGGCCCCGGCGAAGTAGCGGAAGTGGTCGATGGCGAGCGGGATGTCGGCCGCGAGGGTCTCGCGTACCGGCTTGCCGTTCTCCCAGGTCTCGGCGATCGCCAGGGATTCCAGGTTCTCCTGCATCCGGTCGGCGATCTTGTTGAGGATCAGCGAGCGTTCGGCGACCGGGGTGCGGCCCCACGCGTCGGCAGCGCCGTGCGCGGCGTCGAGTGCCTTCTCGACGTCCTCGGCGGTGCCCCGGGCCACCTCGCAGAAGGTCTGTCCGGTCACGGGGGTGGGGTTCTCGAAGTACCGTCCGCCGTGCGGCGCGACGTACTCGCCGCCGATAAAGTGGTCGTAGCGGGACTGCCAGTGGGTGGGCGCGTCGTAGCGAGTCATGGTTACCTCCGCCGTCGAGGTGCGGTGACGGCGGCGACGTTAGTTTCCGGGACGTTGCAGCCACGTTGCGCGCGGTAGGTCGTACTCCCGCGCGAGCTGGTGGATCCGGGCGACCGCGAGTGGCCGGCGCGGCGCGCCTGGCGGCAACGCCCGGGCGAGGGTCTGCCAGGCGGTCAGGTCGTCGGCGCCGGCGGGCGTCGCGGTCCAGGCGGCCAGCAGCGCCGGGTCCGCGGTGGCCAGCACGGTCGCGCGGAGCTGGCCGTCGATCAGCTGGCGCAGTCGCGCCACTCCGGGTGCGTCGGAGGCGGGCAGGAGCGGTCCGGCGTATGCCCCGAGCGCGCCCGCCGGGTCGCCCCGGTCGAGCAGTTCGGTCACGGTACGGAAGTCGGCGCGCACGGTCGGCCGTAGCCGGTACGGGCGGGAGTCGAGCAGCTCGGGGCCGAGCACCCGGCGTAGCCGGGACAGCTCGGCGCGCAGGGTGACCGGGTGCAGCCGGTCGTCGCCGTAGAGGTCGAGGCCGAGCTGCTCCCCGGTGCGTCCCTCGGGGTGGTCGACCAGCAGGACGAGCAGTTCGCTGTGCCGGCGGCCGAGCCGGATCCGTCGGCCGTCCACCCGGAGCTCCGCCTCGTCCCGGCCGAGCGCGGCGATGGTGGCCACGCCCGGCTCGACGGGCCGGTCGGCGGCGAGCTGCGCCTCGGCGGCCCGGGCGGTGGCGCGGACCAGCGCGAGGCTCTGCGGGTTGGCCAGGTGGTCGCCGCCGGTGATGTCGACCGCGCCGAGGAGCCGGCCGGTGACGGGGTCGTGGATGGGCGCCGCGGCGCAGGTCCACCGCTGCACCGGTCGGCTGAAGTGTTCGGTGGCGAAGATCTGCACGCTGTGGTCGACGGCGAGGGCGGTGCCGGGGGCGTTGGTGCCGGCGTGCGACTCGTCCCAGCGGGCGCCGGGCACGAAGTTCATCCGTTCGGCGTGCCGGAGCACGCCGGGGTGCCCCTCCACCCAGAGCAGCCGCCCGTGCGCGTCGCAGACCGCCATGAGGTGTGCGCCGTCCTGGGCGATTCCGCCGAGCAGGTCCCGGAAGAGGGGCAGCACCCGGGCCAGCGGGTGGGCGGCCCGGTAGCTCTCCAACGCGTCGTCGGTGAGGTCGACGGGCGGGGTGGTCTCCGGGTCGAGGAGCGCGCCGGCCGAGCGGCGCCACGAGTTGGCCACCACGTCGCGCAGGTGCCGGTCGGTCCGCCGGGCCGCCTCGGTGCCGCCGGCCAGGAACGCCTCGTGGGCGGCACCGACCTGCGCGATCCGCTCCGCCGGATCGACGCCGAATTCCAGGGCGAGCCACGGGTCGGCCATGGGCGACCTCCTCGGGCCCATCGTGACGCAGCTCACCCTCGATCGCCAACGGCGGAACGGCCGACCTCCATCTTGTCATTGACAAGATGCCCTCACCTCGATAACTTGACAGTGACAAGATTCGCCGTTCGGGGAGGTCGACAATGGAACTCGCGATGGTGCGGCGGCTGTGGCAGCTGATCGAGCCGGTGCATGCCCTGCTCTACTACGCGCCCGAGGTGACGGAGGAGGCGGCCGGGCTGGGCCTGGCCACCGACGAGCGGTGGCCAGGCTACTTCGCGTTCCGCTCCGCCCCGCTCGGCGCGGCCGGGCCGCGCCTCGTCACCGCCACCTACTACAGCTTCAGCCCGGGCATGGTCGCCGAGTACGTCCCGGCGGTCTGGGCGGCCGCCGACCCGGTCAAGGTGCTCGCCGCCCGGCTGTCCGGGATCGACCGCGCGCTGCGCGCCGTGCTCGGCGACCGGGTCGACTCGCCGGAGCTGGCCGAGGCCGCCGCGCTGGCCCGCCGGGCGGTGCGGGCCGCCGACCTCGCCGGGCGCCCGTTGGCGGCCGCCAACGCCGACCTGCCCTGGCCGGACGCCCCGCACCTGGCCCTCTGGCAGGCCGCCACGATCCTGCGCGAACACCGCGGTGACGGGCACCTCGCCGCGTTGCTCGCCGCCGGGCTCGACGGCGTCGAGTCGCTGGTCTCGTTCGCCGCGGTCGGCGCCGCTCCGCAGGAGGTCTTCGCCAGCCGCCGGTGGTCCGCGCAGGAGTGGGCCGCCGCCCAGGACCGGCTCGCCGGCCGTGGCCTGATCGACGCCGCCGGCGTGGCGACCGAGGCCGGCCACCGGCTGCGCGACGAGGTGGAGCGGCGGACTGACGAACTGGCCGCGACGCCGTGGCGCGCGCTGGGCCCGCAGGTCGGGCGGTTCGCCCAGTTGGTGGCGCCGCTGACCGGGGCCGTGCTGGCGTCCGGGCTGCTGCCGGCGCAGAGCACCCTCGGGATCCGCCGTCCGGTGTGACGCGGATCACCCCCCGGCCTCGGCCCTCTTGGGGGGATTTGTCCGCAGCGCTGCCGCGTGGAAGATGGCTCCGGCAGGTCCTTACAGAACCCTTAACTCCAGCTTGAGACTGTATGCCGGACGACGAGGGACCACGGGGGAGCGGAAGCGTGCGGGTGCTGGTGGCGGACGACGAGCGGTTGCTGGCGGACATGGTCGCCGAAGGGCTGCGTCGTCTCTCGATGGCGGTCGACGTCTGCTACGACGGCGACGGCGCGCTGGAGCGGATCGGGGTGAACCGGTACGACGTCGCCGTCCTGGACCGGGACATGCCTGGCCACACCGGCGACGAGGTGTGCCAGAGCCTCGCCGGCTCCGCCGCCGGCACCCGCGTGCTCCTGCTCACCGCGGCCGCCGGCATCCGGGACCGGGTGGAGGGCCTCGGGCTGGGCGCCGACGACTACCTGACCAAGCCGTTCGCCTTCGCCGAACTGGTCGCCCGGGTGCAGGCCCTCGGGCGGCGGTCCGCACCGGCGGTGCCACCGGTGCTGGAGCGGCACGGGCTGGCGCTGGACGTGGCCCGGCACGCGGTGACCCGGGACGGCCGCCCGCTCAACCTCAGCCCGAAGGAGTTCGCCGTGCTCCACGTGCTGATGCGCGCGGAGGGCCGCGTGGTCAGCGCGGAGGAGCTGCTGGAACAGGCGTGGGACGAGTTCGCCGACCCGTTCACCAACGCGGTGCGGGTCACCGTGATGACGCTGCGCAAGAAGCTCGGCCAGCCGGCCGTCATCCAGACCGTGCCCCGCGCCGGCTACCGGATCGGCGGCCCCGAGTGACCCCGCGCCGGCGCGTCCTGCTGGTCGGCGTGCTCGCCCTGCTCGTCGGGTACTCGCTGCCCGCCCTGGACAAGCAACTGCTCATCACCCTGTGGAGCCGCGGCCGGCAACTCTGCGGGCTGCCGTTGCCCGGGCTGGGCGTGGTGTGTGAGCCGGCCCGTGGCGTCTTCGGAGAGCTTCCCCAGCTGGTCCTGCTGGTGGTGTCCGTTGTCGCGCTCGTGGCCGCGGTGGTCGCGATCTGGGGCGCCGCGGTGTGGTGCCTGCGTCCGGTGCGCGATCTCGTCGAGCCGATCGCGCACGTCGGGCCGCAGAACCTCGGCCACCGGATCCGTCGCCGGGGCAGCGACGAACTGGCCCGGCTGTCCCAGTCGATCGACGAGATGATGGAGCGCATCGCCGCCGGGTACGAGGGGCAGCGGCGGTTCGCCGCGAACGCCTCGCACGAGCTGCGTACGCCGTTGGCGGTCCAGCGGACGCTCATCGAGGTCGGCATGTCCCGGTCGCTCAGCGGTGACCAGATGGAGCTGGTGACCGCCCAGCTGCTGGAGACCAACGAGCGCAACGAGCGGCTCATCGAGGGGCTGCTCGCGCTCAGCGAGAGCGACCAGGGCCTGCACTCGCGTACCCCGCAGCGGCTCGACGAGATCGTCACCGGGGTCCTGGTGGCGTACCAGGACCGGGCCACGGCGGCCGGGGTGACGGTGGAGGGCCACCTCGTCCCGCGCGTGGTCCTCGGCGAGCGGGTGCTGCTGGAGCGCCTGGTGACCAACCTGGTGGAGAACGCGATCAAATACAACCGGCCCGGCGGCACGCTCACCGTCGCGGTCGGCGACGACCCGGCGCTGACCGTGGTCAACACCGGCCAGGTCGTGCCGGCCGAGGCGGTCGCCGGCCTGTTCGAGCCGTTCCGGCGCCTGGCCCGGGACCGTACGAACCACGGCGGCGGGGCCGGGCTCGGCCTCGCCATCGCCCGCTCGATCACCCAGGCGCACGACGGCATCATCGCCGCCCGCCCCGCCGAGTACGGCGGACTGCGGGTCGACGTCCAGCTGCCCGCGCCGCACTGACCCGGCCCGCCGGCCGGCACCACATCCCCAACGCCCTGGAGGGGGTCCGCATACGCGGCACCCCGGCCTCCGGCGTGCCCGAAACCGGCCGATCCGTGTACCGCCGGCCGAGAGGAGAGACCGTGACGACCCGTACCGACCCGACCCGGCCGACCGCCGCCGGCGGCGAACGCCTGGCCTGGGCGGACGTCGCCAAGGGCGGCTGCATCGTCCTGGTGGTGCTCTGGCACGTGATCGTCAAGGACTACCTCCAGGTCGACTGGGCGGTCGGGCTGCCGGTGGCGGGCGCCTGGGGGACGCTCGGCGAACTGCTGCTGCCGATGCGGATGCCGCTGTTCTTCACCCTCTCCGGGATCTTCGCGGCCAACGCCGTACGGCGGTCGTGGCCGGTGGCCGGCCGACCCCGGATCGCCCGGAACCTCTACCTGTACGCCGTGTGGCTGCTGATCCACACTGCCGTGCTGGCCCTCGCGCCGGGCTTCCCGACCGACCGGGCCACCAGCGTGGGCGGGCTGCTCGCCCAGCTCACGGTGACCCCGTCCAACCTCTGGTACCTGTACGCGCTGGCGCTCTACTTCGTCCTCGCCAAGGCGCTGCGCCGGGTCCACCCGGCCGTGCTGCTCCCGGCGGCGGCCGCGCTGTCCGCCGTCGCGGCGGCCGGCCTGCTCGACACGCCGGGAAACCGGGGCGGGCTCTACCAGAACCTGGTGTTCTTCCTCGCCGGCGTCCACCTGCGGCCGTCCGTCCACCGCTGGGCGGCCGCCGTGACCGGCCCGCGCCTGCTGCTGGCCCTCGCGGCGTACACGGCCGCGCTGACCGCCGTGGCGGCGACCGGCACCGGCCAACTGCTCGGGGTGGCGCCGGTCGTGTCCGTCGTCGCGGTGGTGTTCGGCATCGCCGCGGCGGTCCGGCTGGCCCGGCGGCCGGCACTGGGTGGCGCGCTCGCCGCGCTGGGGCGCCGGACGTTGCCCGTCTACGTGATCCACATGCCGGTGCTAGCGCTGCTGCACCGGTTCCTCGTCGGCCCGGTCACCGAGGTCGGCGGTCCGGCGCGGCTGCTGCTGGCGACCGGCTACCCGGTCCTGCTCACCGCGGCGGTGCTGGCGCTCAGCCTCGCCGTCCACCGAGGGCTGTTGGCGGCCCGTGCGGGGTGGCTGTTCGACCTGCCCCGCCGCGCCGGCGCCCGCCACGTCCACGAAGGAGAGACCATGTCCCGCACAGATTCGTCGAGTCCGGCCACCGTGCCGGACCGGGCCCGCGTCGAGGAGGCCGCCTGGTGGCTGTCCGGCCGGGTGGTCCGTACGCCCGTGCTGAACTCGCCGGCGATCGACCGGCTGGCCGGCGCCCGGATCCTCCTGAAGGCGGAGAACCTCCAGGCCGGCGGCTCGTACAAGATGCGCGGCGCGATGCTGGCCGTGGGCCGGATCGCCGCGGCGGGCGACACCGGGGTGGTCGCGCAGAGCACCGGCAACCACGCCGTCGCGGTGGCCCTGGCCGCCCGACGGCACGGGATGGCGGCGACCGTGGTCCTGCCGGTCGACGCGGCGGCGACGAAGGTGGCCCGGGCCCGGTCGGCCGGGGCGCGGGTCGTCCTCGCCGGCACCACGCTGGAGGAGCGGGTGGCCGTGGCGCGCCGGATCAGCGACGAGTCCGGTCATCCCCTCGTCGACGCGTACGACCATCCGGACGTCATCGCCGGGCAGGGCAGCGCGAGCCTGGAGCTGATCGAGGAGGCGGAGCGGGCCGGCACTCCGCTGGACGCGCTCGTGGTGCCGGTCGGCGGGGGTGGCGGCGTCGCGGGCGCCTGCCTGGCCGCGGCCGGGAGGCCGATCGAGGTGTACGGCGTCGAGCCGGTCGGCTGCGACTCGCTGGCCCGCAGCCTGGCGGCCGGCCGACCCACCCCGGTCTCCCCGGCGCCCACGATCGCCGACGGTCTCCGGCCCACCTGCGTGGGTGAGCTGCCGTTCGCCGTCCTGCGGGACACCGTGCGGGGCGTCGTCCGGGTCGACGACGACCAGATCGCCGAGGCGTTCCGGCTGCTCCTGCTGGACCTGAAGGTGCTTGCCGAGCCGTCCGGGGCGGCCGGGCTGGCCGGCGCGCTGCGGCTCATGGCGGGCCTGGACGGCGAGGCGTCCGGCCGGGCCGGCGGCGGCCCGGGGGACGGGGGCGGCGGTGGCCCGGCCGGCGGGCCCGGCGCGGGACGGGAGAGGTACCGCACGGTCGGCGTCGTGCTGACCGGCGGCAATGTCGAGGCGGACCTGGTCGCCCGGTTGGCGACCCGGCAGTGGGAAGGGGTGGCGGCGTGAGCGCGCCGGTTCGGATCGGAATCCTGTTCGGAGGCCCGTCGGCGGAGCACGAGGTCTCCTGCGCGTCCGCGCTCGGCGTGGTCCGGGCCCTGGCCGCCGGTGGCCACCGGGTGGTCGCCATCGGTGTCACCCGCACCGGTGGCTTCCGGCTCGTGCCGGAGGGGGTGCTGGCCGAGCTGCGGGACGGCGTGGCCGAAGGCCGGGCCATCGACGACCGGCTGACGGTGACCGGACCGGTCGTGGAGCTGCGGGCCGGTCACCGCGCCGGGACGGCGTTGGTCACCGCGACGAACGCGCCCGGCGCCGTCCACGCCAAGCTGGACGTCGTCTTCCCGGTGCTGCACGGCCCGTTCGGCGAGGACGGGGTGGTGCAGGGGCTGCTCGAGTCGTTGGGCGTGCCGTACGTGGGGTGCGGCATCCTCGCCTCCGCGGTGGGGATGGACAAGGTGGCGATGAAGCGGGCGCTGCGGGCCGAGGGCGTGCCGATCACACCGCACGTCTCGTTCGACGCGCAGACCTACCGGGCGACCGACGACCCGGAGAAGCTGGTGGTGGGGCTGCGCCGGCCCCTGTTCGTGAAGCCGGCACGGATGGGCTCCTCAATCGGGATCTCCCGAGTGGCCGACGGCGACGACCTGGCGGCGGCGGTCGAGGAGGCGCTCCGCCACGACACCGTCGTCGTGGTCGAGCAGGGGGTGACCGGCCGGGAGCTGGAGTGCGGCGTGCTCGGCGGCACCCGGCCGGACGCCTCCGCGGTCGGCGAGGTGCGGGTCACCGGTGGCTGGTTCGACTACCGGCAGAAGTACTTCGGCGACGCGGACCCGATGGTCGTGCCGGCGCCGCTGCCCGACGACGTGACGGAGCGGATCCGGGAGCTGTCGGTACGCGCGTTCGCCGCGATCGGCGGCTGGGGGCTCGCCCGGGTCGACTTCCTCTACGACGAGGCGGCCGGCGACCTCTACGTCAACGAGCTGAACACCATGCCGGGCTTCACCGCGCACTCCATGTACCCGAAGGTGTGGGCCGCCGCCGGCGTCGGTTACCGGGAGATCGTCGACCGGCTCGTCGCGCTGGCGCTCGCCCGGCACGCGGAGCGCCCCGGCGTGACCCAGGCGGGCGGCCCGCGATGATCCTCCTCTCCGACCCTCGCGTGGCCGCGGTGCCCGGCGCCGACGACGGCGAACCATTGGTCGACCTGCGTGACCTGCCCGACCTGTGGCTCGACGCCCGCGCGGCCGATCCCGGCGGCGCGTACGCCCGGGTGCGTCGTGGGGTCGCGGAGCGGTTGGTGGCCGCGCAGCGCGCGCTGCCGGTGGGCCTGCGCCTGCTGGTCATCGAGGGGTACCGGCCGCACCAGGCACAGCTCGGCATCTTCACCGGCTACCGGGACGAGCTGCGCGAACGGCATCCGGACTGGTCGGCGGAGCGGCTGCACCGGGAGACCACCAAGTTCGTCTCGCCGGTGGAGGTGGCGCCGCACAGCACCGGCGGGGCGGTGGACCTGACGCTCTGCGCCGACGACGGCGTCGAGCTGGACATGGGCACCGCCGTGGACGCCACCCCGCTCGCGAGCGCGAACGCCTGCTTCACCGCCGCGCCGACGATCGGCGCCACCGCCCGACGGCACCGCCGGATCCTGGTGGACGCGCTGAGCGGCGCCGGTCTGGTGAACTACCCGACCGAGTGGTGGCACTGGTCCTACGGCGACCGCTACTGGGCGCTGCTGACCGGTGCGCCACGGACCCGTTACGGTCCGTTGTAATCTTCCGCCCCCGCTGAACGTTGCGGCTCTCCCGTCCGTACCAGGCGTCGACGGACACCACCGGACGACGGGAGACACGGTGAAGGTGCAGCGGAAGCACATGCTGGCGGCGGGTGTGGCGGTGGCGGCGACGGTGGTCGTCTCGATCGGCACCGGGCTCGGGTTCGCGGACACCGCGCCGGCGCGGGCCTCGGTGTGCTCGGGGTCGGTGACCTTCTCCGCCGAGGGCGGCGCGCCCGCGGCGACCAGTGACCGGTTCCCGGTGGGCACCCGGCTGCGCGTGACCAACCTGGACAACGGCAGGTCCGCCACGGTGACGGTGACCGGCCCGTCGGGCAGCTGCGTGCTGCTCAACGCCGCGGCGATGGAGCTGGTCCGGGAGCCTGGCAAGAACGTGGTCCGCCGCAACGTGGTGGAGCAGGTGGACGGGGCTGCCGCACAGCCCGCCCCGGCGCAGCCCGGTGCGGTCCGCCCCGGCATGGCCTCGCCCGGTGCGCCGGGGCCGGCGCCGGCGTCGGCCTGCTCCGGGGCGATCACCTTCTTCGAAGAGGGCGCGGCGCCGGCGGCGACCAGCGGCCGGTTCCCGGTAGGCACCCGACTGCGGGTGACGAACCTGGACAACAACCGGGCGACCACGGTGACGGTGACCGGCCCGTCGGGCAGCTGCGTGCTGCTCAACAACGCGGCCATGGACCAGATCCGGGAGCCGGGCAAGAACGTGGTTCGCCGCAACACCGTCGAAGTGCTGCGCTGACGTCGCGCCGGCCCGGGCCCGCTGCGCGTGGGCCCGGACTGCGACACGGGGGGCGCGACCTACTCCGACGAGCGTTATGACTCAGCGGCATATTTCTGCCGCTGAGTCATAACGCTTCCAGGGCCATGCCGCTTCTCCGGCGATTCGAGGAGCACGACGGCGGCAGGAACCGGCGTGACACGGCGACCGCGCCCGCGACACCCCGTCGGTGTCGGGCGGTCAGCCGAAGGCGGTGTCCAGGACGTCGAGGCCGCGGGTGAGCTCGTCCTCGGAGATCACCAGCGGGGGGAGGAAGCGCAGCACGTTGCCGTAGGTGCCGCAGGTGAGGGTGAGCAGGCCGGCCGTGTGACAGGCGGCCGACACCGCGGCGGCCGCCGCCGGGTCCGGGGTGAGCGTGCCCGGCCGCACCAGCTCCACGGCGAGCATCGCGCCGCGACCGCGCACCTCGGCGACGCGCGGGTCCCGATCGGCGATCGCGCGCAGCCGGGGCGCCATCACCGATTCGATCCGCCGGGCCGCGGCCGCCAGGTCCAGCTCATGCATCGTCTCGATGCTGGCCAGGGCGGCGGCGCAGGCGATCGGGTTGCCGCCGTACGTGCCGCCAAGGCCGCCGACGTGCACCGCATCCATCAGGTCGGCGCGGCCGGTCACCGCGGCCAGCGGCAGCCCACCGGCGATCCCCTTGGCCAGCGTGACCAGGTCCGGCTCGACGTCCTCGTGCTGGCAGGCGAACCAGTCGCCGGTCCGGCAGAACCCGGTCTGGATCTCGTCGGCGACGAAGACCACTCCGGCCGCCGTCGCCCACGCGCGCAGCGCGGGCAGGAACCCCGGCGCCGGTACGACGAAACCGCCCTCGCCCTGGATCGGCTCGATCAGCAGCGCGGCCACGTTCTCCGCGCCCACCTGCTTCTCGATCATCTCGATCGCCCGGGCCGCGGCGGTCGCGCCGTCCAGCCCGCCGTCGCGCAGCGGGTACGACATCGGCACCCGGTAGATCTCACCGGCGAACGGCCCGAACCGGTGTTTGTACGGCATGTTCTTCGCGGTCAATGCCATGGTCAGGTTGGTCCGCCCGTGGTACGCGTGGTCGAACACCACCACGGCAGGCCGTCCCGTGGCGTGCCGAGCGATCTTCACGGCGTTCTCCACCGCCTCGGCGCCGGAGTTGAACAGCGCCGAGCGCTTCTCGAACCCGCCCGGGGTCAGCGCGTTGAGCTGCTCGCACACCGCCACGTACGACTCGTAGGGCGCGACCATGAAACAGGTGTGGGTGAACCTCTCGACCTGGGCCCGCACCGCCTCGACCACCCGCGGCGCGGAGTTGCCCACGCTGGTCACCGCGATGCCGGCGGCGAAGTCGATCCACTGCCGCCCGTCGACGTCGATGAGAGTGCCGCCGGCGGCGCGGTCCACGTAGGACGGGATGACGCTGCCGACGCCGCGGGCGACGGCCGCGCCGCGCCGCTTGTGCAGTTCCTCCGAGGACGCCATTGGTCAGCCCTCGATGTTGTGCATGACGTGCTTGAGCCGGGTGTAGTCCTCCAGGCTGTAGACCGAGAGGTCCTTGCCGTGCCCCGAGTGCTTGAAGCCGCCGTGCGGCATCTCGGAGATGAACGGGATGTGGGTGTTCACCCAGACGCAGCCGAAGTCGAGCCGCCGGGTCATCCGCATCGCCCGGCCGTGGTCCTTGGTCCACACCGAGGCCGACAGGCCGTACTCCACGCCGTTGGCCCAGCGCACCGCCTCGTCCTCGTCCGAGAAGCGCTGCACGGTGATGACCGGCCCGAAGACCTCCTGCTGGATGACCTCGTCGGCCTGCTTGACCCCGGACACGACGGTCGGCGCGTAGAAGTAGCCGCGCTCACCGACCTGCGAACCGCCGGTCACGACCTTCGCGTGGTCCGGCAGCCGGTCCACGAAACCGCGCACCCGGGCGAGCTGGTTGGCGTTGTTCAGCGGGCCGTAGAGCACGTCCTCGTCGTCCGGCGCGCCGGTCTTCGTGTTCCGGGCCTGCTCCGCGAGGGCGGCCACGAAGTCGTCGTGGATACCCGGGCCGGCGAGCACCCGCGTCGCCGCGGTGCAGTCCTGGCCGGCGTTGAAGTAGCCACCGACCGCGATCGCCTCGGCCGCCGCGGCGACGTCCGCGTCGTCGAAGAGCACCACCGGGGCCTTGCCGCCCAGCTCCAGGTGGGTGCGCTTCAGATCCGGCGCGGCCGCGGCGGCGACCTCCATGCCCGCGCGGGTCGAGCCGGTGATCGACACCAGCTGCGGGGTGGGGTGCGAGACCAGGGCGCGACCGGTGTCCCGATTGCCGCAGACGACGTTGAACACGCCGGGCGGGAAGAACTCGGCGGCGATCTCGGCCAGCAGCAGCGTCGACACCGGCGTGGTGTCGGAGGGCTTGAGCACCACCGTGTTGCCGGCGGCCAGGGCGGGGGCGATCTTCCAGACCGCCATCATCAGCGGATAGTTCCAGGGCGTCACCTGGGCGCAGACGCCGATCGGCTCACGCCGCACGTACGAGGTGTGGCCGGCCAGGTACTCGCCGGCTGAGCGGCCCTCCAACAGGCGGGCGGCGCCGGCGAAGAAGCGGAACTCGTCGACGGCCGGCGGCAGCTCCTCCTCGGCGGTGAGCTGGCGCGGCTTGCCGGTGTTGCGCACCTCCGCGTCGACCAGCTCGGCGGCCCGGGACTCGACCGCGTCGGCGAGCTTGAGCAGCGTCTTCTGCCGCTCGGCCGGCGTGGCGTCGCGCCAGCCCTCGAAGGCGTCGGCGGCGGCCTTCATCGCCGCGTCCACGTCGGCGGCGCCGGAGACCGGCGCCTGCGCGAAGACCTCGCCCGTGCACGGATCGACGAGGTCGGCGTACCCGCCGTCCACCGGGTCGACGTACTGGCCGTTGACGAAGTTGCGCAGCTGCTGCTGGTCACTCATGAGGAGTCTCCGAAAGGTGGCCGGGGGCGAGGTCAGCGGAGGTTATCGCAATCTGACTGCCATCTTGGCTACTGAATTCGCGGCAGACAAGGCCTTGAGCGACTGTTTCCGTGAGCGGAGGCGGTCGTCTACGCTGCGGGCGTGGAGTCGAGAGCCTTCTACGTCGCCGGTCGTCCCGCCCACGGCGAGGGCGAGCTGACCGTCCACCATCCGTACGACGGCCGGGCGGTGGGGCGTACCACCCTCGCCACGCCGGACCAGGTCGAGGCGGCCGTCGCGGCCGCCGCCGGCGTCGCCGCGGAGGCCGCGGCCCTGCCCGCGCACGTGCGCGCGACCGCGCTCGACCACGTCTCCCGGCGGCTCGCCGAGCGGGCCGACGAGGTCGCCCGACTGATCACGGCCGAGAACGGCAAGCCACTGAAGTGGGCCCGCGCCGAGGTGGGCCGGGCGGTCTCGACCTTCCGGTGGGCGGCCGAGGAGGCCCGGCGGTTCTCCGGCGAGCTGCAACGCCTCGACACCGATCCGGCCGCCACCGGCCGGATCGCCCTGGTGCGCCGGGTGCCCCGCGGCCCCGTGCTGGGCATCTCGCCGTTCAACTTCCCGCTCAACCTGGTCGCGCACAAGGTGGCCCCCGCGATCGCGGTCGGCGCGCCGATCGTAGTCAAACCGGCGCCGGCCACCCCGCTCTCCGCGCTGCTGCTGGGCGACCTGCTCGCCGCGACCGACCTGCCGCCGGGGATGTTCTCGGTGCTGCCGCTGCCGAACGAGCGGGCCGCCGAACTGGTCACCGACCCCCGGCTCCCGGTGGTGTCGTTCACCGGCTCCGGGCCGGTCGGCGCGGCCATCCGCCGCTCGGTGCCGGAGAAGCACGTCACCCTGGAACTGGGCGGCAACGCGGCGGTGGTGATCTGCGAAGACTGGACCTCCGACGAGGACCTCACCTTCGCCGCGCAGCGGATCGCCACCTTCTCCAACTACCAGGCCGGCCAGTCGTGCATCGCCGTGCAGCGGGTCTACGTCCACGAGTGGATCTACGACGGGTTCCTGCCCCGGCTGGTCGCCGCGGTGCAGGAGCTGCGCACCGGGGACCCGGCCGACGAGCTGACCGACGTCGGGCCGCTGGTGTCTGAGGACGCCGCCCGCCGGGTCGAGGAGTGGGTCGACGAGGCGGTGCGAGCCGGCGCCAGCATCGAGGTCGGCGGCCGGCGGGAGGGCGCGACGTACCCGCCGACGGTGCTCTCCGGCGTGCCCGCCGACGCCAAGGTCGCCGCCGAGGAGGTCTTCGGGCCGGTGCTGGTGGTCGGCCCGATCACGGACGACGATGCCGCGTTCGCCGCCGTCAACGACTCGGCGTACGGGTTGCAGGCCGGCGTCTTCACCCACGACCTCCGGACGGCGTTCCTCGCCGCCCGGGTGCTCGAGGTGGGCGGGGTGATCGTCGGGGACGTGCCGTCGTACCGCGCCGACCAGATGCCGTACGGCGGCGTGAAGGGCAGCGGCGTCGGCCGTGAGGGGCTGCGCAGCGCCATGGACGACTACACCGAGCCACGCGTCATGGTGCTCACCGGGCTGCAGTTGTAGTGACTCATGGTCTACGTCTTCCTCACGATTGCGAGGGCGCAACGGTGATTGCAGGAGACGACCCCGAGTACGACGAAGAGATCTGGACGAGCAGGTGCGCCAACACAAGCAACGCCACCTGGCCGGTGAGCGGCCGCGATTGGGGCTGCGGCGAATCTGACTACCCGAAACGGGGTTGCGGGTGCGACTACGCGTGGGCAAGTGTCGCCGTATGGCGGACTCACCCACCGACGACGCGGGCGACGAGAAGCGTGCGCAGGGCTTTGCGTGGTCGAACATGTTCGTGCACCCGGACGACGACCCGCGCTCCGATGGCGGGTTCGACGACGAGCGGACGACGCTCGTCGGGTACCTGCGCGACCAGCGCCTCACCCTGGAGCTGAAGTGTGCCGACCTGGACGCCGAACAGTTGACCCGGCGGGCCGTACCGCCGTCGACGCTGTCGCTGCTCGGCCTGGTCCGGCACATGGCCGAGGTGGAGCGGGGTTGGTTCCGGCGGGTGATGGCCGGCGAGGACGCGCCGAGGATCTACAAGACGGAGACCGACCCGGACGCGGACTTCAACGATGTGGTCGCCGAACCGGAGGTGGTCGCGGAGGCATGGCGGAGTTGGCGCGCGGAGGTCGAGTTCGCCGAACGACTGGTCGACGCGACGCCTGACCTCGGCACCACCGGCACCATGCGTGACGGCGACACGATCTCGTTGCGTGAGCTGCTCGTGCACATGATCGAGGAGTACGCCCGGCACAACGGCCACGCCGACCTGCTCCGTGAACTGATCGACGGCCGCATCGGGCAGTAGCGGCCATGGACCCGGTGACCGGTGACGACCGGCTCGGCGGGGCGACGTAACCCCGCGAGCGTGCCGTTGGTCGAGGAGGCAGGGCGCCGGCGAGCGGCGACCAGCGCCGCGGGATCGCGAGGAGCGTGCCGCTCGTGCTGCCGGAATACCATCGAGCGATGGCGAGATCCGACAACGGAAGCGCGCAGCCCGCCTACTGGGCCTGGCCGGTCGGCCTTCTGCTCGGCCTCGTCATCGGCTTGGCCGCGATAGGTGGGGCGGGCGGCGTCGCCTTCGGCATCGGCATCGGCATCGCCTTCGCGATCGCCTTCGGCGCGACCACCCGCAGGAACACTGAACGCGGCCCCGAGCAGGACCCGGGCAAGGACCAGGCCGGCGGTGGAATGCAGCGCGGTTCCGGCCAGGAGCCGGGCAACGACCAGGCCGGCGGTGGAATGCAGCGCGGTTCCGGCCAGGAGCCGGGCAACGACCAGGCCGGCGGTGGAATGCAGCGCGGCGGCGACGGGGGTACGGACTCCGACTCCGGGCCGCCCGCCTGATCCACTCGAGATCAGGGAAGTGGGGGTGTCCGAGCGTGCGGAAAGCCCGACTTCCTTGACGTCGAGTCGATCATGAGCGGGCCGAGGGGATCGAGGGCGCGGCCACGCCGGGGGCCGGGATCAGGACGGGGGGCATGCTGGGGATGACAGCCGCAGCGGTGCCGGAGCCGGCACGGGGGCCGGTACCGGAGGCCACCGGCGGCGGGTACGCCGTCGGGACGCCGCGCAGCGTGGCGGAGGCGGTGGCCGTACAGGAGGAGTTGCGGTCGCGGGTCGACCTGGTCGGGCCCGGTCCGGCCGCGCCCGCGACGGTGGCCGGGCTGGATGTGGCGTACGCCGAGAGCGGTGACCTCCTCGCAGCGGCCGTCACGGTGCTCGACGGCCGGACGCTGGACGTCGTCGACGAGGCGGTCAGCGTGGGTCGGCCCGCCTTCGGCTACGTGCCGGGGCTCTTCGCGTTCCGGGAGTTGCCGGCGCTGCGCGCCGCGCTCGACCGGCTGACGACCCGCCCGGACCTGCTGGTCTGCGACGGGCACGGGCTTGCTCATCCGCGCCGCTTCGGGCTCGCCTGTCACCTCGGCGTGGTCACCGGCCTGCCAGCGATCGGGGTGGGGAAGACCCCGCTGGTTGGCGACTGGACAGCGCCCGCGGCGCACCGCGGCGCCTGGTCGCCGTTGCGGGACGGGGGCGAGGTGGTGGGCCGGGTGCTGCGTACCCGGGACGGGGTGAAGCCGGTCTTCGTCAGCGTCGGCCACCGGATGAGCCTGGACAACGCCGCCGGGCAGGTGTTGGCACTGACTCCGCGTTATCGGCTGCCGGAGACCACCCGGACCGCCGACCGGCTCTGCCGGAACGCCCTCGCCGCGGCTGGCCAGGGCACCTGAGCGGCCGGCCGGGCCACGCAGGCGGGGCCAAGCCACCCACCTGAGCTGCCGGGACAGGCGCCTGGTGGTCGGCCCCAGGGCTGCGGCGGGCGGGTCGGGGAGCGTAACGCGGCGCACATCCGGGGCGCTCTATGACCGGTGCGTCGGATGGGGCGGTAGTAGCCTACCGGCGGACCCCATCCGGGGAGAGACGGCGAGGTGATCATGGCGGTACGTCGGCACACGGCACGGCTCGCGACGGTCTGCGCGGTGCTGGGCGGCCTGGTCATGGTCGGCGCGTCGCCCGCGCTGGCCGACGACGACTCGGTGCGGGTGCGTTCCGCCAGCAGCTTCACCGCCGGCGGCTCGGCCCAGGGAGTGACCGTCGAGGTGCGCAAGCGCAGCGAGGGTTGTGTGCTGCTGCGTACGGCGCTCGGGCTGCGCCTCGCCGGTCTCGGTGCGGACCAGGTGACGGTGCACGTCAGCTACGGCGGCCGGTGGTTCCCCGTGCCGGTGGGCGGCGGCTCCGGCCAGGTGGCCACCTCGCAGACCTCGCCGGCCAAGCCCAACCTCTGCAAGGGCAAGGGCATCACGGTCCGGTACCGGGTCGCCTTCGCGGCCGGGGCGCCGGACGGCCGGCTCAGCGTGACCGGCGAGGCGACCGACGCGATGGGCCGTGCGCTCGGCCGGGCCGCCGACTCGTCCCGGGTGGTCGGTGGCCGCGCCTCCGCCTCCCCGACCCCGTCGAAGAAGCCCTCGCCCACCCCGACCCCGGTGGCCACCGAGGCGGCCACCGACGGTGACTCGACCCCGGCGGCGCTCGCCGAGCCGAGCGGCGGCGGGGGCGGGAACAGCGCCGCCGAGGAGTCCTCCGGGCTGTCGCCGGTGATGTTCATCGGCCTCGCGCTGGTGGTCGCCGGGGCGTTGCTGATCGTGCTGCTGGTCCGCCGGTTCCGGGAGGACAAGGCGTCGACCGACGAGCCGGGGGCGCTGGGCGACCCGGGTGGCAACACGTACCGCTCCGCGGGAGGAGCGTCGGGCGGACCCGGCTGGCCCGGGCAGGTGTACGGCCAGCCGCCGGCGGCGGGTGGGACGTACGGGGCGCCGCGGCCGGCCGGCGGTGTCTACGGCGCCCGTCCGGACGCCGCGCCGGATCCGACCCGGCCGCTGCCCGGGCAGTGGAGCGAGCCCACCCAGCTCGGGCCGACGCTGTCCGGCCCCACCGCGCCCGGCCCGTCCGCCGGTCCGGGCGCGCCGCCGTCGGCCCCCGGGCAGCCGGATGTCCCGCCGGCTCCCTCCGGCGGAGGCGACCACACCGTCTACATGCCCCGGCTCTGAGGCTGGGGCAGGCGGGACCGGAACCCTCCGATACGCTCAGGGTGCGTGACGACCTGCAGCCAAGGAGTGGAATCGGTGTCTGATCTGTCCCAGATCGTGAAGGCGTACGACGTCCGAGGGACGGTGCCGGACCAGTGGGACGAGCGGGCGGCCGAGGCCCTCGGCGCCGCGTTCACCCAGCTGCTGAACGCCACCGACGAGCCGGGCGACGCCGTGGTCATCGGCTATGACATGCGGCCCACCTCGCCGGGGCTGGCCGCCGCGTTCGCCGCCGGTGTCCGCGCCGAGGGGCGCTCGGTCATCGAGATCGGGCTCGCCTCCACCGACATGCTCTACTTCGCCTCCGGTTCGCTCGACCTGCCCGGGGCGATGTTCACCGCGAGTCACAACCCGGCGCAGTACAACGGCATCAAGATGTGCCGGGCGGGGGCCCGGCCGATCGGGCAGGACAGCGGGCTCGCCGAGATCCGCGACCGGGCTCAGGCGCTGCTGGACAAGGGCGAGTCGCATCCGGCCGGCGCGCCGAGCCGGCCCGTCGAGCAGCGGGAGATGCTGGCGGACTACGCGGCGTACCTGCGCAAGCTGGTCGACCTCGCGGACATCCGTCCGCTTCGGGTGGTGGTCGACGCCGGCAACGGGATGGCCGGCTACACGGTGCCGACGGTGCTGGGTGACGCCACGCTGTCGCCGCTGCCGCTGGAGATCGTGCCGCTCTACTTCGAACTGGACGGCAGCTTCCCCAACCACGAGGCCAACCCGCTGGACCCGGCCAACCTGGTCGACCTTCAGCGGGCGGTGGTCGCGCACGGCGCCGAGATCGGGCTGGCCTTCGACGGCGACGCCGACCGCTGCTTCGTGGTGGACGAGCGGGGCGAGCCGGTCTCGCCTTCGGCGATCACCGCGCTGGTCGCCGCCCGCGAGTTGGCCAAGCATCCCGGTTCGACGGTCATCCACGGCATCATCACCTCCCACGCCGTTCCGGAGATCATCCGGGAGCACGGCGGGGAGCCGATGGTGGCGCGGGTGGGGCACTCCTTCATCAAGGCGGAGATGGCCCGTACCAACGCCATCTTCGGCGGCGAGCACTCCGCGCACTACTACTTCCGTGACTTCTGGTTCGCCGACACCGGCATGCTGGCGGCGATGCACACACTGGCCGCGCTCGGTGAGCAGTCGCAGCCGCTGTCGGTGCTGGCGGCCGAGTACGAGCGCTACGTCGCCTCCGGCGAGATCAATTCGACGGTGGCCGACCAGGGCGCGACGATGCGCGAGGTGCGGGCCGCGTATCCGGACGCCGAGGTGGACGAGCTGGACGGGCTCACCCTGCTCTTCTCGGACGGCGCCTGGTTCAACCTGCGCGCGTCCAACACCGAGCCGCTGCTGCGGCTCAACGTCGAGGCGCCCACCCGCGCGCGGATGATCGCGCTTCGCGACGAGGTGCTCGACCGCGTTCGCCGATAAGATCGCCTGCGCCGCCGGCACCGCCGGCGGCTGACGCCGCACACGTGGAAGGAGCCGCGCCGTGGCCCTGGACCCGCAGTTGCTCGAGATACTGGCCTGTCCGGACACGCACCACGCACCGCTCGACTACGACGCGCAGGCGCAGACGCTGACCTGCACCGAGTGCGGCCGGATCTTCGAGGTCCGCGACGACGTGCCGGTGCTGCTGCTGGACGAGGCGCGCGGCGGCCCGGGGCAGCAGCCGTGATCGACGGTACGGCCGGGGTCAGCGGTTACCGGAACGCCGACGAGGCCCTGCTCGACGACCCGGACGCGCTCGCCGAGCGCGACCCGGGCGGCATGCTGCGGCACACCGCCTCCGCGGGGGCGCAGGTGCGCGAGTCGGCCGCGCTGGCCGCCGAGGCGAACCTGTCCGCGCTCGCCGACGACGGCCGGCCGCGGGCCGTGGTGATCGCCGGCATCGGCACCGCCGGCCGCACCGGTGACGTGCTCGCCACGGTCGCCGGCCCGCGCTGCCCGGTGCCGGTGATCGCCCACCGCAGCGCCGGTGTACCGGGCTGGGTGGGCGCCGCCGACGTGGTCATCGCGGTGAGCGCCTCCGGTCGCAGTCCGGAGGCGTTGGGCGCCGCCGAGGCGGCGCACCGCCGCGGCGCCCGGCTGGTCGCGGTCGGCGCGCCCGACTCGCAGCTCCAGTCCGTCGCCGAGCGGGCCCGGGCGCCGTTCATCCCGGTGCCCCGCCGCGCCCCGGCCCGAGCCAGTCTCTGGGCGCTCACCGTGCCGGTGCTGCTCGCCGCCCGTTCGCTCGGGCTGGTGAAGGTGAACGAGGCGGACCTCGCCGAGACCGCGGCGCGGCTCGACGCGGACGCCGACCGGAGCCGGCCGACCGCGGAGTCGTTCGTCAACCCGGCAAAGTCGTTGGCCCTGGGGCTGGCCGGCTCGATCCCGATCGTCTGGGGCTCGTCCCCGCTGGCCACCGTCGCGGCCCGCCGTTTCGGCGACACCCTCTCGGCCAACGCCCGCTACCCGGTGGTGACCGGAGCGCTGGGTGAGGCCGGGCGGGGCCGGGTGGGGCTGCTCGACGGCGTCTTCGGCGGCCTGGTCGAGGGGGAGCGGGACATCTTCGCCGACCCCGACGAGGACGCGGGCGACGCGACGCGGCTGCGGTTGGTGCTGCTGCGCGACGGCGGCCTGAACCCCGAGGACGACGCCGACGAGCCGCTCGCCGTCGAGGAGCGTCGCGCCGACGCCGTGCAGACGCTGGCCGAGCGCCGCGGGGTGCGCTGCGACGTGGTGACCGCCGAGGGCGGCTCGGCGCTGGAGCGGCTGGCCTCGCTGGTCGCGGTCCCGGACTTCGCCTCGATCTACCTCGCACTGGCCCACGGGCTGGACCCGATGGCGGTGCCCGCCATCACCGAGATGAAGGAGCTGTCGAACCAGTGAACGGACGTAGCCGGCGGCGCGCGGCGCTCGGACGAGGCCGCGTCCCGCGGCGGAGCGGAGCCGGGGCGTGAGCGCCGAAGGCGGGACCAAGGCGATCGTCGCCGCTCTGCTGGCGAACATCGGCATCGCCGTCACGAAGTTCCTCGCGTTCGCGCTGACGGGCTCCTCGTCGATGCTGGCCGAGTCGATCCACTCGGTCGCCGACTCCGGCAACCAGGGACTGCTGCTGCTGGGTGGCAAGCGGGCCAAGCGGGAGGCCACCCCGCAGCACCCGTTCGGCTACGGCCGGGAGCGCTACATCTACGCGTTCATCGTCTCCATCGTGCTGTTCAGCGTCGGTGGCCTGTTCGCGCTCTACGAGGCTTACCACAAGTGGCACGACCCGCACGGCATTGACAACTACCAGTGGGTTCCGGTGACCGTGCTGGTGATCGCGATCATCCTGGAGTCGTTCTCCTTCCGGACGGCCATCAAGGAGTCCAACCACGTCCGCGGCAACCAGTCCTGGGTGAAGTTCATCCGGCGGGCCAAGGCCCCGGAGCTGCCGGTGGTGCTGTTGGAGGACTTCGGCGCGCTGCTCGGCCTGATCTTCGCCCTCTTCGGCGTCGGGATGACGCTCGCCACCGGCAACGGTGAGTGGGACGCCCTGGGCACCGCGATGATCGGCGTCCTGCTGGTGACCATCGCGGTCGTGCTGGCCATCGAGACGAAGAGCCTGCTGCTCGGCGAGGGCGCGGAGTCGCACGACCTGGCCGCCATCGAACGGGCCGTGACCGACGGCCCGGAGGTGGAGCGGATCATCCACATGAAGACGCTCTACCTCGGGCCGGAGGAACTGATGGTGGCCGCGAAGGTCGCCGTGGCACCGTGCGACAGCGCCGAGGAGTTGGCGCGCGGCATCAACGTCGTCGAGGCGCGGATCCGCTCGGCGGTGCCGATCGCCCGGGTCATCTACCTCGAGCCGGACATCTACAGCGCCGCCGCCGAGCAGGCGGGCACCGGCGCCGCGTCACACACCGCCGTGGCGGAGCCGGAGGACGAGGCGTCCGGGCGGCCTGGGAGCTGATACGTGGAACTGCTGTACGGGCCGATTCGGGACTACGCCTGGGGGTCCCGCTCGGCGATCGCGACGCTGCAGGGGCGCCCGGTGCCGAGCGACGGCCCGGAGGCCGAGCTGTGGCTCGGCGCGCATCCGGGGGCGCCGGCGGCGGTCGAGCGCGACGGTACGCGGGTGAGCCTGGCCGACGTGCTGGCCGCCGACCCCGAGCACTGGCTCAGCACGCCGGTGGTCAACCGGTTCGGCACCCGGCTCCCGTTCCTGCTCAAGGTGCTCGCCGCCGACGCGGCGCTGAGCCTGCAGGCCCACCCGGACGCGAAGCAGGCCCGGGCGGGGCACGCCGCGGACCTGGCGCGTCCGGAGGGGCAGCGCAACTACGTCGACCCCTACCACAAGCCGGAGTTGCTGGTCGCGCTGTCGCCGTTCGAAGCGCTCTGCGGATTCCGTGACCCGATGGAGTCGGCGGCCGCGATCGCCGCGTTCGGCGTACCGGCGTTGGAGCCGGTCGTCGCCGCGTTGCGGAGCGGGGTTCCGGGTCTGCGCAGCGCCGTACGCACGCTGCTGACCTGGCCGGGGGACGATCGGGCCGGGCTGGTGGCCGCGGTGGTGGCGGCCCCGGTCGACGGGCCGGACGCCGCCCTCGCCCGCGCCCTGGCGGCCGACTATCCGGCCGACCCGGGCGTGCTGGTCGCGCTGCTGCTGCACCACGTGCGGCTGGCGCCCGGTGAGGCGATCTGGATGCCCGCGGGCAACCTGCACGCCTACCTGCGGGGCTGTGGCGTGGAGATCATGGCGGCGAGCGACAACGTGCTGCGGGGCGGTCTGACGCCGAAGCGGGTGGACGTCGACGAGTTGCTGCGGGTGCTGCGCTTCGAGGTGCTGGACGAGCCGGTGTGCGCGGCCCGCCCGGTGGGTCCCGGGGTGGACTCCTGGCCGGTGCCGGTGGAGGACTTCGCGCTGTACCGGGTCACCGTGGGCGGCGACGTGCCGGCGGTGGACCTCCCGGTGACCGGGCCCCGGGTGGTGCTCTGCGTGAGCGGCTCGGTCACCGTGGACGACGGCACCGGCGCGCTGACCCTCGGTTCCGGTCAGGCGGCCGTGGGCGGTGCGGCCGCCGGGTCGGTGCGAATCGGCGGGTCGGGTGAGGCGTACGTCGCCTCCAGCGGCCTGCGGTGAGCCGGCGGCGGCCCGACGGCCAGGGCGCAAGTCCGACTTTCCCGGAATAGCTTGACGCGCCGCTCGCGCAGTGTGACTCTATGGGTACGCAGCGTTATCGCGACGACGGTCCGAGAGCGCGCGGGGAACCAAACCGGGGGGATGCACGGGGCGGCCGAGTGGTGAGCGGAGAGTCCGTTCACTGTCGACCGCCCCGTGCGCTGTCCGCCTCCGGGCCCCGCCCCGACGGCCGGTTGGCGCCGCGTCGACGGCCGGCAGGCGCCGCATCGACGGCCGGCCGGGCGCCGCCGCCGGGCGCGCGTAAGGTGGAGGGTCGCGCAGCACATCGTCCGACAGGAGCTTTCATGACCAGCACCCTCCCGGCGTCCAGCGGCACGCCGTCCGAGGCCCGGCCGAGCACCGTCGCCGAGGGCGACTTCAAGGTGGCGGATCTGGCGCTCGCCGAGTTCGGGCGCAAGGAAATCCAGCTCGCCGAGCACGAGATGCCCGGCCTGATGGCTCTCCGCCGTGAGTTCGCCGACGCCCAGCCGCTGGCGGGGGCCCGGATCACCGGCTCGCTGCACATGACCATCCAGACGGCCGTCCTGATCGAGACCCTGACCGCGCTCGGCGCGCACGTCCGGTGGGCGTCCTGCAACATCTTCTCCACCCAGGACCACGCCGCCGCGGCGATCGTGGTCGGCCCGCACGGCACGCCCGACGCGCCGTCCGGCGTGCCGGTGTACGCCTGGAAGGGCGAGACGCTCGAGGAGTACTGGTGGTGCACCGAGCAGGTGCTGACCTGGCCGGACGGCCAGGGCCCCAACATGATCCTCGACGACGGCGGTGACGCCACCCTGCTGGTGCACAAGGGCGCCGAGTTCGAGAAGGCCGGCGTCGTGCCGCCGGTCGAGTCCGCCGACTCCGAGGAGTACGCGGTCATCCTCGGCCTGCTGCACCGCTCGCTCGCCGAGGACGGGCAGCTCTGGACCCGGGTCGCCGGCGGCATCAAGGGGGTCACCGAGGAGACCACCACCGGTGTGCACCGGCTCTACGAGATGCAGCGCGAGGGCAGCCTGCTCTTCCCCGCGATCAACGTGAACGACTCGGTGACGAAGAGCAAGTTCGACAACAAGTACGGCTGCCGCCACTCGCTCATCGACGGCATCAACCGGGCCACCGACGTCCTCATCGGCGGCAAGATGGCCGTGGTCATGGGCTACGGCGACGTGGGCAAGGGCTGCGCCGAGTCGCTGCGCGGGCAGGGCGCCCGGGTGGTGGTGACCGAGGTGGACCCGATCTGCGCGCTGCAGGCGGCGATGGACGGCTACCAGGTGGCCACCCTGGACGACGTGGTCGAGCAGGCGGACATCTTCGTCACGGCGACCGGCTGCTTCAGCGTCATCACCCACGAGCACATGGCCCGGATGAAGCACCAGGCCATCGTCGGCAACATCGGCCACTTCGACAACGAGATCGACATGGCCGGGCTGGCCAAGCGCTCGGACGTCGAGCGGGTGAACATCAAGCCGCAGGTCGACCTCTGGCGCTTCGAGGACGGCCACGCGATCATCGTGCTCTCCGAGGGGCGCCTGCTGAACCTCGGCAACGCGACCGGGCACCCGAGCTTCGTCATGTCGAACTCGTTCTCGAACCAGACGATCGCCCAGATCGAGCTGTTCACCAAGACGGACGAGTACCCGATTGGCGTCTACGTGCTCCCCAAGCACCTGGACGAGAAGGTCGCCCGGCTGCACCTGGACGCCCTCGGCGCCAAGCTGACCACGCTCCGCAAGGAGCAGGCCGCCTACCTCGGCGTGCCGGTGGAGGGCCCGTTCAAGCCCGAGCACTACCGCTACTGATCCATCCGACGACCCGGGCCGGCCGCACACCGCGGCCGGCCCGGTGTCGTCAGCGGGGAGGGTGGTCGCGGCGGCGGTTGGGGCGGATCCAGGTCCAGACGCACCAGGCGAGCCAGGCGAGCGACACCGCCGTCGCCAGCGCCCGCAGGCGCAGCGCGCTCAACAGGACAACCACGGCCAGCACCGCCAGCCAGGGCCCGAAACCTCTCACGGCCGCCACCGCCCTTGAACGAGCCGCCGGACCAGGGCCGGGGCGATCAACGCGTACGCGCAGTAGGTGATCCAGAGCAGCCCGAGCAGCCCGGCGAGCAGGTCCAGCCCGGCCAGGGCGGGCAGCGCCATCATGGCCACCGCCACCAGCCAGGTGCGTAGCATGCCCCATCGGCGCAGCGGTCGCAGCGGCAGCAGCAGCGGGTGGACGTGCAGTCGCGCCTCCCAGGCCGCGTCAGCCGCTCCGACGTCATCAGGGGAGTGCGACACGGCCTGCCCGAAGGAGCGGTACGCCGCCCCCATCCGGCCGCGCTGGGCGGCGGCCAGGCCGTGCATCGCGAGCGCCGCCGGGTCGTCCGGCCAGGCGCCGAGGAAGTCCCGGGCGATGCGCTCCGCGGCCCGGTGCCGGCCCTGGACGTACGCGACCTGGAAGCGGGACGCGAAGACGGCCGGTGACCGCGGGGCCAGCGCGGCGGCCCGCGCGACGAGCCGTGCCGCCTTGTCGGTCTGGCCCACCGCCGTGCAGAGGTCGGCGTACTGGCAGAGCAGCCCCGGGTTCGTCGGCTCGACGGCCAGCGCCTCGATCAGCACCCGCTCCGCCGGCGCGTACTCGCCGTGGCGGCGCAGCGCGAGGGCGAGCCGGGCAGACAGTTCCGCGTCCGGCCCGGCCTCGGCCAACCCCTGCCGCGCGGCGGTCGCCACCTCGTCCCAGCGGTCCAGGCCGGTGAGCGCGGCGGCCCGCAGCCGGAAGGCGGTCACGCCGAGGGCCACGTCGGCCGGCAGCCGGGCGAGTTCGTCCAGGGCCGCCTCGGCCCGGTTCACCTCGAGCAGGTGCGCGGCCCGGGCGAGTGCCACATCCGCCCCGCTCACCCGCGCACGACCAGGCGGATCAGCAGGCCGTCGACGAGGCCGAGCAGCAGGATCGCGGCGAGGCCGGGCAGCAGCAGTGCGGCCGGCTCGCCGCCGCGCCACTCGTACGCCCGGTAGCGCGTCTTCTGGGTGACCGAGACGGCCACCCAGGCCAGCGCCCCGGCGAGCGACCCGATCAGCCGGGCCGGCCCGAAGGTGGCCTCGGGCAGCAGGGTCGCGGTGACCGCCACCCGGGCGGCCAGCGCGGCGAGGCCGGCGCCGAGCACGGTCAGGGTGGCCCGCCGGGACAGGCCGAGCCGGCCGGCGTTGAGCAGCGCGAGGACGGTGACCGCGGTCGGGCCGCCGAGGATCGCCGGCACCAGCAGCGACTGTGGACGCCACGGCTTTCGTTTCAGCTGATAGTCGGCGGGCGCGATGGTGGGGGTGAGCAGATCGTCGGGCACCGTCGTCCTGTCTGCGGTAGGGACGTGCCGGATCCTGCCACAGCCGTCCGCCGGCCACGGTCCGCCATCTGGGGCGTGCGCCCGGGCCGTCCGCCGCCCCTCCGCGCCGCGCCCCGTCGGCTGGGCGACGTGCGGGAACGCGACGGTGTGCTGTTGCCCTGAACAACTTGACGGGGCCTCCCATCAGGAGGAAGGTATGGCTGCCCTAACTAAGCTGAGGCGTGCCTAACCACCCGGAGCTCGGATGTTCGCCACCTACCTGATCGGCCTGCGCGAGGGTCTGGAAGCGACTCTCGTGGTCAGCATCCTCGTCGCCTTCCTGGTCAAGTCGCAGCGCCGGGACCGGCTGCCCCAGGTCTGGGCCGGCGTCGGCTTGGCGGTGGCGCTGTCGGTGCTCTTCGGCTGGCTGATCGAGTACACCTCCACCACGCTGC